>JBDSTZ010000256.1:0-2351 GCA_039927975.1 Massilia sp. | reverse complement strand
GCTCCACCACTGGGCCGGCCCGCTGCGCACATGTTCGGAGGCGAGGAACAGCGGTTCGCCGAACATCAGGTGCGCCGCCGCCACGCCGGCAAAGGCGCCGACGACTTGGACGGCGACGTACGGCGCGACGTCGACCGCGCGCACGTTTTTCTGCCATGCCTCGGACAGCGTGACAAGCGGGTTGAAGTGCGCGCCCGAGATGGTGCCGAACATGAGGATCAGCGCGACGAGGCCGGCGCCGGTCGCGAGCGCGTTGGCCAGCAGCGCCAGGGCGACGTTGCCGCCGGCGAGCCGCTCGGCCATGATGCCGGAGCCGACCACCACCGCCAGCAGGAGCGCGGTGCCCAGGCCCTCGGCCACGAGACGTCGGGCGAGCGTCATGGCGTGATGGCGCCGACGAGGTCAAGCTTTGCCTTCAGTTGCGCGCATCCGCGCGGGACCCGATGGTTGAACGCGGCTTGGCCGTGAATGGTGCGGCACGAGTCGCCGGTGCGGAGGAGCAGAACATTCATGGCTTGCAGGTGTTGGGTTGGCACGGGGAGTACGGCTGGCCGCCGCAGCAGTTCTCGGTCAGGAAGCCGATCAGCTGGTTCATGGTCTCGAAATTGGCGGCGTAGATGATGAAGCGGCCGTCCTGGCGCGGGACGATCAGGCCGGCGTGGGTCAGCTCTTTGAGGTGGAAGGAGAGCGACGAGTTGGCAATGGCGAGCTGCTCGGCGATCTTGCTCGCCGAGATGCCGGTCGGTCCAACGGTGACGAGCAGGCGGAACACCGCCAGGCGCGATTCCTGGGCCAGCGCGGCCAGGGCGCTGATGATTTCTTTCGTTTCCATATTTCCAGAATAATGGAAATATGGATTTGCTGGCGAATTATTTCTGAGCTGGGTTGGGGATTCACAACATCGCTTTTTGGCATGGCGATTGCATCGCCTATTTCAGCAGGTTATGATGGTTTCTAGTTAATGGCTTAAAGCAAGATAAGGCGGGAACGAGGCATGGGGTCGAAGTTGTTTGAACGTCGCGCGGGGCATGTGGTCCTGATCGTGGACGATATGCCGGAAAATCTGGCGGTGTTGCACGACGCGCTCGACGAGTCGGGCTTTACGGTCCTGGTCGCCAACAATGGCGAGGCGGCGCTGTCGCGCGCGCTTGAAGTGGTGCCTGACATCATCCTGCTTGACGCCGTCATGCCGGGCATGGACGGCTTCGAGGTATGCCGCCGGCTCAAGGCGCAAATGGCGACCCGCCAGATTCCCGTGATCTTCATGACCGGGCTGACCGAGACCGAGCACGTGCTGGCCGCCTTCCAGGCCGGCGGCACCGATTACGTCACCAAGCCGGTGCGCCAGAGCGAATTGATGGCGCGGATTGCCGCCCACCTGCGCACCGCGAAGCTGATGAACCAGGCGCGCAGCGCGCTCGACGCGTTCGGCAACGCTGTGATCGCGGTTACGCCGCGCGACGGCAAGGTGGTCTGGCAGACGCCGCTGGCGCGCCAGTGGATGCAGAGCTACTTCGCGATTCCCGGCGTGGAGGAGGATAACGAGACCCCGGCTGAACTGCTTGGTTGGCTCGACGCGGTAGGCAGGGCGCAGCGCGCCGGCGGGGCGCAGCCACCGCTGACGGTGATCCGGGGCGCCTCGCGGCTGATTTTCGAGGCGGCCGAAATCGGCGAGCGCGAGCAGTGGATGATCGTGCTGCGCGAGGAGTCCGACGCGGCGCAGGTGCAGGCGCTGCTGGCGCTGTTCAAGCTGACGCAGCGCGAATCCGAAGTGCTCAACTGGGTCATCAAGGGCAAGACCAACCGTGATATCGGCGAGATTCTGGGCACCAGTCCGCGCACCGTGAACAAGCATTTGGAACACGTTTTCGTGAAGTTGGGGGTCGAGACGCGCACGGCGGCGGCGTCGCTGGCGATGAACAGGTTAAGGGCGGTGAAGCAGGAGACGGGCATGGCGCCGGCGGCCGGTGTCGAGGTTTAAGTGCTCGCCCGCGCAAGCGGTT
The DNA here is from genome assembly GCA_039927975.1 of Massilia sp. Taxonomy (GTDB): domain Bacteria; phylum Pseudomonadota; class Gammaproteobacteria; order Burkholderiales; family Burkholderiaceae_D; genus JBDSTZ01. The sequence goes on along the minus strand of JBDSTZ010000256.1, from coordinate 348 downwards.
TTGCCGACGGCGACGACCGATCGACCGTCATTGCCGTGCAGGCGCGGATGAATTCCTTTGTTCCAGGTCCAATTGGTCGTTCAGGCGCGCTCATCGTGCAGTATCGGTGGAAGGCAAGCAGTTGCGGTCATTGAATCAAGACTCCATCACACGGCCAAGTGCCGCCTGACTTCCTCGCTATCCATCTGCTCCGGCAAGCCGCTCGCCACCACCTCGCCGCGTGACAGCACCACGAATTTATCGGCCAGCGCGCGGGCGAAATCGAAGTACTGCTCGCACAGCAAAATCCCCATCGTGCCGCGCTCGCGCAGCAGGCGGATCACCCGCTCGATGTCCTTGATGATCGAC
>JBDSTZ010000255.1:0-5332 GCA_039927975.1 Massilia sp. | reverse complement strand
AAACTGATCACAGTTTCAGCGAGAAAAAAATCGTCGGCGATGTGAAGTTCACGCTGCAGATCGGCCAGCGCATTGGCCTGCTGGGTGTGAACGGCGCCGGCAAATCGACCCTGATCAAGACCATCGCCGGTGAACTGACACCACTCACGGGCGATGCGACCGTCGGCAAGGGCCTGTCGATCGGCTACTTCGCACAGCACCAGGTCGAGATGCTGCGCCACGACGAATCGCCGCTGTGGCACCTTGCCAAAATCGCGCCGACCACGCGCGAGCAGGAACTGCGCAACTTCCTGGGTGGCTTCAACTTCCCGGGCAATATGGTGACCAGTCCGATCCGCCCGTTTTCCGGCGGTGAAAAGGCGTGCCTGGCGCTGGCCCTGATCGTCTGGCAGCGCCCCAACCTGCTGCTGCTCGATGAGCCGACCAACCATCTGGACCTGGAAACGCGCGAGGCGCTGACCATGGCGCTGGCCCAGTTCGAGGGCACGCTGGTGGTGGTATCGCATGATCGCCACCTGCTGCGCGCCACCACCGACCAGTTCATCATCGTCGCCGACGGCAAGCTGCAGCCCTTCGACGGCGACCTCGATGACTACAAGGACTGGCTGTTCCAGACCAAGCTTGGCAAGGGCACCAACGTGCTACCGGCGGCGGGCAAGGACAACAAGACGGCGTTCCCGGTGGCCTCGGCGGTGGCGCCGCCAAGCGCGCCGGCGCCGGACAAGAAGGATTCGAAGGAGCAGAAGCGGCTCGACGCGGAAGAACGCAACCGCGTGGCGACGCTCAAGAAGCCGATCGAGAACAAGATCAAGCGCCTCGAAGAGCAGATCGCCAAGCGCAACGGGCAGAAGGCCGAGGTCGACACCAAGCTGGCCGAACCTGGCGCTTACGAGCCGGCCAACAAGGCCAAGCTCAAGCAGCTGCTGGCCGACCAGACCTTCTTCACCAAGGACCTGGCGCAGCTTGAAGGGGAATGGCTGGAGTTGCAGGAGCAGCTGGAAGGACTGGCGGCCTAAGCGGACGGGACCCGGAAGCGCGGGCGCGCCCTTTTCACCGACGATGACGTGGGGCGAATCAGAGCGCTGAAGGTTGGCGCGGCAAGCTGCGATCGCGGTCGGGATCGACCCGGAATGTGCGCTGCGCGGACGGTGTTCCGCTGGTCCGCGCGGTGGGGCTCACCCCGCCTGCCGCGCCCCTTCCTTGGGCACCCGCTGCACCGACATCAGCTTGTCGATGTCGACCAGGATCAGGCGCCGCCCCTCGGTTTCGCCCAGCCCCAGCAGATAGTCGACCGCCACGCCTTCCATGCCCGGCACCGGCGAAATCTGGTCGTCGCGCAGCTTGACGACGTTGGTCACGCCGTCGACCACCATCCCCAGCACGCAGGTCGACAGCTTGAGGATGATCACGTCAGTCATCGGGTCCGGCTTGCGCTGGCGTTCCGGCTGCGAGGCGCGCATGTCGACGATCGGCATGATCACCCCGCGCGAGACGGCCACGCCGCTGATGATTTCGCCCTCCGAGGCAAAGCGCTCCAGCGACTTGAGCACCCGCAGTTCCTCGACCTTGCTGAATTCGACGCCATATTCAAGCCCGCCGAGCCGGAACGACAGGTACTCGGTGGTGGCGGCGGAGGGTTTGTCGATTGTCTGCATGGCGGTCCTTTCTGCTTGCGGCGTCTAGCGAAGTCCTATCGTAATTCCGCACGCGATTGGCGCAGTTGACTGTCATCAACATTTCCTAATTACACGAAATCGTGTGCAAACCGTGGGAAGGCTTTACAATGGCAGCGCGTAGCGCGCCTACGAAATTGCCCCGACAAAGGAATGGATGATGTACCAATGGCTGCAGCGGCTTTTTTCAGGCAAGGACACCCAGGCTGCGGAGGCTGAACCCTCCGCGCCGCCAGCGCAGCCGGCGGCCGCCCCCACTGCGCAGGCGCCCGCTGGCGCCACTGCCGGGCCGGCCGTCACCAAGGTCGATGCGCCCGCACCTTCCGCGCCGGCGGCGGCCGCAATTCCCACCACCTCCGGGGTCTCCTTCGATCAGCTCGACCGCGTCAACAGCCTGTATTACCACTGGCTGTTCGACACCGAGGGCGAGTCCGAACTCGACACCAACGAGGTCGAAGGCCAGGTGCTCGACACCCTGCGCGCGATCATCAATTCGCAGCAATCCGGCTCGGCGCTGGTGCGCCGCATGCCCGGCCTGATTCCGCAGCTGCTGCAAAGCCTGCGCAGCGATAACTTCTCCGGCGCCCAGCTCTCGCGCACGATTTCCAACGACGTGGTGCTGGTGGCCGCCGTGATTCGCCTGGCCAACAGCTCGGTCAAGGGCACCGGCACCAACATCAGCAGCGTCGAACACGCGGTCATGCTGATCGGCCAGGAAGGCTTGCGCCACCTGATCACCAGCGTCGCCTTCCGCCCCATCATCGACATGAACTCGGGCCACTTCACGCGCACCCTTGCGCCGCGGGTGTGGAACCTGTCCGAGCGCTGCGCCACCGCCAACCGCGCGCTGGCCGAGTCGATGGGCATCGATCCGTTCGAAGCCTTCCTGGCGGGGCTGGTGCAGTACGTCGGCCTGATCGTCACGCTGCGCATCATGGACCAGGTGGCCAAGGACGAACGCCGCATGGGCTCCGAGATGTTCTGCGCCCAGTTGCTGCGCGACGCCCGCGCCCTGAGCTGCAGCATCGGCCGCGAGTGGCATTTCCCGGACAGCGTCACGCTCGCCATCAGCGAACAGGGCGGCATGAAAAAAGGCGTGAAGATTTCGCCGCTGGGACGCCTGCTGACGCTCACCGATTACCTCGGCAAGGTGCGCATGCTGGTCGAGCAGAACCGCGCGGCGGAAACCGATGCCGGCCTGTTCACCGGCCTGCCGGCCAACGCGCCGCTGGCGTACCGCTCGCTCGAAGCGATCACCGACGACATCACCGAGCCGGACGGCGCCAGCCTGGCGCCGTGAGCATCAGCGTCAGACACGAGGAAGTCGAACTGGTCGCGATCCGCGCCCAGGGTCCCGGCGGCCAGAACGTCAACAAGGTGTCGTGCGCGGTGCATCTGCGCTTCGACGTGCGCGCCTCCTCGCTGCCGGACTACATCAAGGAACGGCTGCTGGCCGTGTCCGACCAGCGCATCACGCGCGACGGCGTGGTGGTGATCAAGGCGCAGCAATCGCGCAGCCTCGAACAGAACAAGGAAGACGCGCTGCGGCGATTGCAGGAGATGGTCGACGGCGTCGCCACCCTGCCCGCCATGCGGCGCCCTACCCGGCCGACCAGGAGTTCGCAGCGCAAGCGGCTCGACGCCAAGGCGCGCAGCGGGGCGACCAAGGCGATGCGGGGCAAGGTCAGGGAATAGCTTCCCCTGCGGCCGGCGCACCTGCTTCGCCGAGTTTCAATCCTGCGGACACCACACAGGCCGCGCCGGCGCCAGCGTGAGCGGCGCGCGCTGCACGCCCTGCCAGTCCATCATGGCCGTCATGAACTCTTCTTCCCACATCAGTCCGCTGTGTCCCGCCGGGTAAAGCCGCAGCGTGGCGGTGCCGCCGGCTTCGACGATGCGGCCGGCGAAGCAGCGGGAATGGTAGGAAAATCCCGGTTCGAGCACGCCGCCCGACAAGGCGAACACGATCGGCACTTTGGCGACCGGGCCGTAAAAGTGGGCGCCGGCGAGCGACATGACGATGGCCCGGCCGAACAGCTCGGGGTGGTTCAGCGCCATCGAGGCGGCCCACGCCGCGCCGTTCGATTCGCCCGCCACGGCGCGCTGCGAGGCGTCGGCCGGACTGCCATATTTGGCTTCCACTTGCGGCACCACGGTGTTGATGAACAGCTTCTCGTACTCGGCAAAACGCCTGGCGTCGAGGTGCTCCTGTTCGGGCATGTACACATAATTATGGCTTCGGCAGCGCGCGTTCGGGTCGCCCTCGACGCAAGCGTCGATGCCCACCACGACCACCGGCGCCAGCGTGCCCTTGCGGACCGCGTCGGCGACCAGCTCGCCGCGGTTGTCGCCCGAATCGGCGACATACACGATCGGATAGCGCCTGCCTTGCTGATAGCCGGGCGGCAGCCATATTTGCGCGCCGAGGCGGGCGCCGGTGAAACTGAGCTTCTTGCCCAGCACTGCGGCGGTGCCAGGAGCCGGGCTGGCCTGCGGGCCGAACAGGTCAACGGTCTCGAAGCTGCGGCTGCCGTCGGGCCGCGTCACATTCATCGAGACGTTGGTTTTGACCGTCGCCGCCAGATCGTATCGAATGACGAGCTGGCGCAGGTCGTCGGCCACGAGAGTCAATGGCGACTCGTAATCGATGCCGTTCATGGTGACCTCCCTGGCCGCGCCGGCCCAGGAGATGACGATGTACTTGTCGACGATTTGCGCGCTCAGGCCAGGCTTGGGCCGCACGCCGTTGAAGGGTCCGGTCTGCACCACCGCGCATGGCCGACGATCTTGATCGTCCTTGCAGAAGACAATTTCGTTTTTTCGCGCCTGCGCAGCATTGCTCGCCAGGACCAGGCACACAGCGGCCAAATGGATAAACATGCGTGCGGCTTGCGGCATTGCGGGCTCCTTCGAAACGGTAGGGTCACGCATCGCGCGCGATAATCATTCAACATCTTTGCATTTACGCAATGCAATTGTATCGATACGCGCTCCGGCTGGACGATGAAACCCGGCGCGAACGGCATTTGGATGGAAAGGCGCGTCTCGCGGGACCTTTTGGCTTACCACACGCTCCCGTCGTCGTTCGCTCGACCTCAAAACTAAAAACCGTCATTCCCGCCTGCGCGGGAACGACGAAGTTTTTAGGGCGGTGGCTGACGGTGTTTTCCAGGCCGCTGGCCGACGGTGCTTCCAGACTCGGATTCGGCATGCACCTCTTGTACTACAATCGGTCGTGGAATCGGCCGCCCTCGAGACGGCTGGCGATGGCGACACTGGCGGTAAAAAATCGACGCACCGGGCTGCGGTTGGAACGACCACCCTGCCCGGTCAATGCATGAACAACCAACTGGGAGGCAGCAAGTGAACACTCAAGACAAGGTCGCCATCGTGACCGGCGCGGGAAGCGGCATCGGCAAGGCGGTGGCGCTGGCGCTGCTGCGCGCGGGCTATCGCGTGACGCTGGCCGGGCGGCGCTTGGCCCCGCTGGAAGAAGTGGCGGCGCAGTCAGGCGTCGCCGCCGACCGCGTCCTGCCCGTCAGCACCGACGTGACGGACCAGCACTCCGTGCAAGCCATGTTCGCCAGGACCTGGGACAGCTTCGGCCGGCTCGACCTGCTGTTTAATAATGCGGGCATGAGCTCACCGAAAGCGCCGCT
>JBDSTZ010000254.1:0-20329 GCA_039927975.1 Massilia sp. | reverse complement strand
GGCGTATTCGAGGTCGGAGAAACTCTTTTGCATGATCGATGGCAGGCGGTGAACGTACCGATATTGTCTCAGGTCGGCCCGCTGGCGGGAACTGAGGTGGGCGAATAAATCAGTGTTTCCCTAGCGGTTTGGCGCCGGCAGCAGCAACCGGCGCAGCATGACGATGCCGGCGATCCCGAGGACCAGGGCCAGCGCCCAGGTGAACGATGAATTCACCCCGGCGCCGTCCTGGCCATCGGCGGCGCCGCTCAACACTTCGGCGGTGAGCGCCGTGTTGTAGGCGGCGTGCAGCGCCATCGAGGGCAGGAGCGAACGGGTTCGCTCGTACAGCCAGCCAAGGAAAATACCAAGCATCAGCGCGACCACGTACTGATACAGATTCATGTGGGCGAAACCGAACAGCGTGGCCGAGCCGATGATGGCCGACCAGCGCGAATACTGTCGTAGAAAGCTGCGCAGTATCAGTCCGCGAAACAGCATCTCTTCGAGCACCGGCGCCAGGATGCAGGACACGACCACCATGCCGAAGCGGCCCGAACTCATGTCGCCGAACATCGCGGCCTCGCTGTCGGACAGCGGAAACAGCCACACCAGCAGGCCGACCAGCAACTGGCCCACCAGTGTGAGCAGGGGAACGGTGAGCACAATGGCGGGCAGCAGCACCGCCATCGTCGCGCTGATCGACGACGGCGAGGCGTGAAACAGGTCGCCGTACTTGAGCCCCTTGTATTGCATGACGACGGTGAACACGATGCCATTGGCCAGCACCATGATCATGCCGCCGAGCTCGTTCGAATCCATCTCGAGCCAGCCGCGCATGTCCGACAGCGCCGCGCCGACCAGGTATTCGACCAGGAACAGGGCCGCGACCAGCACCACCGCTTCCAGCGCGTTGGGAAAGTTCTCGTTCTTTTCGGTCATGGAAGCGCTAGCCGATGGGCAGTTGCATGACTTGTTCGAACAGCGGCGTACCGGGACGCGAGGTCGGCGCGCCGACATCCTGAAAGCCGGCCCGCCGATAGAGCCGCGCGGCGGCGGTGTCGCCGCAGGTGACGGCCAGTTGCACCAGGCGACCGTTGCGCAGGCGCGCCCAATCGATCGCCTCGCCCAGCAAGGCGGCGGCGACGCCGCGTGCGCGCGCTTCGGGCGCGACCCACATCTGATAGAGGTTGACGACCGAGGGATCGGTGGCGTCGAGCTTGGCCCACAGCAGGCCGGCGGCGGCGCCGCCGAGGTCGGCGACGAGCGGGTGGTTCTGGTCCGGCGCGGCGGCGGACAGGCGCGCGGCCCACGCCGCATCGTCGCGTTGCTGCTCGGCGGCCAGCGCGCTGCCGAAGGCGTCGGGCGAGTCAGCCAGGGAGCGTAGCCGCAACTGTCGGTAGGTCGGCCAATCGGGCGGCAAAAAGCGTCGGACGGTGATTGCTTCGGGCATGAGCTTGGTCATCGGGTTGGGCGATCTCTACTATGCCAGAGTATGGGCGGTGGACTTGCGATTTGAAGAAAGTCTGGCGCCGAACGGCAAAGAAAAAATGCGCAGGTGACCTTGCCGCAAGCCGGGCGACGCCTTCGCTATTGGGATCGGCCATCGGCGTCGAAAAAATAAAAAGACGACCCGCGTGCACCTTTCCAGGAATTGACATATGATGACCATCATTAAACGTCGCCGGGAAAATACCGAGGGCGAGCATGACGGAAAAGCAAGCCGTCCGCTGCGGTCGCCAGCCGATTAGGGCCGCGAGCTAACACTCGTGCGCACTTTTTTTGAACCACAAATATGACGATCATCATATTTTGAGATGTCCCACCCACCTCGTTAGAAGGATTTAATCATGACCATCACCACTCGCAAGACCGCATTAATTACTGGCGCCTCGGCTGGCATCGGCGCGGCGTATGCCGACCGCCTGGCAAAACGCGGCTATGACCTGGTGCTTGTCGCCCGCCGGGCGGATCGCTTGCAAGCGCTGGCCGAGCAGCTCTCGGCAGCGCACGGCGTGAAGGCCCAGACCCTGGTGGCCGACCTGGCGACCGACGAAGGCCAGGCGCGTGTGGCGCAGGTGCTTTCGAACGATCCGACGATCAGCGTACTGGTGAACAACGCCGGCGTCGCGCGGCTGGCGCCCATCGAGGGCAGCCCACTGGAAGACTCCTTGTCCCAGCTTGCCCTGAACATCACGGCGCTCACCCGCCTCACGCACGCGGCGCTGCCTGGCATGAAGGCGCGCAAGGAAGGGCAGATCATCAATATCGCCTCCGTGCTCGCGGTGCATTCCATGCCGATCAGCTCAGTTTATAGCGGCAGCAAAGCCTACGTGCTGGCGTTCAGCCGCGGCCTGCAGCAGGAACTGGCAGACACCGGCGTGAAGGTTCAGGTGGTGCTGCCGGCCGCCACGGCCACCGAGATCTGGGACAAGTCCGGCGTTCCGCTGGCCGCGCTGGACTCGGCGACCGTGATGACCACCGATAACCTCGTCAACGCCGCCTTCGCCGCCCTCGATCAGGGTGAAAGCATTGTCTGGCCTTCGGTGGCCGACACCACGCTGTTCGAGCGTTTCGAAGCGGCCCGGGTGGCGCTGTTCTCCGCCTCGCAAACCAGCAAGGTTGCGCCGCATTTGCTGCAAGCCTGATCGCGGCGGCGGCCCACTTCCGTGTGGCCGCCGCTTCTAAAAAAAAGGAAGCAAGCATGAAAGCACTCGTTCTGAAACGTTACGGCAAAGCCGGCCAGCTCGCATTCGCCGACATTCCCAAGCCAACGATCAAGGCCGACGAGATTCTCGTGACGATTCACGCCGTCGGCCTCAATCCGATCGACAACATGATTCCCAAGGGGATGTTCAAGCCCATCCTCAAGTTTGCGTTGCCGGCGACAATGGGAAGCGATCTGGCCGGCGTCGTGGTGGAGGCGGGCAGCCAGGTAACCCGCTTCAAGGCGGGCGACGCGGTGTTCGCCAGCACCTTCGATCTGGACGTCGGCACGCTCGCCGAATTCGCCGCCGTGCCGGAGCGGGTCGCGGCGCACAAGCCGGTCAATCTGGACTTCGTGCAGGCCGCCTCGATTCCGATGGTGGGACTGACGTCGTGGCAGGCGCTGACCGAACGCGCGCGGCTCAAGCCAGGGCAGAAGGTGTTCGTTCCGGCCGGCGCGGGAGGCATTGGCACCTTCGCGATCCAGCTGGCCAAATATCTCGGCGCCAGGGTCGGGACCACCACCAGCACCGGCAACGTCGAACTTGTGCGCGGTCTCGGCGCCGACGAGGTGATCGATTACAAGCGGCAGGAATTCGAAGAGGTGCTGAGCGGGTACGACGCCGTGCTCGGCACGACCAGAGGCGACGGGCTGGAAAAGGCCGTGCGCATCGTCAAGCCGGGCAGCCATGTGGTCTCGCTCGTCGGGCCGCCCGACGCCGCCTTTGCGCGGAGGCGCGGCATGAACTTTGTCATGAAGTTCTTGTTCGGACTGTTGAGCCGCAAGATCATCGGCCTGGCGAGAAAGCGCGACGCCAGCTATTCCTTCCTGTTCGTGCGGCCCGATGGCGGCCAGTTGGCCAAGATCGGCGAACTGCTCGAGGCGTCGCACATCCGTCCGGTGATCGACAAGGTGTTTCCGTTCATGCGCGCGCTGGAAGGACTGGCGTATCTCGAAGCGGGCAGGGCCAAGGGCAAAGTGGTGGTCCAGCTGGTCGGCGTCTGAACGCCTTGAAGGCCAGGTCCGATTGCCGGACTGGCCGCATGCGCGCAGCGGACGGTGGAAGAGTCCTCGGACATACGCTATCCTGTCCGGCTTGACGATTCCGGCCCGCGCAGGGTGGGTCCGGATCGCGAACCAGAAGATCTCGAGAACGTATGTCCGAAGAAAACGAATCGCCTGCCGGCACGCCCGACACGCAAGCGGCGCGCACCGCGCCACGCCGGCCGCCGCCCTTGTCGGCGTCGAGACAAGCGCTGCCGGAGGACGCCGTCGCCAAACGGCAGGAGCGCGAGCGCAAGGATGCGCTGGTGCGCGGCGTGAGCTCGATCGACGAGATGCGCGAAGCAATCAAGCGCGTGGCCCGAGGGCTGCCGTCGATATCGACGGTGCCGCGCACCGGCATACTCGACGCCGCCGCCTTCCGCGCGCGCGCCGCGCAAGGGCTGCCGTTTCTGATCACCGGACTGGTGGCGCGCTGGCCCTTGCTGGACTTCACCCCGCAGATGCTGCGCGAACGCTTCGGCGACCTGCACGTCCGGGCGCGGGTGGGCGACTACATCAACACAGCCTTCGCGCCCGACCGCGCGATGCAGGACATGTCGATGCGCGATTACCTCGACCTGGTGGCCGGCTGGACGCGCGCGCTGCCGCCTTATCTCGGCAATCTGGAGATCCGCGAATTGAACGGCATGTGCCACTGGCCGGCGTATTTCAGCAAGATGGGACCGCCGCGTTTTTGGATGGGGCCGGCGGGCACGGTGACGCCGCTGCACTGCGACTACGACGACAATATCTTCGCGCAGATCTGGGGCCGCAAACGGATCACGCTGGCGCCGCCGCACCACGACGAATTCCTGTATCCGAGCGAGGCAAACCCGATCCTGTTTGGCTCGCCGTTCGACCCCGAGGCGCCGGACTTCGAGAAGTTTCCCCTCGCGCGGCAAGCCACGACCATCGAATGCATCGTCGAACCGGGCGAGATGCTGTATGTGCCGGCGGGGTGGTATCACCAAGTGCGCGCGCTGACGTTTTCATTGTCGTCGAACCGGTGGGCGAGGGCGGTGCCGCTGGCCTTGCACGGCGTCGCCGCGTCGCCAGCGACGCGCTAAGGTACGGGCGAATCGCCTGGCGCGACCTTCCTTTTGGCAAGCGAAAATCGCCCGACATTTCTAAAAATAAAATGAAGCAGGGAAGCTGACAAGCGTGCGACCTGTCAAATCAGGCAAGCTCTTCAAGATCAAAAATGCGTGTTGTCGATCATGAAAGGAAACTTGATGAAACACACGCCCATCTTCGCCCTCGCAGCCTGCCTTTCACTGGCCTTCTCTGGCGGCGCTGCCGCCGGCACGCCGAAGGCCTTCCACCTTGGACCAATCACCGCCGCACCGAGCGCGCCATCGTCCGCGCCAACCGTGCAGCTTGCCGGACGCACGCTGCAAGTGTGCCAACCGCAAGCCGCCGGCGGCGCGCCCGTGTGCCGCAGCGGGCGGCTGCCGCGTCGCTTCGGCCCGCTCACCCACGCCGTCCCGCTGCGCATGGCGGCGCCGTCGCGTCCGGCTGGCTCGATGCTGCTTGCCGATGCCGGCGCGAGCGAGCCGCTGCCGGCCGCGCCTGTGGACAGCGCTCCGCTCGCGCTGCTGTTTGAGGTCGACGGCCACGCCGACGTTTGCCTGTTCGATGGCGCCGCGTTTCGCTGCGCGCGGATCGCCGCCACGCTTCCCTCGGGCATCACGGTAAATGCCTGGTCGCTCCCCGATGGCAACACGGCACTCACCTACGTTCGCGCGTCCGGCGTGACCAGCGTGCCAGACCCGGAAGGAAAGGCGGCAGTGTACTTTCAGGCCGCCTTTAACACGGCGGTGAAGGCCTTGCACGCGCCCCTGAGCGCCAGTCTGCGCGCCCGGCCTGGCACCACGGCGAATGTGGAGGAGATCGACCAAGGCCGCGACGGCTATGGCGAGGGCGGCTACGGTGGCGACTACGGTGGGGACTATGGCGGCGACTACGGTGGCGACTACGGCGGTGATTATGGCGGTGATTATGGCGGTGATTACGGCGGCGACTATGGCGGCGATTACGGCGGTGACTACGGCGGCGACTACATCCCCGTCACCACCTTCCCGGCGCCACCGCCGGAACCGGGCGATGCCGAGGCGTTTCCAACCGTAGTAGGTACCGGCGAAGCCACTGCCGGGGACGAAGGCGATCGACAGCTTCCGCCAAACGATCAGGGCGAAATCCTGGCCCCATTATCCAACCCATGCGTGGTCAGCCCGGTGTTCACCGTTTGCGTCCGGGGCAGTGTGCCGCCACCGTTCGGCGAGTTGACGCCGCCGCCCGGACCGACGCCGTGGTTCCCGCAAAGCTGGTGCGACTGGTCAGGCGTGTTTTGCAGTTCGGGACAAATACCCACCCCGCCACCGTTGACCGACGAGGAACGCCGTCGGCACTCGCTCCAGCTATGCTATGCGGCCGCGAACACGAAGGCCACCGTATGCCGCGATCTGCGCAATGCGGCCGGCGATACGTGGTACTTCCAATGCATGAGCGATGCGATCCAGACCGCCAAGGAGTGCGAAACGCTCGCCAACCAGCCGGCGCCATAGCGCCTGCAAGTGCGCCGCAGGCGTCCGCCTGCGGCGGTTTTCCCGATCGAGAACTCCATGGAATCTCCCGGCGCCTACAATACCGTCAGCATTGCCGCCACCGATGCCGGCACGCTCGTGCTGCAAGCATTCATGTTCGACAGTCGCATCCTGTCGTGCACATTCCCGCTGTCCGAAATTGCCGCCTGTGGCGCGAAGGACGTCCCCCGATGCATGGGCGGATTGGTGGTGGGCACCCTGTCGGGGATGTCGCCGGCACTACAGCGCTACCCGAACCTTCTGCGCGCCGACCCTCCCCGTCAGCTCAAGCATGCCACGCTGGACGCTCCGCCGACCAGGCCCGCTCACATGCGCACCAGCGTCGGCGCCGCGCCGGAGAGGCTCATTTTCCAGCGTTGCACAAGTCCGGGCACGGTCGACGCCACCGTCGCCACCTTGCTGCTGGCGCGGCTGGGGATGGGGGGCGTCGAGCTGGCGGGACGCGCCATGCTGCGCGCGATGGTCGCGCTGCACCCGGATGCGTTCGCGCCATTCCCCGAATTGATGCTGGCGAGCGGCGCCATCAAATAAGAAAAACAGTCTGCCAAAAATCGCGCGGCAGACCCTCACTTTTCCTGGACGATCAGCACACCCCAAGGCTTGAGGTCCAGCTTTTGATCCGGATTCACGCCTGCATCGGTAATCAACTCGGTGCCGAGCTGATAGCTGTAAGCCACCGTGACCGGGCTGGCCGAGTAATTATAGTAAAAATGCAGCTTCTTTCCGGCTTTCGATGTGGCGTGCTTGATGGTCACCCGGTCCGGCAACTGCTGATCGGGGCCGGTCATCCCGAGCTTTTTCAATTCGTCCTTGAGCACGGCGAGCTGCAAATCGTCGCCGATTTCCGTGCCCTGATAAAGCAGCGAACCCTTGCCGTAGGCGTTGCGTGTAATCGCCGGATACTTGCCAAAAAACGGATGGTCATACCAGGCCAGCGCCTGCGCGCCTTCCAATTGAATGAACTCGGCGATGGTGTCGACTTCGTTCTTTTCGCCCACGCCGTAGGGATCGCCCTTGAGCCTGAGTGGCTTCACGAGGGTCGACGTTTCCTGGAATTTGAATCCGGCCGCCGCGCGCAGCGGTCCTGGCGCGGTCTGCCAGCGCACGGCGAAATTCTCATTGGCCTCGCCGCTCTTGAACGTCATGATCACATGGCCGCCGTCCTTGACGAAATCGGCGATTTTCTGCAGCAAGGCGTCGTCCGCGATATACAGCGCCGGCACGATCAGCAACTTGTAGCGCGAAAAATTCGGCGCGTCGGCGAACACGATGTCGGTCTCGACATTGGCCCGGTACAAGGCGGCATTGAGCCGCTCGAAAATGCGGCGGTAGCCGTCGGTATGGAAGCTCGGGAGCAGCGGTTTGTTCCATTTATCGAAAGGCATAAAGCCCAGCGCATTATTCGAATCGGTCGAATACAGCACCGCGACCTGGTTGTCTTTTTTCAGATCGACCAATAGGGGACCGACCTTCTGCAAATCGTGGCCGACCCGCGCGACTTCGGCATAGGCGCGATTGGGCTCGAAGTCGTGGCCGAGCACACCTTTCCAATAAATTTCCTGGCCGGCGTTCAGGGACGACCAATGCCAGTACATGTGCAAGTTGGCGCCATTGCCGATATTGGCGAACACGTCCTGGTACATCTGGCCATCGTAGGGCGGCATCTGCCTGGTGGCGTCCCAGCCCTGCGCCTGTCCGGTGGTTTCCGCCACAAAGTAATTACGTTGCTTGGCCGAGCGCGCCAGATTGCCTTGCAGCGTCTGATGGCGGCCGTCGTATTCATCCTGCCAATTAAAATAAATGTCGTTCGAGGCCACGTCGAGCACCTTGGACATGTCGTAGGCGTTCACTTCCCCCCGGCTGAAGCTGGCGTTGTTCTGCATGAGGAACTGGTCGGCGCGCCCGAACTGCCGCACCAGCGCCGCCTGCCAGGCCAGGAAGCGCGAGGCCCGCCATTGCTGGAAGCGGGCCCAGGCGAGCTTGTAACCGGTGCTGTTGGCGAAATCGCGGGTGGGGAAGTTTTCCCACTTGTCCACTTGCTGGCCCCAGTAGTTGAGCAGCCAGGCCTCGTTGAGCGCGGCGGTGGTGTGGTAGGTCGCCTTCAGCCAGGCGACAAACTCGCGATGCACGGTTGGATTCGACGAGCCGTACGCGCTCGTCTCGTTGTCGAGCTGCCAGCCGACCACATGAGGATTGTTCTTGTAGTGCCCGGCCAGCGCCGCGATGATCCGCTTGGCGTAGCGACGGTACTCGGGATTATCGATGTTCATATTCTGCCGCATGCCATAGCCAGCCGCCGCCCCGCCGAGCGGGCGCGCCAGGATGTCGGGGTGCTTGGCATACATCCACACGGGAATCGAGTAGGTCGGCGTTCCCATGATGACCTTGATGCCGGCCGCGCCCATTTCGGCGACGATCTCGTCCATCCAGGCGAATTCGAATTGGCCATCCTTCGGTTCCCATTTGCCCCAGCTTGATTCGCCCATCCGCACCACGTTGATACCGGCCGCCTTCATCAGCGCGACGTCCTTCTTGAGGCGCTCCTTGCGAATTGGCGCCGGAACGTATTCGTTGTAATACGACGCGCCGTACAAAATGGTGTCGAGTTTCGGGGCTGTCCCCCGGTCGTCCGGCGCCGGTTGGGCATGGGCGGTGCAGGCCATCGCGGCGGCCAGGACGATGCTGAGAAGGGCGGGTTTCATGGCTGCTGTCTTGGGGATGAGGTTCGCGCGATCGATTCGGCGAACAATGTCGGTTGGAATGCGGCGAAAAATTATAGCCCGATTCAATCGGCGCCGATGTTGGCGCGGAAAATAGTCATTGGCTTGATCGTGATGCGCGATGCGGCATCGCCGGGCGCCGCCACAAAGCCGGGGACTGGCAATGGGCGCTACACGGCGTTCCTCGATCCAGCATTGGGACTGGCCAGTCCGGCCCGTTAGCGACGAGCAATTTCGGGCCGGGGCGGGGACGACGTAGCGGCCCATCGCGCCGGCCGCCATCGCCCGGTGGCCGCGCACAGGCTGGTGCTCAGTTGGTATCGCGCGTGACCAGCACCCGGTCGATCAGGCCGTATTCCGCGCCCTGGTGGGCCGACATGTAATTGTCGCGGTCGGAATCTTTTTCGATCCGCGCCAGCGTTTGCCCGGTGCGTTCGGCCAGGATGGTGTTGAGACGGTGCCGCTGGTACAGCACTTCGCGCGCCTGGATTTCGATATCGGCCGCCACGCCCTGCGATCCGCCGTGCGGCTGGTGGATCATGATGCGGGCGTTCGGCAGCGCGTAACGCTTGCCGATCGCGCCGGCCGCCAGCAGAAAGGAACCCATGCTGGCGGCGAATCCGGTGCACAGGGTCGAGACGTCCGGCTTGATGAACTGCATCGTGTCGTAGACCGCCATGCCGGCGTACACCGAGCCGCCCGGCGAATTGATGTACAGCGAAATATCCTTGTCGGGATTGTCGGACTCCAGAAACAGCAGCTGCGCGACGATCAGGTTGGCCGATTGCTCGGTCACTTCGCCGACCAGGAAGATCACGCGCTCCTTCAACAAACGCGAGTAGATATCGAAGGCGCGCTCGCCGCGTCCGGTTTGTTCGATAACGGTGGGAACCAGGCCGAGGTCTTGGGGATAAGTTGAAGTCATGATTGTCCTTTCGCGGAGTGCTTGATCAGTGAGACGGTTCACTGCCTGCCTGACGCACGGGGAAGTGCGCGGCGTGACGGCGAAAAAATATAGACCCTGCCTGTCACATTCGCGCCAGGGCGAGCGTCACTGCGCGCGTGCGTGCCACGCTGATATCGGTAACGGGCGACATCAAACTCAGCAGTAGCAGAGAATCGGCGCAGCGGGCGCGACAGCGTCCATCCAAGCGGCATTCCCTTTCGCGGAGGCATGATGACTACAATGATCAGCAGTTCACGTCGTGGTTTTTTGAAATCGGTGACGGCCGGCTCCGCGCTCGCCGTCACCGCCGGCGCGGCAACGATGGCGCCGGTGTTCGCCGCCAGCGCGCCAAAAACCGCTGCGGCTGGCGGCTACAAGGCGGCCAGCGAAGTGAAATCCCTCGAGCTCCTGGACCTGATCGAAATCGAACAACAGGCCGCCAAGGTCATCCCTAAAGGTGGCTTCGGCTACATCGCCGGCGGCGCGGGCGACGAATGGACCATGCACGAGAACCGCAGCGCCTTCGAACGACGCCAAATCGTCCCGCGTGTGCTGACGGGCAAAGGACCGGTCGATCTGCGTACGGAAATCCTCGGCACGCCGATAGCGATGCCCGTCATTGTTTGCCCGATGGGCGGCCAGGGCCTGGCCCATGTCAGCGCCGAAGCCGGCACGGCCATGGGCGCGGCGGCCGCCAAGACCATCATGACCCTGAGCACGGTGTCGACCTTGTCGATGGAACAGGTTGCGGCGGCGGCCAAGGGGCCGAAATGGTTCCAGCTATATTTGCAGAAGGATGAAGGCGTCAACCGCGAACTGCTGCGCCGCGCCAAGGCCGCCGGCTACACGGCGATCGTGCTCACGGTCGACGCGACGGCGACCGGCAACCGCGAGGCCGATGCCCGCAACCATTTCTCCTTCCCCCTGCCGTTCGGCAATTTGGTGAAAAAGGACGCGGGCGGCGACGTGCATGCCCTGAACGCGGCCTTCGCCCTCAAGATCGATGCCAAATCAATCGAGTTCGTGATCAGGGAGTCCGGTCTGCCGGTGATCGTGAAAGGCGTCTCGCATCCGGACGACGCCTTGCTCGCCATTGGCGCCGGCGCGTCGGCGATCCAGGTTAGCAATCATGGCGGCAGGCAGTTGGACGGCAGCCCCGCCACCTTCACGGTTCTGCCGACCATCGCGAAGGCTGTCAACCGCAAGGTGCCGATCATCCTGGACAGCGGGATACGGCGCGGGCAGGATGTGTTCAAGGCCCTGGCCTCGGGCGCCGACGTGGTCGGACTCGGGCGGCCGGTGTTTTACGGTCTCGCGCTCGGGGGCTGGAAGGGGGTTCAGTCCGTGCTTGAACTGATCAACAAGGAACTCGCCATGGCCATGCAACTGGCCGGCGCGCAGACCGTCGAGGACATAAAGCGGACGATCCTCGTCTGAGCTGGAAAATAGCCGGTTGGCGTGTCACACTCGGACGGTGCCGAGCGTCATGTGGCACGAGCCCCAACACAGGAGATTTCCAATGCCGCGCATTATCGATACCGACGGCGCCATGTTCGAACAGCTGCGCCCGCGCCTGACCGCGATCAGCCGCCGCATCGTCGGCAGCGAGGCCGAAGCCGAGGACATTGTGCAGGAATGCTTTTTCAAATGGCAGGGCGCCGAACAGGCGACGCTGGCGACGCCGGCGGCCTGGCTGACAACCGTCGTG
Source organism: Massilia sp. (assembly GCA_039927975.1). GTDB lineage: Bacteria > Pseudomonadota > Gammaproteobacteria > Burkholderiales > Burkholderiaceae_D > JBDSTZ01. The sequence goes on along the minus strand of JBDSTZ010000254.1, from coordinate 8,622 downwards.
CAACATCAGTCGATCGACCGCCTGCGCAAACGGGCGCGCGATGCGGTGGCGGCGCGCTGCGCAATGGAACTGGTTCCCGAGTCGCCGCCCGCGCCACCAGAAGACGGTTTGCTGCGGCGCGCCGAACTGGGCGAAGCACTGGCCCGTATGCTCACTCGCTTGTCGCCGGCCGAGCGGCTGGCCCTGGTGCTGCATGAAGTGTTTGACTGCGAACACGCCGACATCGCGGCGGCGCTGGGGACCAAGACGGTGAATGCGCGGCAGTATCTGGCGCGGGCGCGCCGGCGGCTGCGCGCGGAGGAAGCCGAGGCGCCGGCCAGCGAGAAATTATGCCGCGACCTGATCCGGCGCTTCCAGGCCGCGATCAATGGCATGGACGTGCCGGCGATGGTGACGCTGCTCGGTGATGAGCAGCCGATGTCGGTCCATGAATCGCCACGGCTGCGGATGCACACACGGATTAGCGCCAATGATGCGTCGTACAAGGTGGCGGCCTATTGTTGAGAAAAGTCCCGGTAACGCCGAAATTATTGCCCTCTCATTGGAGATCGGTTTGACGTTTCTGGCTTGCGAGACAGCGAGCGATTATCGATCTCGCCGACGTCCCGGCCTACTTTCGCTCCAGCATTTGGCCGTCCTATGGCGAGGGCGGATTCTGCGTACTCGGCGGCGGAGGGCGCGTAAAGTCCCGTTCATCTCCCCAGCCGCGGAAGAATGTAAAAGTCAGCAGCACTGTGATGAGCATGCCGATCGCCGCAACGACCACGCCGGCCGTATTGGCACCCGGCGAGGCGCCGAAGCGATTGGGTCCTTCTGTTCCTTTGGCAAGCGTCAACCACACGCCGAGCGCGCAGTTTGCCAGCGGGACGACCGCCAGGATCGCCAGCCAACCGCTATAGCCTAGATCGTGCAAGCGCCTGATCGACGGAATGACTGCGGCCAACGCAGCGACGAGCAAGGTCAGCAATATCAACGGCGGGAACAGCATTCCAAAATTGAACATCACCGCGATCATCAGCGGAAAGGCGCTAACCACCAATATTGCCAGCACATAGGCCAGATAACGGAGGCGTCCAATCCTGGCGCTGAGTGAAAAGAATGACGGCTCCCAGCCGCCGTCTTGCTCGCTCGTGCTTGAGAAATTGGTGCTCGGCGGCAGATATGGATTGCTCATTGTGGCTCCGAATCCCCGGTTTGATTGCCAAATTAACATGCGATCATACTGCCAATGCCGCGCGACAGGTAAAGAGGCGATGGCGATACTTCATCGCGCGGGCATGAAGCTGCCCTGCACGCATTTTTGATACAGGCCGTGCTGCGATCGAGGATGTGGGCCAGTCAGCGAACCGGGCCGCCACAGTTCGGCTGGCCCATGCAGCGCGGCGGAGCGGGGCCGATCGGCGATACGCGCCTTGACTCGCTCAGCCGTATTCACCGGTGGTAAGCTACACCCTTGTCATTTTAATCCTTAAGGAATTCTATGAAACCGCTGTTCTCCTCCGACGAAGAAGCGCAGTCAGCATCGGTGCCGTCCGCGACTCCCGCACCCAATCTGACGCCGCTGTTCGATCCCGCCGTCAATTCGGGCATGCTGCCGGCGGCGCGTCCGGAGGCGAGCGCGGCACCCCTGGTCCGCGTGGACATCTCCGGCATCGACGACAAGGCGGTCGCCTCGCTGGGCGGATCGACCGGCACGGCGGTGGCCAAGGTGTCGGCCAAACTGCTCGGCACCGTGCGCGCGTCGGACGCGGACGTGTTCGGCGCCCAGCTGAACGAACTGATCGCCACCTCGAAGGGGCTGGACCCGGCCAAGCTGAAGTCGGGCGGCCTGCTGTCGCGCGTGACGGGCATGTTTGGCTCGGTCAAGGAAAAAATGCTGTCGCAATACCAGGTGGTGGAATCGCGCATGGACACGCTGGTGAACGAGATGACCCGCCACGCCAACGTGCACAAGGGCCGCATCCAGGATTTCGACGAGATGTACAAAGGCCTCGAACAATACTATCAAGGGCTCGACACCGACGTGAAGAAGGGCGAGGCCTGGGCTGCCCAGCTGCAGCAAGCGATCGCCCAGCAACCGGCGCCAACGAACGCGTTCGAGGCGCAGCAGGCTACCGAACTCAAGCGCCGTCTTGAGCGCCTGGAAAAACGCATCGACGATCTGCGCCGCGCGATGCTGATGGCCACCCAGATGGTGCCGCAGATCCGCCTGTCGCAGGACAACGCGCGCTCGCTGACCGATACCTTCACCGATATCGTCAACGTCGCGATTCCGGCATGGCGCAATGTGTTCTCGCTCTACCTGTTGCAGCTGGAAGCCAAGCAGAGCGCGGCGGTGGCCAACGCCGCCTACGACGCCACCGACGCGGCATTCCGCGCGCAGGCCGACATGCTGCTGGAGAACACCGAGAACGTGGCGCGGGTCAAACAGCGCTCGCTGGTCAGCCTGGAAACGGCGCAGCACGTGCAGACCCAGCTCATTGCCGCGTTCGACAAGCTCGAACAAATTTCGAAGGAAGGCCAACAGCGCCGCAGGGATGAGCTGCCGAAGTTGCAGGAGCTCGAACGCGAGTTGCTGGAGCGATTCTCGCCATCCGGGCAATAAGCGCGCATCGCGCCGATTGCTCCGGGTCCTCGATTCAACGAAAATACACATCTCACAACGAAAGGGAATCCCATGTCGACGACGCTCGAAACTGGCCACCGCATCAACCTCGAAAAATCCGCCCCTGGCTTAAAGCGCGTGCGCATCGGCCTCGGATGGAAGGTGAATGCGGCCGACGGCCAGGCGTTCGATCTGGATGCGTCGGTATTCCTGTGCAGGAAGAACGAGGCCGACGATCCTGTCATGATCAGCAACGCCCACTTCGTTTATTACAACCAGCCGAAGTCGCCGGATGGCGCGGTGGTGCACTCGGGCGACAACCGCACGGGCGACAAGGACGGCGACGACGAAGTCATCACCGTTGACCTGAGCAGGGTGCAGGCGGACGTGGTGGAGCTGCCGATTGTGGTGACCATTCACGACGCCGAAGCGCGCCGGCAGAACTTTGGCCGTGTCAGTGGCGCTTACGTGAAGTTGTACAACGACGAGAGCGGCGAAGAGATCGCGAAATACGACTTGAACGAGGATTACTCGGACAAGACGGCTTTGCAATTCGGATCGCTGTATCGCAAGGATGGCGACTGGCGCTTCCAGGCCGTCGGCGCCGGCTTCAAGCTGAATTTGGCGACGTTCATCCGCAAGCTCGGCGGCACGGTCTGAGGACGGCTGGAGGCTGTTACGGGCGCATGATGTTTCAAGCGCAGAAAGCAATGCCAATGGCTCCCGACGCCGACTGACCGATGACAGACAAGACGCCCAAGGCATTCGACTTCGGAGAGGAACCCGTGGTGACGCCGGACGCCGTGCCGAGTCCGGCGGCGCCACGGGCTTTCGACTTCGGCAACGCGGAAGAATCCTCCTCGGCGACGCGGCCTGCCGGCCCGCCGCGCGGCGCCACGCCGCCCAAGGCGCTGTCATTTGACGACGTGCCGGAAACACCGGCGTCGACCAGCATGACGGCCAAAGTGGCGCCGAGAGCGCTGTTCGAGAGCGAGGACCATCCGGCGGTGCGCGATGCCCTGGCGACCGCGCGGACGGATTATCCAGCGGTGTTTCAACATTCCGAGCAGCGCCTGGCGGCATTGTTTCGCCGCATTCTGCCGGTGAAGCTGTCGCTGGTCACGGACTGGGCCGAGGCGCCCTTGATGGAGCAGGCGGCGCTGTTGCAGCCCATCACTGAGCTCGTCCGCAAGTTTGCGGAAATGGCGGTGCCGGCCCTGCTCGAAGCCGCGCTCGAAAGCGGCAAGCCGCCGACCGGCGTGCTCGGCAAACTGTTCAGCCGCCCGACATCGCCAGCGATGCACAAGCCGGCGCTGACCTCGGCGCGGATTCAACTGCAGCAGCTGATGGCGGACAGCGAAGTGGCCACGCGCAACCTGGACGAGTCGGCGAAGACGCTGACCTTGCACTGGGTGGCGCTTGCCGTGGTGTCGGATCTGGCCGGCCGCGCGCCGGATGCGACGCTGCTCGACGTGCTCGTGCAGCGCCGCACGCTGATTCAGCAGGCGGTAGGGCAAGCTGAGCTGTCGATGATGCAGATGGGGCAGGTGCGGCAGCAGGCGGCGGATCTTATTGGGCAGGTGTCGTCGTTTTTGACGGTGACGTTGCCGGCGATGGAGATGGCGCGGACGCAGGGAGGTAGTTAGAGAAGTGAACATTTGGGGACCTCATGAAATGTTCAGGCTCGTGGGTCATATACCCTTCGTTGTTGGTCGCTATTCAACACCATTGTTAGTGGACTTCCGGGTTCGCAATTTCGATCGATTTCCAAAACATATAATATATGAATAAGCATAAGCGCCTCGAAATATTCTTGAGTGAAGGTTTTTTCGCTGCACAAATCCCCCCGTGTTTTTCTTCTAGGGCTTTCGCAGTAGCAATTTCCACTTTAAGCGCACAATGGGATAAAATAAAAAAAGAACGCTGCACCGAGGAGGCAGCATACGAACGCTATTCGGTAGCTCGTGTTGGTCATAATCGCCGTCCAATCGCAATTACTAATCCCGTCGCTCAATTCTATCTATCAAGATGTATCGCCGACGAATGGGTGCAGATCAATAAGTCGTTTCGAATGAGCCGCATATCGCTGAGCGTTCCAAAGTTAGCTAACGCGACAGGAAGGTCAATAGAAATAACCCCGATAAAAAAGCTACAAGAAGAAAAGTTACTTCGTTCCGCAGGCGCTCGGTTTTCCCTAGTTAGCGACATAGCCCAGTTTTTCCCTAGCATATATACTCACTCCATCGCTTGGGCACTGGAAGGAAAGGAAAATGCAAAACGTAAGGCGGTTCGCAATAATAAATTACTACTTGGAAATCGACTCGATGAGCTTTGTCGTTATACCCAACAGAACCAAACAATCGGGATTCCGATTGGCCCTGACACTTCACATATTTTGGCTGAATTAATCGGAGCGGCTATTGATCAGCTATTGAAGGAAAAGCTCGGCAAATGGCCGCTCGGATTCAGACATGTCGATGATTTCACCTTCTATTTTGAAACTGAAACGGAAGCTTCACGCGCACTAGCAGTTCTATTCGAAGCTCTAGCGATATACGAACTTTCCCCAAACATCGCAAAAACAAAAATTGCGCGCATATCACAAATCGAATACGACTCTTGGGTCGATAATTTTGACACCTTTCAATTTTCACAGTCCAAGGCGTCCCAACGAAGGGATTTGCACCGGTTTTTTGATGTGGCGTTTGCGCTTGCAAAAAAATTCGATGATGAAAACGTCATTCAATACGCGCTCAGACGAGTGGAAACTGAAATCATCAAATCGCATAATTGGGACGTGTTTTCAGCGTATTTGATGCGGTGCATGGATGCTTATCCAAACACTATCCCCGAATGTGTAACGATTGTTGACACCTATCATCGCTACTTACGGGAAAAGGACTTTCCGCTTAAGACTTGGCAAAAATTTGTTTCTTCGCAAATCATCCAGTATGCTCCATTTGAAAAACATAGCGAGGTCGCATGGCTTTTATGGTTGGCTTTGCGATTGAAGTTGAACATAGAACGAAAATCAGTCCAGCTACTCGAACAGATGAAGAGTTCGATTTGTCTTTGTTTGGGGCTAGCCTTGGAGAAGGAAGGTCTGTTAAAAAAACCAATTGCCAAAGCACGCTTGCCTAATTTTGTCCAGGGAAGCAATCTTTATGGCCCACATTGGTTATTAATGTATGAGGGAGCTGTACAAGGCTGGCTTCCCGGAGCTGTGCCCCATGTTCAAGGAGACCGGTATTTCAAGGAAATGTTGAACCGAGATATGCGGTTCTTCGACAGCACAGTTGCGCCCCCGCCCATTTTCTCCCTTAAGGAAAAAGATCATCCGAATGCTGATCGGGTCGCAGAGTTGTTAGATAGTGACGAAAATCTGTACGAATTATTTGATTTTGTAGATCTTAATAAAGACTATCTAGGACGTCGTGCACAGTATGATTACCTAGAAGACGACGATGAGGAAGAGGAAGACGAATCTGATGATGATCCATGGGTAAAGAAGGAACGAAAATTCGAGAATGAATTAGACGATCTAGACGATACTCCTTGGTGATGGACGATCAATCGGAGTCATACTCAGATGTATCTATATAGCGCCCAGGATACGCCCGCTATGAAAAAAATATGTCGCCACGAAAATGCTCGAAGCACACGTTCTCCCAAACCCATGGCGCTACGTTTAGCTGAATAACGTGAAGACACTACGCGCCCATCGAGCAAATATGGCAACCAATATTTTTGCATATGCTTCACGTTTAAAAAACCGCTATGTTCATATGTAAAATGGCGATCGCGAACCAGGCTATTCTGAAAACCGATACAACCGCTATTTCCAAATCCCCAAGACCACGATTTCGCCATACTAGGCCAGATGTCCCGCCGCCCGATATCGTTGACAACCGGTTCGTTAAACTGCGCCGAAACCGAAAACCAGTCAAAGTCTGTGTCGATAATCGCGCCACATAGCAAAATACGGTGAAATTTAACGTCACTACAGGCGGCCAAAATCCGTGACACAATATAGGTACCAAAGCTGTGTGCGACGATAGAAATGTCGGCATTTGGATTACGCTTGCGGATTCCCCGCAAATCTGTAAGTACTTTTTTGATGCGCTGCTGGCGGAAGAAAAAAGGGATGCCAAATTTCAATGGGTGAAAATTCCCGTACCCAACCACAACTGGCTCAATGTGCGCTGAGTTACGAATGGGTTCAGCCAGTGCTTCTTGCCACTCGGCATTTGTGTTCATTCCGTGAAGGAAGACCACCAAGTGCTTTCTGTAAGGCAAATTTGAAGAAGTAAAGAACGTGGCAGCTTCTGCAATTCGACGCTCAGCTGGATCATTAAATGATTGCAGATGCCGCTGTAGCTCCTGCAGACTTTGAAATTGCATAAGTTCAGTGTCCGCTACGGCTTAACAAAAAAAACTAACTCGATAGAGTCCGGTGAAACATTAACACTACGGCCAGTGCGGCTGTCATAAATCTCAACTGGAATATCTAGGATAGAATCAAAATCCCCGATGCCGCCACCAACACTGGAAATCACACGAAATGAGCGTTTTAACAGGCCTTTATCAACCGCGCTCGACAGCATACTTACTAGTACCCGATAATTCGATGGCTGTAGCACATCGTAGAGACGGTTAGGGAGATATTCTTTCCGACCAGGACGCGCCTCCCCCTCTCGAATGAGTTCAAGCAATCGGCCTACCGCAGCCGACTCCTCAGGAAACTCATCGATTAAAGTGTCGAATTTGGTTGAATACATACTCGTAGTCCGCTGCAGAACACTTCCTAGGAATTGCAAATTCGTTAGAAGCACCGTTCAACAGCACATGAACCTGGTTGGACAATTTGTCAGATTTCAAAAACCAAATGTTGGAGTCTGAGCAATAGGCGTTAGCATCCTCTCGAAGCATATAGTCTACGCTTTTTCCTGCCGCGCTGTCGGACAAAGTACTCGTGTCTGATCCCGTTGCGGCCCGCACGCGGTTACCTTTCTCATCAACAACTGAAGCATCAGTGTATCTGATTAGGTCGCGCAACTCGTCTCGCCTCGCCCACATTTTATCCTTGGCCGTTGAGAGGGAAGTTTCCGCGAAATGTGCGATGGAGAAAAGTGGATTGATCAGCCGAATGAATCGGTTCAGGTCGCCATCATATTTGTTAGTGTTGTCGTGCGATTGAATACGCAGTTCCAAAATTCCACTTCGATGCAATCTAGCTACGTTCACGGCTCGTACTTGCTTGTCCGAATAAATTTTAATAAATTTTCCGTGGAGAGAGCGTTCGCGCTCAAGAACTCGCTTTGTACGAACCTCTGCTACCTTTATTACCATGCTAAGGTCAACAGCAGCAGCTTCCCAACGAACTTCGACAATAGTCGGCGTTTCAGGCATCCGATTCATATCCGAACCGCCGATGAGATGTTCCATTCGGCCCGCCCGCAATCTGCCCTCAGCGGCTTTCCGCTCAATAATTGCTTCGGCATCTTTCGCACTGCAATGAAACAGAAAAATGTGCTGATCACCGCTTTCCTCTGCCGAGCTTAGCAGTTTGACCAACTCCACTAAAGAAATCTGAGAGTCGTTCAAGTAAGGAATCAGGCGCTTTTCCCGCATGTCCTTCCAGCTTCCTGCACTGTGGTGCAGACCTTTTTTGCGCAAGAAATCGCTCACCACTTCCAAGCTGGTCGCGTCGGCGAGAAGGTCAAGCACCGTCTCAGTTTGGTGGATATGGTCGTCGGGCATTTTTTCGATTAGCGAGGGCGGAAGGAACCTACCACAGTCGGGGTTCTATACTGACGGTAATTATACATTATCAACAAGATGTAATACGAAAAAGCTGCTGCTGGCTCCTAATTGCAGAAGGCAGAAAATTTGTAACTATTCAGCCGCTATGCAAAGGACTGGATAGGATCGCCGGCGAAAGCGCGTTGTAGCACGGCGAGCATGTTGTGGCCTTGCTTGCGCAGCGTGTCGAGGCAAGAACGAATGACGCAGAAATG
>JBDSTZ010000253.1:0-7524 GCA_039927975.1 Massilia sp. | reverse complement strand
ATGTGTTCACCCCGGCATGGGAAGTGCCGGAGGCCGCCCTGGCGCCGGCCAATCCGATGGATGAGGCGCGCCGTCTGTGGTCCGGCTTCCTGGCCGGCGCAATGGTGCAGCCACGCCACCGGCTGCGCCAGATCGCCGCCGGCGACGACATGCTCAACATGGACGTGCGCGACTGCTTCGAGCTGTGCGCTGTGCAGCACTGCGCCAGCGAGATCTGCGGCGACGACCTCCGCCTGTCGATCGCTGAGCATTTCGACTGGGACAGGGACGCGGCGTTCGCCATGCGCGAACTGCCGGCGCAGATGTTCGAGGTGTTCGCCCGCCTGCGCGCAACCACGGCCTATCAGAAGATGCTGGGCGGCGCCGAGCATGATCCGGCCATCAAGGCACTGCTCTCGCTCAAGCTCGGCAAGACGCGCGCGCTGTCGATGGACGCCGCTTTCATGAAGTCGATGCGCCATCTGCAGCGATCGATCCGCTCGGACCATCCCGAACTGCTGACCTACAAGCTCGATCGGACCGTGTTCGAATTCTGGGAGCAGCAAACCGCAAGCAAGCGCTATTACACGCAGACAGCGCTGTATTCGGCCGCCCTGGGCCTGGGGTTTTTCATCGCCGGCGCCCTCGCCGCCGCCCGCTTCGACGTATCGATGAATCCTTTCGTCGGGCTGCTGCTGGCCGAAGCCCTCGGTTTCGCCGTGCTCGGCGCGTTCGCCCTGTACGGCCCGGCCATGCCGGCTGCCACCCTGCGCCACCGGTGGGACGCGCTGACCGGTGAACTGATCCACAGCCACCGTTACCGCCCCGCCGTGCAGTTTGGCTGGCTGGCGCCCTACGCGCTGCTCTCGCTGGCGCTGTTCATTCCTGGTTTGCCGCTTCCTGCCTTGGCCCTCATCGCCTTGCTCATTGCGATCTGCCTGCTGGTCGCCTCGTTCGCCAATTCAGTGGCGCTCGGCATCTGGTCGTATTTGATCGCCGCCGTGGCCGGCGTGATGTTCGCCACCTATTCGTTCCCAGCGCGGCTCGTCAGTCTCGAGGGGCTGGTTTACGCCATGACGGCGATGACCGCCGTCCAGCTCCTGTTTCGCGGCGGCGCCGACCTGTTGGCCTCGCTGGCGATGCCGGTGCAGCGCTTTCTGCCGGCCCGCCTGGCCTGGCTGGCCGGCGCCACTGGCTTGATCGCCAGCGCCCACCTGCTGCCGCTCTCGCCACCGCTGTACGCGGCCATCCTGTGGATCTGGGCGCTGGCCGGCATGCTGCTTTCACGCCCGTCGATCCACATGTATTTCGGCTATCTCGGCGCGCTGGCAATCCGCTTCGCCGCCGACTCCCTGCCCCAACCTTCGCTGCTGTCACAACCTCCGGCGAGCGGGCTCGGCCTTCTGCTGATGGCCATCGCCATCTTCATGGTCGTCAACATGAAGCGCCAACACGAACATCAACATCCCTATTTATAAGTCTATGTCCAGTCAAGCCAATCTCTTCGACGCAGCACCGCCGCCGCCCCCACCGGGCGACGATGAAACCCTGACCCTGTCCACCTTCGCCGAGCGCGCCTACCTCGACTACGCCGTCTCGGTGGTCAAGGGCCGCGCCCTGCCCGACGTGTGCGACGGCCAGAAGCCGGTCCAGCGCCGCATCCTGTACGCCATGAACGACCTCGGTCTCGGCCCCACCGCCAAGCCGCGCAAGTCGGCGGCGGTGGTCGGCGACGTGCTCGGCAAGCTGCATCCGCACGGCGACCAGTCGGTCTACGACGCGCTGGTGCGCATGGCGCAGGACTTCTCGCTGCGCTATCCGCTGATCGACGGCCAGGGCAACTTCGGTTCGCGCGACGGCGACGGCGCGGCGGCGATGCGCTACACCGAGGCGCGCCTGACGCCGATCGCGCGCCTGCTGATGGACGAGATCGACCAGGGCACGGTCGACTTCCAGCCGAACTACGACGGCTCGACCACCGAACCGAAACTGCTGCCGGCGCGCCTGCCGATGGTGCTGCTCAATGGCGCCTCGGGCATCGCGGTCGGCCTGGCCACCGAGATCCCCTCGCACAACCTGACCGAGGTGGCGCAGGCGGCGGTCGCGCTGATCAAAAATCCCAAGCTGACCCACGCCGAGCTGATGGCCATCATGCCCGGCCCCGACTTCCCCGGCGGCGGCCAGATCATCACACCGCCCGCGCAAATCGCCGACATGTACGCCAGTGGACGCGGCAGCATGAAGGTGCGCGCGCGCTGGAAGATCGAGGAGCTGGCGCGCGGCCAGTGGCAGGCGGTGGTGTCGGAACTGCCGCCGGGGACCTCGTCGCAGAAGGTGCTCGAGGAAATCGAGGAGCTGACCAATCCGAAAATCAGGCTGGGCAAGAAGGCGCTGTCGCCGGAACAGCTGGCGCTCAAGCAGATGGTGCTTGGCTCGCTCGACACCATCCGCGACGAATCGGGCCGCGCGGCGCCGGTGCGCCTGGTGTTCGAGCCAAAGTCGAAGAACCAGGACCAGACCGAGTTCATGCTGATGCTGCTGGCGCATACCTCGCTCGAATCGTCCAATTCGATCAACCTGGTGATGATCGGCGGCGACGGCCGTCCACGCCAGAAGGGCTTGCGCGACATCCTGCAGGAGTGGATCGATTTCCGCTTCATCACGGTGCGCAGGCGGACCGAATACAGGATGGGCAAGGTCGACGACCGCATCCATATCCTGGAAGGCCGCGAAGCGATCCTGCTCAATATCGACAAGGTCATCAAGATCATCCGCAATTCGGACGAGCCGAAGGCGGCCTTGATTGCCGAATTCAAGCTGTCCGATCGCCAGGCCGAGGACATCCTTGAAATCCGCCTGCGCCAGCTCGCGCGGCTTGAAACGATCAAGATCCAGCAGGAGCTGGCCGAGCTGCGCAAGGAAAAAGGCACGCTGCAAGACATCCTCGACAATCCATCGACCATGAAGCGCGTGATCATCCGCGAGATCGAGGCGGACGCCAAGCAGTTCGGCGACGTGCGCCGCACCGTGATCGAGGAAGCCCAGAAAGCGGTGGCCGAGCAGAAGGTAGTCGACGAACCGGTCACCGTGATCGTCTCCGAAAAAGGCTGGGTGCGCGCGCGTACCGGCATTGGCCACGACGTCAACCAGTTCACCTTCAAGGCCGGCGACGCGCTGTACGGCGCCTTTGAATGCCGCACCGTCGACACCCTGCTCGGCTTCGGCGACAACGGCAAGGTGTATTCGGTGCCGGTGTCGGCCCTGCCTGGCGCGCGCGGCGACGGCGTGCCGATCACCACCCTGGTCGACCTGTCGGGCGGCGCGCGCATCCTGCACTTCTTTGCGGGCAGCGCGCAGACTTCGCTCTTGCTGGCGTCGTCGGGCGGCTACGGTTTCGTCGCCAAGGCCGGCGACATGGTCAGCCGGCTCAAGGGCGGCAAGTCCTTCGTCACGCTCGACGAGGACTCAGCGCCACTGCCGCCACGGATCATCGGCGAGAACGCCGGCGCGGTTGCCTGCCTGTCCGAGAAGGGACGCCTGCTGGTGTTCGGACTCGACGAGATGAAGATCCTCACCAACGGCGGGCGCGGTGTCACGCTGATGGAACTCGAAGCGAAAGAGAAGCTGCTGGCGGTGCAGCCGATTACGCAGAAAGGGGTGAATGTGATCGGCACCTGGGCCGGCTCGAAGCCGCGCGTGGTCGAGATGTTCGCCTCGGGCCTGGCGGTCCACTTCGGCAAGCGCGCCAAGAAGGGCAAGCCGCTGGTCGCCAAGATCAAGGCGACCGGGCTCGCGCCGCGCAGCACGGAGGGCGATGCGGCGGCTGGCGGCTGACAAGTTCGGCCGGGTTGCGCTGATATCAGGTGGTATGGGTTCCCGCCTTCGCGGAAACGACGAGGATGCGTATGGATCCCGTCCTTAGCGGGAACGACGCTGCATCAAGTCGCCACATCAAAAAAAAAGGATAGCCGAGGCTATCCTTTTTTTTATGCCGTCCCCCAGGCGCCCTTGATTCGGCGCTGGGCAACGGGCACCGCGAATTACTTGGCGGCTGCTTTCTTCACGTCGGCAGCGGCTTCTGCTTTCTTCTCGGTGGTCTTGGCGTGAGCGATGGCCTTGTCGGCGCCGGCTTCGGTGGCGACCTTGTCGACTTTGGCGTCGGCCTTGACGGCGGTCTTGGTGGCCTTCAGGTCGGCCTTGGCGGTTTTTTCTTCGGCCTTGGCTTCAGCCTTGAGCTTGTCTTCCGGATCGGCCTTGGCTACGTCGGCAGCGGCGTCGGCGTGCTTCTTGGCAGCCTTGCTGTTGGCCTTGGCCTTTTTCTTGTCAGCGTTGGCAACCGCCTTGGCGACTTTTTCGTCGGCCTTGGCCACGTCTTTCGACTCTTCGGCGACTGCTTTGCCGACGGTCTTCTCGGCTTTGACTTCAGCCTTGGTGACGGCCGGCGTTGCGGCAGGAGCCTGGGCAAATGCCGAAGTGGCGAACAGGGCGGCGATCAGGGTAGCGAGCAATTTATTCATGGTTGTTTCCTCTAATAGAAGTATGGTGGGGAGCGCTAATGTGGCCGTTCGGGACCGGGCAATTTGCCCGGCTCCATCGCCATCTATCGTTTCTCGTCCGAAAACTTTCGTCTAGGAACGCGGCCAGAATATGACGTTGTAGAAACATGGTCTGTGCGCCATCGCACATTGTCATTACCGCGCTTCTGAGCCATCAACGCGGGCTTGCGCAACTTGGTTGACAAGATGAGCTGCGCGCCATACCGCCTGTACTGGCGGGCTTTATGCCCCGCGCCACAGGCGTGGCGCTGTTTTTCTGGGGCGCGGAGGGGCACTTGCGTTACACAATGTTTCACTTAAACACGTCAACGCCGCGTCACGAAACGTAGATGTTGGGAAAGTAGCGCTCCATCAGCGCCTCTGGACGCTGGGGGGCCGTGAAGCCGAATTTTTCGTACAGCGCGTGTGCCTCGCCGGTGGCCAGGGTGAAGCGGCGCAGTCCCTTCAGGCTCGGGTGGACCATCACCGCCTTCATCATCTCGGTGGCGTAGCCGCGCCGGCGAAATTCGGGGATGACGAACAGGTCGACCAGGTTGCCGAAGGTGGCGAAGTCGGTGATCACGCGCACGAAGGCGACCTGGCGGCCGTCGATGTAGCCGCCAAAACACAAGGAATTTTCGATCGCGCGGTCGACCACCGCGCGCGAAATGCCCACCGCCCAGGTGGACTGTTCACTGAGGAAGCGATGAATCAGCGGAACGTCGAGGTCCGCCCGGTCGGTAGTGATCTGCAAGCTGGACATGAGTTTTAGGCATCCTCACCAAAAATTCTATTCTACGTCGTTTGATCGAACTTTCATGTTCAATTCCCATTATTGCTAGCCGCCGCGCACCGGCCGCTCCGGGGCGCCGCCCAAGACGTCGCCGGCGCCGCTTATCGTTAACGAAAGGAAACATGCTAGACTGATTCATTGCCAGTCAAACAACGAGTATTGCCAGCCAGGAGACGTTCGGATGTATGCGCGCCCCATGCCCCTGTACCACCGTTCGCCGCTGTACTTTTCGCTGTTGCTCCTGATTGCCCTGGCTGGCTTTTATCCGTCGTTTTACTCACGAGCGTTGGAATCGAAAGGACTGCATCAGTTCCACGGCGCGGTGTCGACCGCGTGGATACTGCTGCTGATCAGCCAGGGCTGGCTGATGCGGCGCCGCAAACTGGCCGTGCACCGTACCGCCGGCAAGCTGTCGCTGATCATTGTGCCGCTGTTCGCCGTGTCAGGCTTGATGATCGTGCACGACATGCTCACCCGCGACAGCGGTTTCGCCCGCGCCTTCGGGCCGCGCCTGGCCTTCATCGACCTCAGCTCGATCGCGTTTTTCGTGTTCGCGTATGGCGCGGCGATCTACCACCGGCACGAACTGGCGCTGCACGCCCGTTTCATGGCCGCGACCGCGCTGCCGCTGTTGCCGCCGGCCCTGTCTCGTCTACTCGGCAACAGTGTGCCCGCCGTCGATTCGTTTGGCATGGCATTGCACCTGTCTTTCGTGGCCACGGAACTGGTGGTGGCGGCGCTGCTGATGCACGACCGCAAGGAAAGCGGGAAGATGCGTGCGCCGTATCTGATCCTGTTGGTGTTGTTGCTCGTGCAGCAGGCGAGTTTCGAGCTCAGCATGCGAATCGGCGGGTGGGCCGATGTGGTTGCGTGGATTCAGACGCTGTAGCTTGGCGACCGGCGTCAGTGCATATACCTGATCAACGCCGTCACTAAGCCAAGCTGAGCAATGGCTGTTGCAACCACCCACCTGATCATGTTTGACTCGAGCTTTGCAAGGTCAGCTTTGGTGGCATAGAGGGACGGAAATGCCGACATGCTGGACTGAATTTCAGCAACGCTAGACTGAACGGCGGCGACGTCAGCCTTGGTGGCATAGTTGGAACGAATCACAGCAACGTCGGTCTCGACGGCAGCCAGCCTCTTATCAAGCGATTCGATGCGCGATGCCATGCGCCGATCATCGTCCTTCCGCCGGACCGAGTCAACGCGCGCACTATTGGATTTTCCGGTCCTGCGACCGCCAGGGTCATCGAGGAAATCTTGCATTTTGGCTGGCTCTGTACGAAGCAGACGTTGAAGGTCTCCTATTGTTTTACACGACACGCGTCGTCCCATTGGCAAAAGTCAATCGAACCAACACGCCGCGCAAACCCCGCATCAAGGCCGTTTCGCCGCATTTCGCCCGCCCAATGTCGCGTTCCGCCCCCATCGATGTTTTATAATCACGCAAATCAACCGGAATCCCACATGAACGAACAATTCTCCAAAAAAGCCGAAGCCTGGTCGGCCCGCTTCTCCGAACCCGTCTCCGATCTCGTCAAACGCTACACCGCCTCGGTATTTTTCGACAAGCGCCTCGCGCTGTTCGACATCCAGGGCTCGCTCGCCCACGCCGAGATGCTGGCGGCCCAATCGATCATCAGCGCGGCCGACCGCGCCGAGATCGAGCGCGGCATGGCGCAGATCAAAAGCGAAATCGAGGCCGGCACCTTCGAGTGGCTGCTCGACCTCGAAGACGTCCACCTGAATATCGAAAAGCGCCTGACCGAACTGGTGGGCGACGCCGGCAAGCGCCTGCACACCGGCCGTTCGCGCAACGACCAGGTGGCCACCGACATCCGCCTGTACGTGCGCGCGGCGATCGACGACATCGTCGGCCTGCTGCAAGCGCTGCGCGGCGCCCTGACCGACCTGGCCGAGCAGAACGCCGACACCATCATGCCGGGCTTTACCCACATGCAGGTGGCCCAGCCGATCACCTTCGGCCACCACATGCTGGCGTATGTCGAAATGTTCGGCCGCGACGTCGAGCGCATGCAGGATGCCCGCAAGCGCGTCAACCGCCTGCCGCTGGGCGCCGCCGCGCTGGCCGGCACCACCTTCCCGATCGACCGCCTGCGCGTGGCCAAGACGCTCGGCTTCGACGACGTCTGCCACAACTCGCTCGAGGCTGTCTCGGACCGCGACTTCGCGATCGAGTTTTGCGCCGCCGGC
>JBDSTZ010000252.1:0-16616 GCA_039927975.1 Massilia sp. | reverse complement strand
GGGCGGCGCCAAGGTCATCACCATCCGCTACGCCAACGGTGGCGCCACCGCGCGCGCCGGGGTTCTCAAGGTGAACGGGGTAGCGCAGGCGATCTCGTTTCCCGCCACCGGCGGCTGGACCAACTGGGCCAGCATGACGGTCACGGTCACCCTTGCTGGGGGAACGGGCAATGTCCTGCGCTTCGAATCGAATGGGCAGGACTTGGCCAATATCGATGAGGTGACGGTGCCGTAAGCGGCGCCTTGCGCCCGCAACCGTTTCCGGTTCACCGCTTTCTTGCAAGGTGAATGGGCGCTGTTGCGGGCGCTGCGGGCGTGCGTACCGGAACAATCGCGGCATCGGCCGGCACGCCGCGCGGCGCCGATTGGTGTCGCCATTGAGCGCGCCCTCCGATTACTGCGTGCCGCCATCCGTCTCCGCACTGCGGCCCTTCGCCAGCAACTCCCTCGCCGCCAGCCCCATGAACGCATCGATCGCCGAACCGCCGCCCTGGCCGCCCGCTTGAATCGACGGCACCAGCGCAATGCGGCCGCGTTCGATCGCCTCGGCAAAGCGCAGCAGCACGGTCTGCTGGAATTGCAGCTCGGGGCCGCCATACGCGGCTACGTTCAGTTCGGTGGCGGTGGCCTGGGCCTGGCCGACGCGCTGGATCTGGAAGGCTTCGGCCTCGGCCAGCGAGCGCTTGGCGTCGGCCGCGCCACTGGCGCTCTGGCGTGCTTCCTCGGCCGCCTTGGTGGCCTTCTGCACCGCCGCGCTACCCTGGTTCTCGGCGATCTTGACGGCGAGCTCGGACTCGGTGATCGCGGTCTGCTGCTTGGCCCTGGCCTCGGCTTCGCGCAAGATGCGCTCCTGCACCGCCGCCACTTCCTTGGTCTTGTAGGTTTCAAGCTGCTCGCGCGAGACCTGGCGCTCGCGCAGCTGCTTGAGGATCACCTCGATTTGGGTGTCGCCATCCTTGGCGCGCGGGGTGCCGATCAGCACCTCGTTCAAGGTCAGGTTGTAGCCCTCGAAATTCTTGCGCATCTCGGCCTTGGCGCGCTCCTGGATATCGGATCGTTCCTGCAGCAGCTCGATCAGCGTCTTGCCCTGGCCAATGTTCTTGAAGTAGGCGGCCACCATCGGGTCGAGGGTCTGCTCGACCAGCTTGCGGATGTCGCCGAAACGCTGGATCACCAGCGGCGCCATCTTGTAGTCGATATTGACCACCACCGACAGCGGCAGGTCCGGCTCGAAGGCATCCTTGGTGATCAGCGAGACTTCGCTCAGGTGCTTGTCGAGTTCGTGCGAGCCGACCGCGCCCGACTGCCACTTCAAGATGAAGTTAGTGGTCGGCACGTCGATGACGCGCTTGGCGTAGGGATTGAGCGCGTACTTGCCGGGCATCAGCGGCGTGGCCAGCACGCCTTTCTCGTCGCTGCTGACCAGTTCGCCATGGCGGTAGGCCTCGCCGGTAAGATCGTTGCCGGTCTTGCCGGTGTAGGACACGACCACGCCGACAAAGCCGACCGCGACCACCGTCTTGTCGACGATCTCATACGAGGCGAAGCGGGCGTTGAGATAGTAAGTGCCTTCGACCAGCACCTGCAGCTGACGCCCCTTGTAACCGCCGGCTTCGATGAACACTTCCGGATTCTGGTAATCGTGGTGGTAGCTGGCCGGGTCGGCCGGGTCGGCGCCGACCACCGGCGCGACGATCGTGCCTTCCGGCAGCGACTGGCCTTCGTGGGTGGTGATCACGGCCAGCTTGTCGGCGCGAATCACCAGCGGCTCGAAGCCGTCGCGCCGGCGCACCTCGTCGAGCGTTTCAGCCAGCTTGCCGACCGCCTCGCCGGCGCCGTCGATATTGCCGTCGCCGGGCAGGCGCAGCGCATACACCTTGTCGGCCGTGAGCACGACGAACTGGGCCAGGTTGATGGCGTAGGTCCCCTCGCGCAGGATCTTGCGTTGCAGACCCTTCTGGCCGCCGTCGGTCAGGAAGGCGCGCACGTCGGTGAAGTCCTTGGCGTGCTTGTTGCAAGCCAGGTTCTGGGTCGGCTCCATCGCCAGGCCGTCGCGCGCGAAGACGTAGGCGAGGGTGCCTTGCTGCACGGTGACCAGGTCGTGCCGGTGCACCCGGTACTGGAAGGGGAAGAACACGTGGAAGCCGCCGCGCAGCACCTCGGGCTGGAAGCCGGCCTCGCCGTGCAGGGCGATGAAACCGTGGCGCACCGAGCCGTGGCGCGACCATTTCTTTTCCACGATACCGATTTTCTCGTTGGCGATGTAGACCACCACCTGGCTGGCCAGGAACAGGAGCAGGGCGATGATGAGCACTGCGGATATCTTTAAAATCGAAACTGTCTCTAACATAGCGTTCCTTCGATACAGTCGACGCGCGGCGAACACGGCGGTCGACAAAGTGGGCGCCTCGGTGTCGGCCGGCGCGCTGCGCGGGCGGCGGGACAACAGAGGGTTCGGCCATGCAATCAGCGTATCGGCCCGGCGATAAAAATGTCGTAAAGACATTGCCGGATGGCGTAAACAATCCGTAAACGTCGGGCGTCCTGATGCCGCATCCTGTGCTCCCTGCGCAGCGCCGGACCGGTCCGGGCCATTGCGCACGTTGCGGTTCGCCGACCGAGTACATATCCACCGCATCACGATTACCCGCTGATTGAACGCTGATTGCATGCTGATTGCATAGTGATTGCATGCCGAATGCATCTCAAATGCATCCTGCGTGAACTTCCGTCCAAACACGCTGAAGGCATACCAAAACACGTAAACACAGCCCGACTTCCCGTGAAAAAAACCATAGGTGAGCAATCGTGTTATCGATAAAATACCGCGCATAATCTGCCTGCTTCAAGCACCCCCGTTCATGCTCGACAATCTCGCCGGGCACGCGGGCTTTCAACTGAAGAGGAGACCGAATGTCAAATAACAACGATCAAAAATTTTCCATGAAACGCCGTTCGCTGTGCGCGGGCGGACTCGGGCTGGCCACGCTCGGCCCGCTCAGCCTGTCCGGTTGCGGCGGCGCGGCCGAGACCTCCACGGCGGCCCCCGGCGCGGCGGCGCCGACCCTGCTCGCCGACGCCCTGGTCGCGCGCACCTTCATCCACCCGGGCCTGCTGCACACCGAAGCGGACTTCACCCGCATGCGCGCCAAGGTGACGGCCGGCGCCCAGCCCTGGCTGGACGGCTGGAACGCTCTGCTGGCCAACGGCTACTCCCAGCTCGGCACCGCGCCGCGCGCGCTGCAGACGGTGATCCGCGGCGGCACCGGCGACAACGTGAACCAAATGGTTATCGATATCCATCGCACCTACCAGATGGCGCTGCGCTGGAAGGTTTCCGGCGACACCGCCTACGCCGACCAGGCGGTGGTCTTCCTGAACGCCTGGTCGTCGACCATGACGACCCTGACCGGCAACGCCGACCGCTTCCTCGCTGCCGGCATCCAAGGCTACGAATGGGCCAACGCCGCCGAAATCATGCGCACCTATCCCGGCTGGGCGGCGGCCGACCAGACCAAGTTCCAGAACTTGCTGCTCAATGTCTTCTATCCGCTGAACCACCAGTTCCTGGTCCAGCACAACGGCGCCGACATCACCAATTACTGGGCCAACTGGGACCAGTGCACGATCGCCGCGATCATCGCGATCGGCGTCTTTTGCGACCGCGCCGACCTGTACGACGAGGCGATCAATTACTTCAAGACCGGAGCGGGCAACGGCAGCAGCAGCCAGGCCGTGTACTACGTGCATCCGGGTCATCTGGGACAGTGGCAGGAAAGCGGCCGCGATCAGGGCCACTGCACGCTGGGGATCGGCCTCGCCAGTGTGTTTTGCGAAATGGCCTGGAACCAGGGCGACGACATGTTCGGCTACGATAACAACCGCTTCCTGGCCGGCTCGGAGTATGTGGCGAAATCGAATCTGACCGACGCCAGCGGCGCCCACTACAGTGTGCCGTTCACGCTCTACAAGAACATCAACAACACCCAGCCGGGGCTGTCGCCGGCCTCGCAGGGCAGCCTGCGTCCGGTGTGGGAACTGGTGCTGAACCACTACGTCAACCGCAAGGGCCTGGCCGCGCCGTACACCGCGCTGCAGGCCGCGCAGATGCGTCCGGAAAACAACGGCGGCAACGGTGACCAGCTTGGCTTTGGCACGCTCACCTTCACGCGCGATCCATACGCCGCCGGTGCAGCGCCAAGCGGGCTGACCGGAAACTGGAGCGGCGGCGCGGTGCTGCTGTCGTGGTGGGGCAGTGCCCAGGCCACCAGCTACAAGGTCAAGCGCGCCACCATCTCGGGCGGGCCGTACACCACCGTCGCCAGCGGCATCAGCGACTTGCTCACCTGGACCGACACTGGCGTGAGCAGCGGCCTCTATTATTACGTGGTGACGGCGGTCGGCCCGGCCGGCGAAAGCGCGCCCTCGGCCGAGGTGAAGGTCGGCGCGGGCAAGCGTCCGCACGTCTGGCTCAAGTTCGACGAAACCAGCGGCACGGTGGCGGCCGACGCCACCGGGCGCGGCCAGTCCGGCACCCTGGTCAACGGTCCGTTGTGGGTGGCCGGGCGCAGCGGCAACGCGCTGGCCTTCGACGGCAGCAACGATTACGTCAGCCTGCCGACTGACGTGGTGCGCACGCTGGCCGACTTCACCATCGCCGCCTGGGTGTACTGGGACGCCGCGCGCAACTGGACGCGCATCTTCGATTTCGGTAACGGCACCGAGCACTACATGATGCTGACCCCGAGCACCAACAACGGCCTGCTGCGCTTTGGCATCACGACCGATTACGGCGTCGGCGAACAGGGCATCGTCGGCACCGCCGCGCTGCCGACCGGGCAGTGGGTGCACGTGGCCGTGACCCTGGCAGGCAGCAACGGCTCGCTCTACGTCAACGGCGCACTGGTTGGATCGAGCCCCGACATCAAGCACGCGCCGTTCCGGCTCGGCTCGACCAACCAGAACTGGATCGGCCGCTCGCAATACGCCAGCGACCCTTACTTCAACGGCAAAATCGACGACTTCCGCATCTACAGCGGCGCGCTCAGCGCCAGCGAGATTGTCACGCTGATGCAAAGTTAAGCGGGCGGCGCCCCGGGTGCCATTCGGTTTTTGCTGCAAGGGTGGGGCGCTTCGGCGCCCCTTTTTGCGTGCCCGTGCGCCGGATTCTGTTGCTTTTTCGCCTAATGTTGCACTTGAGAGCACAGCCGCGTCCGCGCCGCGCAGTGGCACTTTCCCCCTACTTGCCGAGGTGATCATAGGGAGTCGCGTATTGACATTGGATATCGATAACAAAAATGAGGATATCGATAACAAAAAGCTTAACTGAAATAACAATAAATCATGCTAGCATCGTTTGTGGTATCGAAAACATACCATTGGAGGAGAACTACGCGACCCCTGGATCGCCTGGTCATTTAAAAAATGATAAGGACAATCATGCACAATCGTTATGAAAATGGCAGCATCGCGCGTCCCGCACGCGGCACGCTCAAGGCCTGCGTCACGGCAGTGTCGGTCGCCGCGGCCCTGTGGGCGCTGGCAACGGCGCCCGCTCAAGCGCTCGGTTTCATCTCCACCCCGGCCTCGCAGCCGGTCGTCAGCCCGAACGGCTTCAAGCATCCGGCGCTCGGCTTCACGATGGAGCAGCTCGACTACATGCGTCAGCAGGTGCGCGCCGACGTCGAGCCGTACAAGAGTTACTACGACGCGCTGGCCACCGCCTGCTGCAACTACGCCAACATCAACCTGCAGCCGACCAACCGCGACTCGACCAAGGTCGACACCCCGAACACCCCTAACTTCAACAACAATACGGCCCAGACCCGCCTGATCAACGATTCGCAAGGCGCGCTGACCCAGGCCATCCTGTACTACGTGACGGGCAATAACGACTATCGCCGCAACGCCATGCGCATCCTGCGCACCTGGAGCAATATGAATCCGGCCGGCGCAGCGTATTTCCCCGACGCCCACATCCACAACGGCGTGCCGCTCTCGCGCATGCTGCAGGCGGCCGAGATCATGCGCTACTCCTACGCCGATCCGAGCTACACCTCCTATCCGCTCGCCTGGACCGATACCGACACCCAGAAGCTCAAGGACAACCTGATCGACCCGCTCGAGCGCGTGCTGTTTTCGAGCAACGAGCGCTTCATGAACCAGCACAATTACTCGCTGGTCGGACGCATGGCGGGCGCGATCTTCACCGACAACCGCGCGCGCTACGATGAAACCGTCGAATGGATGACGGTCAACGCCACCTCGACCCGCCAGAACATCAACGGCGCCGTGCTGCCGCTGATTCCCTTCATCGACGTGAACAACCCGTACAACAAGTTCGGCGTGCCGTTCTACCAGATCCAGGAAATGGCCCGCGACCAAGCCCACGGCGGCGACAACGTCGACATCCTGTCCGGCCTGTTCCGCCTGGTCAACGCGCAAGGCACCAAGGTCGATCCCTTCAGCGGCAAGCCCTCGACCCTGGGCGACGCGGTCAGCGTCTATCAGTTCGGCGGCAACCGCCTGCTAAAGGGTGCCAACGCCTACGCCCAGTACATGCTCGGCTACGAGATCCCGTGGGCCGACACCAATGGCGGCACCTCCTATCCGTCGAGCGCGTACCGCGGCCGGCTCTACGAAGTCGACGCGATCGCCGAAATCTACAATATGTACAAGTACCAGGAAGGCGTCGACGTCGAAGCGACCGCGCCCTACCTCGCGGCGGCGGCGGCCCACTCGAACGGCCCGGCCATTTTCTGGGGCAACGCCACGCCGAACAACAAGGACATGGGCTCGCAAGCCTTCCTGACCATCCCGACCGCGCTGACCGGCGTGGCGCTGCCGAACGACCAGGGCTTGCTGCAGACCGAACGCAAGAGCAGTTTCATCGCGGGCGCCTGGACCACCCAGACCGAAGCGGGACGCACCTATGGCCACGCCGACGTCAAGCCGGCCGGCGCCACCATCGCCTTCCACGACGTCGGCTATGCGGACCGCGCCAAGTTCGCCCCGGTGGGCATGATGGTGCGCACCAACGCGGTCATGAAAATGAGCGCCAGCGCCGAGCAGAACGCCAGTCCGTGGGCCGACATCACGGTGCCCAACACGCACGGCCAGTGGCGCTACATCGTGCCCGACTCGTCGAACGCGGCGACCGCCGGCAAGTGGCTCGGCGCCAACCTGATCGTCTTCAAGTTCAGCGGCGCCGAAGGCAGCACGGTGGACGTCGACTTCGTCAACATGGCCGCGCCGACCCAGCTGACGGTGCCGTTCTTCGCCTCGCCGGCGTTCCCCGTCACCGAGCTGGTGGTGCAGGGCGTGCCGTACACGGGCAACTACAAGGCGACCGACGCGAATGCCGCCGACACCCCGGTCTACGAGGGCATCAGCCTGCCGGCCGGCGCCAGCCTCGACAGCGCCAGCGGCCAGTTCAACTGGACCCCCGGCGCCGACCAGGTCGGCGTGCACAATATCGTCATCAGCGTCACCGATGGCGTCTCGATCAACACCATGACGGCGCGCCTGAGTGTGCAACCGGACCGCGCCACCGCCTTCCAGGTCGCCCAGGACGGCTACAGCGCCGAGAAGGTGTACACCACGCCGTCGCTGGCCGCCTTCAAGTCCAGCATGGCGCCGCTGCAGGCGGCCATCGACAGCACCAGCGACGCCGACTTCCCGGCCCTGCTCAAGCAAGTGCAGGGCGTGACCGCCAAACTGGAACTGCTCAATCCGCTCGTGGTCGCCGACGGCAGCCTGGACTGGAGCAAGAACTTCATCGCCGGCACCACCAATTTCGACCGCAACCGCGCCGCGCTGCTGGTCGACGGCGACTACAACAGCTACTCGGGCGACCTGCGCGCGCCGGCCTACCTCGATCTCGGCGCCGACTACCGGATGTCGCTCGGCGCCATCGGCGTGCAGGCGCGCTTCATGTTCGCCAACCGCTCGCAGGGCTTGAACATCTACGGCTCGAACGACAACGCCAGCTGGACCTTGCTGTCGAGCCGTGAAACGAGCGACACCACCGAGCGCAATTTCGAGATGGAAGTCATCCCCGTGGTGCCAGGCCTGGAGAAGCAGCGCTACCGCTACTTCATGATGCGCGTCGACCATCCGGGCGTGCCGACCGATCCCGCCTTCCCCGGCATTTCGTCGTACGGCGAACTGCGCTTCTTCGGCACCCGCTACGACTTGCTGACCCCGGTCGACCTGGGCGCCAGCGCGAAGATCATGCGCTCGGGCCTGACGATGAACCGCTTCACGCTCAAGTACACCGGCACCGTCAGCATCACCAACACCAGCGACGCCACGCTGTACGGCCCGCTGCAATTCCGGCTCGACGGCCTTACCGCCGGCGTCACGCTCGACAACGCCACCGGCACGCATGACGGCGCGCCGTACATCACGCTGCCGGCGGCCGATCTGGCGCCTGGACAGACCGTGACCTTGACGACCACCTTCTCGAATCCGAACAAGGCGGCCATTGGGTACACGTCGAAATTCATCAGCGTTAAATATTAAGGAGACCACCATGCATCACTACAAAAATATCTTCGCACGCCTGGCGCTGGCGCTCGCGCTGTGCGCCTCGGCCGGCGGCGCCGGCGCGACCGCCGTGCCGTACTTCCACGTCGACATCGACACCTCGACCCTGGGTAGCGGCAGCGCTTACCTCGGTTTCAATTTCCTGGTGTTGTCCGACACTGGCAGCAGCGCCTCCCTCAGCGGCCTGACCGGCGCGCTGGTGGGCGCCGAGAACACCAGCGGTTCGGTCAGTGGCGCGCTGCCAGGCACAGTCGTGTTCAGCAGCCCCGGCGGCGGTGGCGACCTGGTACAGGCGATCACGCTGGGCGGCCACTTCATCTTCGATGTCAGCTTCGTGGCCGGCAGCGGCGACGGCAGCGCGTTCAGCTGGGCCTTGTTCAACGACACCAGCTATCTGGGCGCCAACGGCGACCTCGGCAGCATTTTCGTCCAGCCGGGTGCGCCGATCGGCCAGCAACTGAGCTTCGTCACCAACGCGCTCACGCAAGTGAACCAGGTGCCGGAACCGGCGCCGTTCCTGCTGATGCTGGTGGCCGGCTGCGCCATGTTCGCCGCGCTGCGCCGCCGCCAGGGCTGAGCCACCGAGGCATTTTTCCACGCGATGTTTGATCGGCCGACGGGGCGCTCGCCCTGTCGGCGGGGCTAGTGTTGCCGCGTTGCCGCGCGATGCGGACGATGTGGACGACATATGCGACTTGCGCGACATGCGCGACACGAACGACATGCGCGACACGAACGACACGCGCGACCACGAACGACACGCGCGACATGCGCCGCCGTTGAGCCATGTCGCGCGTATCGCGCATCAAGAAAGGAGGGAGGGGCGCTTGAGCGTTGTACATACGCAACAAGTCAAAAAAGTATTCATTATCAAAAGAAATTCTCGTATGATCGCTCCGGTTTGTTATCGATATCCCGCCGCAGCGCGTGAAGCCGATAGCAAATGATTTACCCAAAAAAAACCACCAAAAGCAGGGGATAAAAAAGTATGAACAAGCATTTCCAAAGAACACTCAAAGTGTCCGCCATCGCACTCGCGGTGTCGCAAGCCTTTGCCGCCCATGTAGCGGCAGACGACGCGGTCACGCCAACCGTCGTCGTCACCGGCATGAAGGCCAGCGCCCGTTCGTCGGTCGCCATCAAGCGCGACGCGATGGAAGTGGTCGACTCGATCACCGCCGAAGACATCGGCAAGCTGCCCGATCCGAACGTCGCCGAAACGCTGACCCGGATTCCAGGCGTGCAGGGCTACCGCTACGGCGGCGAAGGCGCGGCGCCAGTCGGCAACGGTTCGGGCCTGACCATCCGCGGCCTGTCCGGCCAAACCGCCTCGCTGGTGAACGGCCGTGCGTTCTTCTCCGCCGGCAACCGCGAATACAACATCGAAAGCGCGATTCCCGGCATGATCGCCGGCGTCGACGTCTACAAGAATCCATCGGCCGAGCACATCGAAGGCGGCATCGGCGGCCTGGTCAACGTGCGCACCCGCAACCCGAGCGATTTCAAGCTGGGCCTGACCGGCGCGATCTCCGCCGGCGCCCGCTACAACGACCTGGCCAAGCAGACCGAGCCGGATGTGTTCGGACTCATTGCCAACCGCATTGACCTCGGCGGCGGCAGCCGCTTCGGCTACACCCTGGCCGGCCAATTGCAGAACAGCACCAACCGCTCGGATAACAACCCGGGCAACCGCGGCCCGGCCCTGAAACGCGCGGTGCGCGCCGACAGCGCCGAGTACGCGACCCTGGCCGCCGCCAACACCACCAACTCGCCGTTCCAGGCCCAGGCGCAGTTTGTCGGCCGCAGCGACATCAATGCCCTGATCAACGTGCCGATCCGTAACACGGCCGGCAGCATCGGCCCGAACACACCCGACAACACCGGCCTGACCCAAGCGCAGATCGACAACATCATGGTCACGACCACGTTGAACACCAACGTGTCGCAGGAAACCATCATGCGCGAGCGCAAGGGCTTCAGTGGCGCCGCCGACTACCGCGTCGACAACACCCTGCGCTTCTACGTCGAAAGCAACTACACCTACTACCTGTACCACCAGAACTACCGCGCCCTCAATTCGAACGACGGCGTCAACGTGGCGAACCTGCAAACCTCGCCGTTCACCTTCGACAAGGGTATGTCGGCACGCAACGTCAGCGGCGGCGCCAACGACGTGCTCGCTACCAAGCGTGCCCTGAGCGGTGACTTCCTCAACTCGACCGTGAACACCGTGTCGGTGGACGAACATACCCCGTACTCGACCTGGAACGTGGCGTTTGGCAGCGACTGGAACCCGACTCCGAGCCTGGCCCTGAAAGCCGATTACGCCTTCCTGAAAGCGACCAAGCGCACCGACAACCGCACGGTTTTCCTCGACTCCAAGAACGGCCTGTCGTGGACCACCTCGCGCGTCGCCGATGGCTCGCCGCACACCCTCAATTTCAGCGGCCCGAGTCTGTCGGACCCGAGCAACTTCGTGTTCCGCGAATTTAACAACGGTAACAATTCGGCCTCCAAAGACAGCGCCAAAGCGCTCGCCTTGTCCGGCGTCTATTCGATCGAGGACGGCCTGTTCAAGCGCATCAAGTTCGGCACCCGCCTTGCCAAGCAGGACGACTTGTCGCAGAACTGGAGCTACAACAACCGTCCGTTGACCACCGACGGCAAAGGGCTGGCAGCCGACCGCAGCAACGGCATCCTCGCCAGCACCTATGGCGTGACCCAGTCGTCGCCGACCAACTTCATGGGCGGCACCACCGGTTATTCGGGTGGTTACGTGGTGTACTCGCCGGATCTGCTGCTCGGCGACCAGGTCCGTTCGCAATTCCCGCTGGCCGGCATCCAGATGGAAAGCGCGCTGCTCGAGCGCATCCAGGACCGCCGCTACGTCGACGAGAAAACCAAGGCCATCTACGTGGTCGGTGAATTCGCCGCCCTCGACGAGCACCTGCGCGGCGCAGTCGGTGTGCGCTATGTGCGCACCAACGGCACGGCCATCACCAAGATCAACAGCGTCAACGGCCTGATCGACAATGCGCGCACCACCGAGTACAGCAACACCCTGCCATCGTTCAACGCGACCTACGATATCAGCAAGGAAACCCTGCTGCGCTTCGGCTATGGCCGGGGCATGACCCGCGCGGCGCTGGGCGACCTGAACCCGTTCGTCAACTACAATCCGGTCGACGGCACCGGTAGCCGCGGCAATCCGGAATTGAAGCCGCTGGTGTCGGACAACCTCGACCTGTCGCTTGAACACTACTTCAACAAGACGAACTATGTCGCGGCGGCGGTGTTCAACAAATCCATCAAGGGCTTCTTCAGCGATGTCAGCGAATGCGTCACGCTCGACAATGCGCCGGCTTACGTGCCGGGCAATGGACAAGTGTCGAACAGCTGCACGAACGGCCAGTATCGCGTCAGCAAGCGCGTCAACGCGGAAAAAGGTTTCGCACGCGGCGTCGAACTGTCGGGCCAGTACTTCTTCGACAACTCGCTGAGCTGGCTGAAGAACTTCGGCGTGTCCGGTTCGTACACCTACGTCACGACCGAGAATCCGGTCAACTACGGCACCGCGGCGGCACCGAACATCGTCAAGCTGTGGCAGCCCTTCCAGTCGAAAAACAGCGCCAGCTTCAGCGGCATGTATGAAGACCAGAAGTTCTCCGCCCGCCTGGTCTACACCTGGCGTTCGGCCGCCGTGTTCGCGCTCGACGCCCAACCGATCTTGGGCCGCTACATGGGCGCCTACGGTATCCTGGACGGCTCGGTCAACTACAACATCACCAAGGACCTGACCCTCTCGCTGAACGCCTCGAACATTCTCGACAAGGCGCCTAACCGCTACATCGGCGAACCAGGTGGCAATTACGAGACCGGCCTCGAGTTGCAGCACTATCGTAACGGCCGTAACTTCGGGCTGAACCTGCGTTACCGCTTCGGCCAGTAATCCCGGCCCGGCAGTGCAAGAAGCCATCTGGTCCCACCGGGCCAGATGGCTTTTTTACGTGTGGCTCGCGGCGTTGGCGCCCATGGTTCCGGGTGGCACGCCGCATGTTAAGCTTGCATTTCCTTCACAACCTCCCGGCGCCCCATGCAACATCTTCGCATCGTCATGTTCGCCATCGCCGCAATCGTGCACGGCGTCGCTCAGGCACAGTGCATCGCGAGCACCACGATCGGATTCCCGCACGCCAGCGCGCAGCGGTATCCGTCCAACCTGAGAGGCGTGCTGTTCATGGTGCCCGAGTCGCTGGGGCTCAACCCTGCCGATTTCGAGGTGAGCGCGTCCGGACTGGCGCTCGCGCCGGCACTGATCGTGACGCCGCTGGAAGTCGCGCGGCCAGGGCCGGTGGCGAATGACCTGCCGCGAGGCGCGCGCCTGTTCCGCCTTGAACTTGCCGGCGGTTTCACGCCAGGCATCACCTACAGCCTGCGCTATCGCCGCGCGCCCGACTACCGGCCAGTCTACCCGCTCGAAGCGCGCTTCACGGTCGATCGCGACGCGCTCGACCTGTCCGCCGCCGGCCTGGCACTGAGCTTCCGCGGCCCGGCCGGCCAGCGCCAGCAAATCGAGTGGGAAGGCGATGCCGGGAATATCTACGAAGCGGCGGTCAGGGACGTCGCCTTGGTGCTGCCGGACACGCTCACGCGCTACACCCCCGCCATCAGCGTGTTCTATGAAACGAGCGGCAACTCGCGAAACCAGGGAACGGGTTTCGCGCCGCTGCATCCGGAATCTGGTTCCTGTGCAGGCAAGCGTTTGGGTGGGCCGGAAAACGGCAGGGACGTCGTCGCCCAGCAGTGCTTCGGTGCGCTGGCGCCTGTGCGGGTGCGGGCCTGGATCGGCATGCTGGAAGTCGACGATCGGCTGGTGCCGACCGGGCCGCTGCTGGCCGAATGGGGAGCGGACATCGCCGCGGCCTGCCGCGAGGTGATCGAGCGGCCACGGCGTTTGGACCGGGCCCAATAGCGGCAACGCGCTGGACCGGCCGCTGGGCCTGCGATCAAAAGCGGGGCCGAGTGAAACGCAATCTGTCTGCCTGTCTCCGCCTTCGGCCCGACGCCGGCGCCGGGCACGCGCGTCGCCAATCTCGGGCCGCGCCAATTTGGCATTGACGGCGGCGCAAGATCAGTACTATAATCTTGCCTCTTCATTGGGGGGTATAGCTCAGCTGGGAGAGCGCTTGCATGGCATGCAAGAGGTCAGCGGTTCGATCCCGCTTACCTCCACCAATATTCAAGATGGGAGACTTCGGTCTCCCCATCGATCCCGGTTCCGGGGCATTTCCTGACACAGCAAATAGATTGGCCGGCACGGCGACGCGCGCACCTGCGCGCGGACGCGTTTTACGCCAGCATGTCGAACAGCGAGCTTGGCTTGCCGGTCTGTGCATCGGACTGCCGCGAATAGATCGCCGCCAGTGCGGTCGCCTGCGCCGTCAACGCCTTGGCCAGCGCCGTGCGCTGGGCCGTCACGCTGCTCAATTCCTTGTTGGCGCTGGCCGACTCCTTGCCGATCATGCCGTCCTTGCTCGACAGTTTTGCCAGCCTGTCGGCCAGCACATCGGCCAGGCCCTTGCCGCCATTTGAAAACACCGCGCCGACGGCGGACGGACCATTCGCCAGCGCCGCTGTCAGGGCCTTCTCGTCGATCTTCAAGTTGCCATTGCGCTCGACCGTGATGCCGGCCGCGCTCAGCGAGCGCGCCGAAAAGCCATCGCCGCCAAGTCCAGTCAGCTGCGCCAGTTCGGCGCTCGCGCGGCTCATGCCGGCATCGGACTTGAGTTCGCCCGCCTGCAAGGCTTGCAATTTGCCGTTCATGGCATTGAACGCGGCCACGAAGGCGCGGACGTTCTTGCCGATCTGGCTGGCGTCCTGGCTTGGCGCGACGCCGTTCGCGCCGGTGGCCGCGCTCGACAGGCTCTGGGCGCTGGCCTGCATCTCGGCCAGCGCGCTTTGCAGCTTGCCCAGGCCCGATAGCCTGGTCTGGTTGCGCAGCAGGCTGTCATTGAGCTTGTTGATGCCGGTCGACTGTGCGGCGAGCGTCTGCTTCACGCGCGCCGCGACGTCGGCCGACAAGGGCGTGCTGCTGCCGGTGCTGCCGGTGCTGCCGGTGCCGCTCGTGCTGGTGGCTGACGCGATCTGCGGGCCAACCGTGGGATAACCGTAGTTCATGATGGGCTGTGCGCGTGGATGATCAACCAGTATGCGGTTTCGCGCGCGTTTCAAAGCCCCGAACAGGGCCGCATATACCGGCTTGATATTGTGATACCAGTGCGCCGACGCTGGCCGCCGATAAGCTCAGGTGGCCGGCGCCGGCCGCTCGTCGTCCTTCCGCACGACCTCCTTGCGCTCGTCCTCCTTCCGCTCGTCCTCTTTCTTATTGCGCCGTACCGCCGCCAGCCAATCGACCTGGATCAGCTTTTCGGCCGCCGCGTGGGCCGCCGCAAACTCGCTGTCGGGCGCCAGAATCAGCTGGGTGCCGGTGGCGCTGACCTGTTCGATCAGGCGATCAAGCGCGTCGATACGCGAAGGGTCGGGGTTCACGTTGCGGATATAAATCACCCGCACCGCCTGCGGATGGCGGCGCACCACCTCGGCATAGATTTCCGGGTCCTGCTCGCCGCTGTCGCCGATCAGCACGAACTGCATGCCGGGATAGAAGCGCAGGATCGTCTCGATCTTCTCGAGCTTGTGATGGTGGTGGTTCGACAACGCCAGCAGTTCGCGCACGCCCAGTTCGCGCAGCAGCAGGGGCCCGACCGGAATGTCGCGCAGCCGCAGAAATTCGAGCAGCGGGTCGAACAGATGCCACGGGCTGCTCGACACATAGAACACCGGGTTGTCTTCCTCGCCGCCGACGCCCGCCTTGAGCGCCCGGTAGAATGCCGCCACGCCCTTGAACGGTTGCCGCGTGTATGGGTTGGAGCGAGCCAGCATCAGCGCCATATTCAGCTTGTTGGTGGCGTTCGACCACAGCACCGTGTCGTCGATATCGCTGATGATGCCGAAGCGCGCGCTCGGCGCCGGCACCATTACCTGGGCGCTCGCGTGAAGCGGGGCTCCGTTCGCGTCGGGCGCGTCCGGCAAGGTGAGATCGACTGCGTGCCAGCCGCCTTCCAGCGCTTGCGCGGGCGCGATCTCGAACGAAAAATAACCGCCGCGATCGGTGACGGCGTCCCAGGTTTGTCCGCCAAAGCTGGCGCGGACGCGGGCGCCGGCCACCTGGTTGGATTCGAGCCGCTGGTACAAGGCGAGCATATTGCGCCAGCGGCTGTCCTGATCGGTCTGGGCGCGAAACGCCGGTTCGTCGAGCACCCGGCCCTTGAGCCAGAGCTTGCCGGCGTTACCGAAACCGAGGTAGGGCAGCAGCATCAGGCGCCGGGGCCCGCCGGCCGCACGCAGACCACGCCACGCGGCGCCGGCGAACGCCCCGGCACTCCTGCCGATCCGCCGCAGCGCACGCGGCGCACGCCTGGCCTCGGGTTCGGCGCCCGGTGCAGCAAGGGCCAGAGCGGACTGGCGCGAACCGGCCGTCGCACGCTCGACCCACACCGGTTCGGCTCCGATACCAGCGGCATCGAGCGCGCCGTCCGCCAGCGATGGCGGCGCCGCCGGATCAAGCACATGGACCGTACCGCCGGCCTCGCGCAGGCGCGCAATCTCGGCCTCCGACGCAATGACCGGATTGAGCAAAAAGACCGCACCGGCCGGCTCCACGCGCGCGACGATATCGTCGAAACCTTCGCGCGTCAAAATCATGAACGGCATGCTGCTTTCCTCTCCGTTAATGCCTCGCCACCCGCGTAAAAAAGCTCCCTTTCCGCACTGACCTCAACGCTTGTGGTCAGTCAAGAAAGGGAGCTTTCCCCGCGCCATGACATCGCCACCGTGACGGGCGCTGTGCCCCCGCCCCCGGTGACAGCCTGGCGTCTTATTGCGGCAACGAGAAGCCGATTTCTTCTTTGCGGGCGGCAATCTGCTCGCCGAGCGCGACCAGGTCCAGCTTGGCCTTGCGTGCTTTCGGGAACATCTCGCCTTCCTCTTCCTGGACGTGGTGTTCGATC
>JBDSTZ010000251.1:0-8610 GCA_039927975.1 Massilia sp. | reverse complement strand
GCCGGTGTTGTCAGCGCGCGGGCCACGCCGAGGCGGCCGAAAGCGGCGCTGGCGCCCCGGTCGGCGCCGGCGTCGAAACGCTGGGCGGCGGCGCCCTCAAGCGCCATCTCGCCGGGCGTGAAACTGTATTCGCCATCGAGCGCGCTGCCGATGGTGACGGGCAGGCCGAAGCGCGCGGACAGCGCGGCGCTGGCGGCAGCGCCCATGAAATTGGTGATGGTGGCCAGATGCAGGCGGGCGATGCCGGGGTTGAGCGCGCGGCATGCCTGGCACAGGTTGAGGAAGGTGTTGCCGGTGCTGGCCTCATCGTCCACCAGCACCAGGGTGCGCGCGGCCAGCAGGCGCGCGCGCAGCAGCGGGTCGGCCGGCAGGTGCAGGAACTGGCGCGGCGCGTGGCTGTGCGCTTCCTCGAACTCGATCAGTTCCGTGTCGCCCACCCGGTAACGGCTGGTGTGGATGAACATCGCTTCGCGCCCCGGATGCGCGCGCAACCAGGCTTCGAACACGCCCTGGCCCAGGCCGATCGCGGTTTCGGCCATGGCGATGAACACGGTCGGGCCATCGGCCTCCAGGACGCCTTCGGCCAGGTGGCGGTGAACGGCGGCCATGCTCGATGGTGTCACGGGCCAGTGCTTGCCGAGCACTTTGCTGAGAAACAGGAAGCCGCGTTTGGCGTTGGCGCGCGCGGCAAAGCCGAGCAGCTCGTCAGCGGCGAAGGCGCCGGCGGCGGTGCTGAGCGACAGCTGGCCGGTGGGCAGGGCGATGTGCCGGGTGACGGAGTTCACACCAGCTCCGTCGCGTTGGAAAGTTCGGCCACGCGGATGCCGTCGCGCACCGGCGGCACGGCGACTTTGGCGAAGCCGTCGGCGGCGCCGCACAGCGCGATGTAGGGCA
Source organism: Massilia sp. (assembly GCA_039927975.1). Taxonomy (GTDB): domain Bacteria; phylum Pseudomonadota; class Gammaproteobacteria; order Burkholderiales; family Burkholderiaceae_D; genus JBDSTZ01. Next base: position 7,716 of record JBDSTZ010000251.1, on the reverse strand, counting down.
GGTTGGGGCCGGCCACGCAAGCCATGCCGATCCCGCCCGACATGCGCGGATTGATCTCCAACAGTCGCAGCTTGCCGGCCTGCTCGCGGAACTGCACGTTGAAGTTACCGTTCAGGCCATACGCGCGCGCCAGCGTGCGGGTGGCGGCGAGGATGTCCGCGTTGGTGTCGATCAGCTGGCCCTGGCCGGTCGTCATCGGCTTCCTGCGCGCCACCGCCGCCACCAGCGCGCCATGGTCGCCGACGCAGTCGACGCTGTACTCCTCGCCATCGAGGTATTCCATCAGCAGCATGGTGCGCACCTGGCCCAGTTCGGCCAGGCCGCGGCGAAAGTCGTCCAGGCCGATGTGGTACTGGGCGCCGGCGATGAGCAGGGCGGCGCTGCTGCGCTGCTCGTCGAGGATGCTGAAGCCGAGACCGAACACCGAGCGCGATGGCTTGACGCACAGTTTGTCGTGGCCTGCGCGCAGCTCGGTGTAGGCCGCCTCGAACTGGGCGCTGTTTTCGAACACGCGGAAGTCGGCCACCGGCGCCTGCGGCAGCTCGGTGTCGGTGTAGAAGCGCGCCTTGTCGTGAATGCGCTGGAGCGCTTCTTCGGAGGCGGCGCTGACCACCCGCGTGCCCTGGGCGGCGAAGCGCGCATGCATGCCGGCCAGCGCGGTGGCCTCCTTGCCGGGGATGAAAATCTGGATGTCTTGCTCGCGGCAGAAGCGCAGGCACCAGTCGATGTACTCGGCGGCGGGCAGGCCGGTCGGCTCGGCGTGGAAGGCGTGCGCCTCGCGGGCGGCCGCGACATGCGGATTGGGATTGCTGTAAATGATGTGGAAGCGATGCTCGCGATCGGCTTGGCGGATCAGCGCAATCGCTGCGGACACGGAGGAAAATGTCCTGTTGAACCAGACACGCATGACTACCTTTACGAAGTAAGTACAAAAAAAGCCAAATTCACCCGTAGATGGGGTGTCTTTGTCGATCATACAAGTTTATTTTTCGTCGGGCGCAACAATTGGCGCCGCCGGAGCGGCGGCGCGCCGGCGCATTGACTGCGTTGGCCGGACTGGCGATACTGTTGCGATGAATACAAGCTTACCGCAGCGCCCCCATGGCTGACACCATCCTCATCGTCGAAGACGAACAGGCGATCGCCGACAGTATCGCCTACGCCCTGCGCACCGACGGCTTCGCGCCGCGCCACGTCGGCCTGGGCACCGAGGCGCTGGCCGCGCTGCGTCAGCCGGACGGCGCGCCGCCCGCGCTGGTGGTACTCGACGTCGGCCTGCCCGACATGAACGGCTTTGAAGTGTGCCGCCAGCTGCGTCAGTTCAGCGACGTGCCGGTGATTTTCCTGACCGCGCGCAGCGACGAGTTCGACCGCATCGTCGGGCTGGAGATTGGCGCCGACGATTATGTGACCAAGCCGTTCTCGCCGCGTGAACTGGTGGCGCGCATCCGCGTGGTGCTGCGGCGCCTGGCGCCGCGCGCCGAGCTGCGGCCGGCGGCGCGCTTCGAGGTGCGCGCGCACGAGGCGCGCATCCTGTGCCGGGGCCAGGCGCTGGAGCTGACCCGCTACGAATACCTGCTGCTCAAGGCCCTGCTCGACCATCCGGGACACGTGCTCTCGCGCGCCCAGCTGATGGACCGGGTCTGGACCGACGCGCCGGACACCCTCGACCGCACGGTCGACGCCCATGTCAAGTCGCTGCGGGCCAAGCTGAAAGTGCTCGACCCGGCGGCCGATCCGATCCACACCCATCGCGGCATGGGCTACAGCATCGACGCGACGTGAAGATCGGCCTGCGCATCCTGCTTGGCTACTTCCTGGTGGTCGGCCTGGCCGCCTGGTTCCTGCTCAACGTGTTCGTCGAACAGGTCAAGCCGGGCGTGCGCGCGACCATGGAGGACACCCTGGTCGACACCGCCAACCTGCTGGCCGTGATGGTGGCGGCCGACGTCAGGGACGGCAAGCTGGCCAATTCGCCGATGCTGGCGAAAATCGAAGATTTCACGCAGCGCCAGGTCGACGTCAAGATCAGCGGGCTGACCAAGCAGACGCTCGACTACCGGGTCTACATCACCGACGTCACCGGCAAGGTGCTGTTCGATTCGGAACACAAGGCGACCGGCAAGGATTACTCGCGCTGGAACGACGTCTACACCACGCTGCGCGGCGGCTACGGCGCGCGCAGCACGCGCTCGGATCCGGACGACGAAGCCAGCACCGTGATGCACGTGGCCGCGCCGATCAAGGATGGCGACACCATCATCGGCGTGCTGACGGTGGCCAAGCCGAACGCCACGGTCCAGCCTTTTGTCGAGCGCAGCCGGCAGAACATCCTGCGGCGCGGCGCGCTGCTGCTGGTGCTGTCGCTGCTGGTCGGCCTGGCGTTCGCGTTCTGGATCAACCGCATGCTGCGCAAGCTGCTCGACTACATCGCCAAGGTGGAGGCGGGCGACAAGGCGCCGCTGCCGGCGCTGGGCAAGAACGAAATCGGCACGCTTGGCCGCGCGCTCGAGGCGATGCGCCATAAGCTCGAAGGCAAGGAGTACGCCGAGCAGCTGATGCACACCATGGCGCATGAATTGAAAAGCCCGATCGCGGCGATCCAGGGCGCGGCCGAACTGCTGCGCGAGGAGATGCCGGTGGAAGACCGGCGCCACTTCATCGCCACCATCCTGGCGCAGAACACTCGTCAGAAGCAGTTGATCGACAAGCTGCTGGCGCTGGTGCGCGTGGAGACCCAGCAGCGCCTGCACGCGCCTGAGCGCATCGGCGCGCGCGCGCTGCTGGCCGACGTGCATGACGATTACCGCGCCAGGCTCGACGCGCGCGGCCTGCGTTTGGAGATCACGGCCGACGACCTCAGTCTGCTGGGCGACGCGCTGCTGCTGCGTCAGGCGCTTGGCAACCTGGTCGACAACGCGATCGAGTTTTCCCCCGACGGCGGGCGCATCGCGCTGACGCTGGCGATCGAGAAGGAGATGGTGGTGATCAGCGTGTGCGACGAGGGCGGCGGGATTCCGGACTATGCGAGCGGTCGCCTGTTCGAGCGTTTCTATTCGCTGCCGAGGGCGAACGGTGCGCGCAGCAATGGCCTCGGGCTGCCGTTCGTGCGCGAGGTGATGGCGCTGCACAAGGGCAGCGCCGAAGTGGTCAACGCCGACGGCGGCGGGGCCTGCGCGGTGCTGCGCCTGCCGGCCGCCTGAGCGGCTATTCTTCCATCGCTTCGAGCTTGGCCAAGGTGTCGGCCGCGCCCATCGAGCGCGCCAGCGTGAGCGCCGTCATGCCCCGGCTGTCGACGGCGTCGGCCAAGGCGCCGTGCGCCAGCAGCAGGTCGAGGATGGCGGGCCGGTTGAACATGGCTGCCATCATCAGCGGGGTCTTGCCGTCCGGGCTGGCGCCCTCAACCAGCGCGCCGTGCGCCAGCAGCAGTTCGGCGATGTCGGTGAAGCCTTTGTAGGCGACGCCGGCCAGTGGGGTCTGTCCCTGGTCGTTGGCGACGTTGGGATCGGCGCCGGCGCCTAGCAGAAGGCGCGCCGTTTCCAGGTGGCCGTGGTAACAGGCCAGCATGATCAGGCTGTCGCCCTTCTCGTTGCGAAAGTTGACCGGCAGGCCCTTGTCGATCATCGCGACCAGGCGTTCGGTCTCGCCGGCGCGCACCAGGCCGAACACGCCGCGAATGAAGTCGAGGGTTTCCTGGTCCATCGCGGGGCGCGTTGCGCGGGCGCCGGTCTCACTGTCTGCGTGCATGTGGTCCTCTTCGTTGAATGTGCTGCCCATATGGGCAGCATATGACGGCCGGGGCGGGCGGTCGGTGCGTGAACGCACGGTGATCGTCGAGCGCACAGAAAACGCATACTGAACGCACAGCGGCTGCCTAGACTTTGGGTTCTGATAAAAGGAGGCAGTATGCAGAAAGCGCTATTCATCAAGACCCTGATCATCGTTGGCCTGATGTTCATCATCGGAGTTCCCTTGTTGCTGGTGCAGGCCACCATCCGCGAGCGGATCGCCTTTCGCAATGAGGCCGTCGCCAGTGTCGCCGCCGATTCGGTGCGCGAACAAACCATGATCGGCCCGATCCTCGTACTCCCTTATACCGACGAGTACGAGGAAAAGGTCACCAGCGTCGTCAACGGCGCAGAGAAGACCGAGGTGCGCAAAAGCGTGGCCGAGCGGCGCCAGCTGGTGTTCCCCGAGACCTTGAAAATCGAGGGCATGATCGATACCGACCATCGCTATCGCGGCATCCACCAGGTGCTGGTGTACAGCGGCCAGTATGCGATTGCCGGCAATTTCAACTTGCCGGTCAAAGCCAGCCTGCCGCGCGCGAACGCCGGCTCGCGCATCAGCCTGGGCAAGCCGTTCGTCGCCCTGTCGATCAACGACGTGCGCGGCATTCGCGACATTCCCGGCCTCAAGTGGGATGGGCGCACGGTGGAGTTCGAGCAGGGCAGCGGGCTCGAAACGTTCAAGAGCGGGATGCATGCGAGCGTGCCGGCGCAAGACCTGGAGCGGCCGGCGCAGATTGATTTTTCCTTCGACCTTGGGCTGAGCGGCATCGAACGCCAGCACATCGCGCCGGTGGGCAAGAACAACAAGGTGACGCTCAAGTCGAACTGGCCGCATCCGCAATTTAGCGGGCGCTTCCTGCCGTCGCCCAAGAACCGTCGGATCGACGACAGCGGCTTTAGCGCGACCTGGGACATTTCGGCGCTGGCGACCGACGCCCAGCAGCAGCTGCGCGCGGTCGAGACCGATCCGGTGGTGGCGGTGGCTGGCGGCCCGCGCCCGCTGCAGCCGGAGCTGGACCACTTCACGGTCGGCTTCATCGAGCCGGTCAATGTGTATTCGCTGGCCGAGCGGGCGACCAAGTACGGACTGCTGTTCGTCGCGCTGACGTTTGCCGCCTTCTTTGTGTTCGAGATCCTCAAGCGGCTGCCGATCCACCCGGTGCAGTATGCGCTGGTGGGGCTGGCGCTGGTGCTGTTCTTCCTGCTGCTGGTGGGACTGTCGGAACATATCGTCTTCGTGACGTCCTACCTGATCGCCAGTGCGGCGTGCATCGTGCTGATCGCGTTTTATCTCAGCAGCGTGCTGCATAGCTGGAAGCGCGGTTACGGCTTCGGCGCGGCGCTCACCATGCTGTACGGCGCCTTGTACGGCTTGCTGATTTCGGAGAATAACGCGCTGGTGCTGGGGAGTATCCTGCTGTTCGCCGTGCTGGCGGCGGTGATGGTGGCGACGCGCAAGGTGGACTGGTATCGGATCGGGGTGGTGGAGGGCGAGCCGGCGTGATCGGACGGGGCTGGCGGCGCCATAGCGGCTTAGCGGCGCCATTGGTTCGACCTGGCGCCGCTACGCCGCTACGGCGCCAGGCCAGCTCTTAACCTTTTCCGAATAACTCGTTTGCAAATGCTGTCTATGGTATTTGAGGAAAATGACTAAGCTACGTTCATTAATCTACCTTGGCAGCGTGTGTGCCGTTATCGCAGGATGTTCTTCGCAATGTGAGAACGTAGTCCTGAGTGAAATGACTTCTCCAGATGGGCAGCGCGTCGCTGCTCTGTTTGCTCGGAACTGCGATGCGACTGTGCCAGTAGTGCACGCAGTAACGATCCGGAAGAGAGGCACTGTTTTTTCGGCGGACGATCCGGCGAACTACATATTCATAATGAGCGGGGAGCATCGGATAACGCTCCAGTGGACTGCCCCTGACCGGCTGTTGGTCAAGCGGCCACGAATCTCAAAGGATATATTCAAGGAAGTTCAGATATGGGACGGATCGAAGATATCCTATGCGTCAGACTCGCGCGGTGCGCCAGCCCTGCGATACGCCGGGCCCGGCGGCTTAACGTAAGGTCACGCGGTCGATTGAAAAACTGCCGACCTTTTAGCGAGTTGAGAGCGTCAGTGCGGGCGCCGTTCGACGGTGCCTGAAGTCCATGCGCGTTGGCGCGCTTGTTCAGGGGCGCAAGCCGTAGGTCTGGATGAAGCGCTTGACGCCTTCCGGGTTGGCCTTGGTCCACGCTTCGAGTTCGGGACGGTAGGATTCCTTGAAAGCGAGCAGCAACAGGCCAGGCTCGAGCTGGTTGGCGTTCTGTAGGGTCCGCAGCGTAAGCCAGGTTTGATCGGCAGGCTTGTCGCGCTGAGTGGCCAACGCGCGCTGCTCGGACCCGCGCAGCGCGCCGTCCCACATTGCCAGCGCGCGCTTGAACGGTGAGAGCCAGTTTATTCGGGCAGGCTCGCCCTTGTTCTGCAGACGCAGGCCCTCAAAGCCCGCGATCACGCCCCAGAAGCCCATGTCCTCGATGCCCGCATCGACGCTGTAATGGATCTTGAACTTGCCGCTGACCGGGTCGGGCGAGGCGCTCGCCTTCGGTATCAATCGCAGGGATTTGAGGACGATACCGTTGGGCGCGCCCGCCTCGGCCAGCTTGTCCCAGTTTGCGCCGTCGCCAGGCTGGGCCGCCACCGCCGAGAGCATGGCGTCAAGTGCTTCTTGCGCCCGCCGCTGGGCCAGCAACAGGTCGGCCAGCGCTCGCCACGCATAGCTGTTGGTCGCTTCGATGGCGGCGCCTTTCCGCAAGCGCTGCTCGGCCTCGGGATAATTGCGCAGGTTGAGATAGCAATCGCCCGCGTTCGTCCAGGCGGTCGACAGCAGGGGATCGGCTTGGGCCGCCGCTTCGTATTTCTTGGCGGCGTCGGCGAACTTGCCCTGATCGAAGTACTGATCGGCCTGTTCAACCAGGTTGGCGGCCGCCGCATTCGCCTTGTGCAGCGCGGTCGGCGTGAGCTCGTCGAGCGCACGCAAGACCTCGTGCGCGAGGCGATCGTCGGGCTCGATTTTCAAGGCGCGTTCCGCCTGCGCGCGCGCCTGCTGCCGCAATTGCAGCGCATCGGCCGGCTGGCGTTCGCCCAAGCGGGCGTAAAACTGGGCGATGACGGCAACCGGCAGGGAGGCCTGCGGGTCCGCCAGCGCGGCCGCTTTGAATTTTTCCAGTGCTTGTTTGTAGAGCCCCCTATTGTCGGCGGCAAAGCCGTCCTCGATCAGGGCGGCGCCGGCGGCATTCGGCAGGACGCTGGCGGCGCCATTCGCGCTGGCCGCGAGGGTCAGCGCCCCAAGGCAAATTAGTTTGCGCACGCGTAGTCCTTGAATGAGGTGGGGCATTCAGGGCCGCAAGCCGTAACTTTTGATAAAGCGCTGCACGCCGTCCGGATTGGCCTTTTTCCAGGCTTCCAGGTCGGGGCGCCAGGATTCTTTATACGCGAGCAGCAGCAGGCCGGCTTCGAGCTGGTTTTCACGGTACAGCATTTGCATTGTGGCCAGCGCCGGGTCGACCAGCAATTCGCCCGATTTGGCCTCCAGTTCGGCGCTCGTCTTGAAGGCGTCGCGCCAGCTGGCTAGCTCGCGTTGGAAGGGCGAGGCGTCCGGCTGACCCTTGGCGGCCGTGGCGGCGTCGGTCAGGCGCAGCATATCGCTCATGCCGATCATCAGCCACAGCGCGCCGTCCTGCTTGTTCTTCACCGCCGACGGATCCAGATTGATGGTCGGCTTGCCGCTGGCCGGATCGACCGTCGCACTGGCTTTGCGCACCAGACCCAGGCGCTTGAGCGGCATGCCGTTTCGGGCGCCGGCGATGGCCAGCTTGTCCCAGTTGGGCAACTGGCTCGGCTGCGCCGCGATGCCCTGTATCAAGGCGTCGATCGCCGCCTGCC
>JBDSTZ010000250.1:0-8013 GCA_039927975.1 Massilia sp. | reverse complement strand
TGCCCTGAGCATTGGGCGGCGAGCGGCGCCATGGAAAAGTCTACGAGGCCCCGCACACAAAAATCCTGACACTCCCTTTTGCTTTTCACTTCGCTTAAAAAGGGTGATGACAAGGATCGGTGAAATTTTCATTGAAGCTTAATACTGAGCTACCGGCATTTGCCGGCCTGGACTTGAACCAAGGACCTCCGGGACAGGATCCCGGCGCTCTACCGATGTAATTCCACCTGCATTCATCGTAAAAAAGGGGCGACAACCACTTCAACGGAGCTTGCTCTACCAACTGAGCTACGGCCGCTTTCGCAACCGCCCGGGGTCGAACCGGGGACATGTAATCCGTCTTGCATTCGCCTTCAATCAGTCCCGACAAGGGTGGACAGGACCTGGTGCCAGACTTTGCCGGCATTCCTTGACCGGCTTGCGCCGGACAATGGTAAGGATGTAGTCCTGTCCGCATTCGGGGTAAAACTCCATTGAGCACCTGTTCGACAAGGAGTGGACGTGATTTGCAAGGGAAATGACATCACATCCGCATTCGAACCGTACTCAAAACCTTTGAAACCTGGTGCGCCCACGCTGATCTTCCAGTTCATGGCCGCACCTCATAACGCCGTCGCGGCGATCTCGCCTACCCAATGATCCGGGCTGAGCTGGCCGGCGGCAAAGGCGGCGACGATCTTGAATACCTCGTCGGAAAAACCACCGATATTGAGGACGTCCTCGCGTTCGCACGCCTGGCTGGTCGTGTTCGGCGCGCAATCGATGCATACCAGCCGCGCTGCCGGATTGCGCCGTTTAAACTCAGACCACGCCCGCATCGTCGCGGTTGCACCTGCCCGCGCGTCGATCCAGGATTCATTGTCCGAGACATAAATCACCAGCTCGGCGATCACCTTCTTCTGGTTCATCCATTCCAGCGGCGCGCTGCAGTTGGTCCCGCCACCGTTGATTGCCGCGAGTTTCTGCGCATTGGTCATCACGGTATCACGGGCGTTCAAGCGGCAGTCGATGACGGTCGTTCCAAACGGTACGATCTTCGCGTCACGATTCTTGCGCAACATCGCCGCAGCCACCAGGCCGGCCACGTCGATACAGCGCATGGTCGAGGAGGCGCTCCCCCGGTAGCCGGAGACCGGCGCATGCATCGAACCCGACACGTCCGGGCACACCACCACTTTGCCCTCGATCACCGGCACATTGCGCAAGGCCAGTTCCAGCGCATCCTGCAAGGCGTCGCAGACGGGCGGCGGAATATCGCTTGATGCCGCCTTGTAGGCCGCCATCAGTTGATACGGAAACACACCGGCCTTGGCGATGGCTTGCGGATCGCGCAGCTTGGCGGCGATCAGCGCCGTCATGCCTGGCAGCGCGTAGACACCCTTGCGGCCGAAGGTGTTCAAATTCATCCGCACCATCTGCCAGCTGCCTTGCCGGGCAATCTCGGCCCATGACTCGGCCGACAATTCGAGCGAGGTCAGCATTTGAAACGGCACCTCCGGCTGCGCTTGCGACTGGTCCCGCTTGTACGCTTCGAAGGCGGCGATCGCCGGCGGCAAGGCCTGCGCATCGTAGGACTTGCCGATCAGCCAGGCGAAGCTGGCTGCGCGCCATGGCTCGGCCGGCTTCGGGTGAACCATCTTGACCACATCTGCCAGCGAGGGTGCGGTGCCGATCGAGGCCGCCAGCAGCGCTTTTTCGGATGCATTGTTCAGCCACGTTTGCACCAGCTTCTTCGGCCGGGTGCCGAGCGACTTGCGGCCGGCCGCGCCGGAGCGAACGATCTGGACGAAGTTGCGCAGCATCTTGCCGTTGTTGATCACGCGCTGGAAGGCCGGGGTCAATTCGCTCGCCCCTTTTGCCGCCAGGATCGCCACCAGCAAGGCCGGCATGTCCTTCATGTAGCCCCGTTCGCGGCAATAGATCGCGGTCTGGGCGATGAAGCGGGTGTCGACCTGCTCGCACAGCGCCAGCACGGTCGCCAGTTGCGTTTCAGCGTTGGCGTAGTAGCTGCCGTTGAGGCAACCGGTGGCGGCGTACTGGGCCAGCTGATGGCGCGGCGACATCACGTAAGCTGGCGCCATGGCCGCATTCACACCATTTGCCGCTGGCAGCAATTTTCCTTTGATCGATTGGAACAACTGGAGGTTAGCCATTTTCATTTCCTGTTTTCTTGTGTTGTAGCTCCTCTATTGCAAGCGCTGTGCCAGCGACACTGGCGCGTCAGCCGTCGCACGCTAAGTTATTGTTATCAAAAGCTAATTCAGGCTGTCGAGCCGACCAGGCAGGCCACCCAGCCACTGGGCGCTCTGTGCTAGACTTATCCTATAAGATAAAGATTTATACGAATATGAAAAAGAACATCGTCGTCATCGGCTTCCTCGGCACTCAGCTCGACAGCGGTAAAGGCAGCGGACGCTGGGAAAAATGGCGTCCCACCGTCGCCCTGACCCAGCATGAGGACGTGGTGATCAGCCGCATCGAGCTGCTCTACAACACCAACCACATGCAGTTGATCGAACAAGTGCGCGCCGACATCGCCTCGGTGTCGCCGGAAACGACGGTCGTCCCGCGCGCGCTGCCAATCGGCGACGCCTGGGATTTCGAGGAGGTGTACGGCACGCTGTTCGATTTCGCCAAGAGCTATCCCTTCGCGCCCGACAAGGAGGAGTACTGGGTTCACATCACCACCGGCACCCACGTGGGCCAGATCTGCATGTTCCTGATGACGGAGGCGCGCTTTTTCCCCGGCCGCCTGTTGCAGACTTCGCCGCCACGGCGCCAGGGACGAATCGATCCCGGCAGTTACGCGCTGATCGACCTCGACCTGTCGCGCTACGACCAAATTGCCCAGCGCTTTACCCGCGAGCAGGCAGAAGGGGTCGCCTTTCTGAAGTCCGGCATTGCCACCCGCAATGCCCATTTCAACACCATGATCGACGAGATCGAACGGGTGGCCATCAAGTCGCGCTCGCCGATGCTGCTGATGGGGCCGACCGGCGCCGGCAAGTCTTTCCTGGCGCGCCGCGTGTACGAACTGAAAAAGGCCCGCCACCAGATCGACGGCAAGTTTGTCGAACTCAATTGCGCGACCTTGCATGGCGACGGCGCCGCGTCCACCCTGTTCGGCCACATCAAGGGCGCCTTCACCGGCGCCGCCTCGGACCGGCCCGGCTTGTTGAAGGCGGCGCACAAGGGCTTGCTGTTTCTCGACGAGATAGGCGAACTGGGCGCCGACGAACAGGCCATGCTGCTCAAGGCGATCGAGAAAAAGCGCTTCTTGCCGGTCGGCAGCGACAACGAAGTGCAGAGCGACTTTCAGCTGATCGCCGGCACCAATCGCGACCTGTCGGAAGAGGTCGTCGCGGGCCGCTTCCGCGAAGATTTGTACGCGCGCATCAACCTGTGGACCTACGCGCTGCCGGGCCTGGCCCAGCGGCCGGAAGATATCGAGCCCAACCTCGCTTATCTGCTGGCGCAGTTCGGCGCCGAGAACGGCCAGATGGTGCGTTTCAACAAGGAGGCGCGCGAGCGCTACATGCGCTTTGCCATGTCGGGCGAGGCGATCTGGGCGGGCAATTTCCGCGACCTGTCGGCGTCGGTGACGCGCATGGCGACGCTGGCCGAGTCGGGCGGCATCAGCGAGGCGATCGTGCAGGCGGAGACCGAGCGGCTCAGGCGGCTGTGGCGCCACTATGGCCGGCCGGCAGCGCCGGGCGCGGCCGATCTGCGTGACTTGCTTGGCGACGCCGCCGACGCGCTCGACCTGTTCGACGCCATGCAACTGGCCTCGGTGGCCGCCGTGTGCCGGCAATCGAAATCGCTGTCCGATGCGGGGCGCAAACTGTACGCCGTCTCGCGCGATGCCAAAGCCAAGCCGAACGACGCCGACCGCCTCAAGAAGTTCCTCGCGCGCTTCGGCCTGCAATGGGAACAAGTGGCCGGGGCGTGATGCCGCGCGGCTGCTGTATGCTGGCGGTTTCGCCCTTCCTTCGCAAGTCTTGCCGATGACAACTCGCGCACCCCAGAGCTATGACGCCATCGTCGTCGGCAGCGGCCCCGGCGGCGCCAGCGTGGCGCGCGAACTGGCGCGCCGCAAGCAGCGCGTGCTGGTGCTCGAACAGGGCAGCGCAGCGCCGCTGCGGGGAACGCTGGGCCAGATGGCCGGCATTGCCGCAGTGCCCGGCAAGGGCGCCTTTATTCACCAGGACGCCTCTTTGCTGGTGCAGGGCATCACCGCAGGTGGCAGTTCGAGCATCAACTTTGCCACCGCTGCGGCGCCGCCGCTGGCCATGTTCGCCGCGCACGGGATCGACCTGGCCCCGGCGCTGGCCGAGCTGCGCGCGGAGTTGCCGATGGCGCCGCTGCCCGATTCGCTGCTCGGCCCGATGGCGCTGCGCATCATGGCGGCCGCGCGCGCCAGCGGCATGGCGTGGAACAAGCTCGACAAGATGATCCGGCCCTCGCTGTGTCGTACCGGCTGCTGGCGTTGCGTGTATGGCTGCCCGTTCGGCGCCAAATGGACGGCGCGCGATTTTCTCGACGAGGCGATTGCCGATGGCGCCACGCTGATCGACAACGCGCAGGCCGAGCGGATTATCGTGCGCGATGGCCGGGCGACGGGCGTTGCCTATATCAGCGGCGGGGGGAATTACGAAGCCGAGGCCGAACACATTATCCTGGCCGGTGGCGGTATTGGCAGTCCGCGCTTGCTGCACCGGTCCGGCTTACATCCAAAGCGCAGCAGCTTTTTCAGCGACCCGGTGGTCGCTGTCATGGGTTTTGTTGACGATATCGACGGTGGCGCCGAAGTACCGATGGCAGCCGGCATGCACTTGCAGGCGGAAGGCGTCACGCTGGCCGACATGGCGCTGCCACGGCCGATGTTCCAGGCTTTTGCCGCACAAGCGGGCCGGGTCGACAGGCTATTGTCGCACGCCGGCACATTAACCATCATGGTGAAGATTCGCGACGAGATTGGCGGCAACATCGGTCCGCGCTGGGTGAATAAGTCGCTGACGCAGGCCGACCGCGCGAAGCTCGCGCTGGGCCTTCAGATGGCGCGCGATATTCTGCGCACGGGTGGTGCGCGCAAACTGTTTAAAAGCTGGCATTTTGCGGCGCATCCCGGCGGCAGTATTCGCATCGGCGAAGGCGTCGACCAGCATTTGCAAACGCCGACCACCAATCTTTATGTGTGCGACGCCTCTGTCATTCCGGGCGCCTGGGGTTTGCCGCCGACCTTGACCTTGCTATGCCTGGGCAAACGCCTCGGGCAGGAAATCGGGCGGTAATCGGTCCCGATTTAATGCGTGGTCAGCGCGGCGCCGTCCTAACGTCGGATACTATGCGCGGCAGCGACCAGGTGCCGCCGGCGGCGATCAGGCGACACATGCCGGTCGAGGACGACGAGGTATAAACGAATTTCTGGCCGTCCCAGGTCCATTCATCGAAGGAAAAGCAATCGCCGATGCCGCGCCCTTTCTGGCTCGCGGAGATTTTGCCATCGCGATAATCGACGCCGGACGCGGTCACCAGCACCGGCGCGAAAGGCGGCGCGTCATTGATCACCCAATAGCCGTCGCCCGTATTGTAGGCGGCACGCCAGCAAGCGGTCGACAGCAGCAGTTTGGTGGCGCTCAGGCGATTCACCGTCAAGGGTGTTTTGGCGGCCGCGTCGTCTTCCAGGTCGGAACAATCATCGTTGCCTTTCACACTGGCGCGCAAGGCGTCGCGCAGTGGCTTGGCTTTGCCGGCGATCAGTTGCTTGTCGGCCGGGCGCGGTTTGACGGGCGCGACCGCGACGACCACCGGTGCTGGCAGCGCCGGCAACACCTTGTCCTCGCCCAGCGTGCCCGGTTTGAGCAAGGCGCCTTTGCTGCCGAGGCGTCTCTGGAATTCATCCATCTTCAAGAACACGGCGGCGACGCCCTTGTCAGACAGATGCCAATGGTGGGTTCCCTGGACCCATTCGATTTTGCTGCTCTTTCGCAGCGCGGCCAGCAAGAGCTGGACCTGGTCGGGCGGCAGTGGAATTGCCGCGCCCTCCTTGCCGAGCGCTGCCTGACCGACCACGCGCTGATCGATCAGCAGCGAGAACTTTGTGCCCGGCGTCATCTTGTTGACGAGCTCGGCATCGTCAAGTTCGCCGAATTTCAGCTCGCCCGTCACAGCCTGGCCGGGGCCGGCCTTGCGCGTCAACAGCAGGGATAGTTTCAATTCGTCGTCATCGGCGTGGTAGCCGGCCGCGCGGCAGGCTCGCGTGTTGTCGCAGACGAGCTCCCAGTCGTGATGGGAAAAATACACTCCGGGCAATGTATCGGTTGCCTGCGCGGTGGGCAACAGCGCCATGAGGAGGCCGGCGACGACGATGGGATAGGACACAGTGTTCCTTTCGACAAGATTATTCATTCCATCATAATTCACACTAATCTGGAAAGGTAATCTTTTCGATGGCGGCGACTGGCAACGCCGCAACCCAAAGCACGGGGTCAGATGGTTTCGCATCTGACCCCGATGGTTTTCGCGATGGTTTTCGTGAGGCGATGGCGCAGCGCGCACGCTGAGGCTCGTCCGCCGGTGCCACGCATGCACATTGGTCCTCGGTGCAACGCCGGCGGATCGCTGGCGTTGCACCGGACGAATAGCAGTGTTGCCGCTCAGCTGGACAGCCAGGCGAGCGCGTTGCGCAGGAAACGTGTTTGCAAAGGCGCGGCCATGTCCGGCATGCGGTGGAACAGCACTTTCATGCCGGCCTTGCGTGCCATGAAGCTCGACGCGCCCAGGCGCCGGTCGTGATCGCGGCTGTAGGCGGCAATGATGTCGATGCCGTCACCTTCGATGATCAGGCCGTTTGACGCCTGCCCTTCGATTTGATGCCAGACACCGGCCGCCATGTCAGCGGGAATGCCGTCGAACAGTGGATGGGCGCGCAGGATATTCCAGTTGCCCATCCATGGCGCGCGCAGATTGCCGAGCTGCCCGCTGTAACGGAACAGTCCCAAGCCCGCGAGCTGCTGGCCGACGCCATCGGCCAGCCCGTCTTCGGGCACCATGGCCAGCAGCGGCAGTCCGCCTTGGACAGCGCTGAGCACGTCCGGCGGCAGCGCGCCCGGCACCAGCTTCGGCTTCTCGCCCTTCTTCGGCGCGGCCTCGAGGCCGGTCTGGTCGCCGATCTGGCGGCGGGCAATCTCTTCGGCCTTGAGGCCGGAGGCGACCAGGCCGTCATAGCGGCTGCCCGTTTGAAAGTCCTCGATTTGCACGCCCGGCAATGCGCTCAAACGCTGGCGCAGCGATTTGGAAATGCCCGACACCGCGATGCGCAAGGGTTTGACGGCCGGCGCGAGGTCGGTGCGGGTGACCCACAGGTCGCGCGCGAAGGTGACGTCGGGCCGGCCCGACATGGCGAGCCGAACGGTGTGCTTGCCAGCCTTGGTGAAGGGCGGCGCCTTCACGCGCTCGGCCAGCAGGTAGCTGAACTGGTCGGCCACAAGCGCCGGCGCGGCGTACTCGGCGACCTTGGTCGAGCGCCCGTCCGGGTCGATCACGCTCAGCGTCAACTGCCCGGACACCGGTGTGGCGCTATCGTTGAGCAGCCAGATGTCGAGTTCCGCAGATTCACCCGTCGCGTAGGTGTAGCGGCGCTGCTTGGCCACCGGGCGCAGCGGCAGCAGGCTCACGCGGATCAGTTCGGGATCGGCATGGAAGTAGCGCAGATTGTCGACGATGCCCGAATGGTTTTCGATCGAGGTCGACTCCCAGCCGCTGATGGCGGCCATGTCGACCTGGTCGCAAATGCGGATGTTTTCCAGGTAGTTCTGCCAGGCGTCGTATTGCTTCTTGCCGACGGCGAGGAAATAGCTTTCGGTGCTGGGGAAGGCCTTGCGGAAACCCCATTTGTCGAGGAAGGCGGCGGCGCCGTCGTTGATCGCCTTGTGGTCGGCCAGATCGTAGCTGCTGCCGCCGTGGCGCGCGATGTCGGCCACCATCTTCGCGTGGTTGTCGCCCACCGCGCAG
>JBDSTZ010000249.1:0-3343 GCA_039927975.1 Massilia sp. | reverse complement strand
GCGCTGGTTGAGCATGGTGGCGAACAGCGACTCGACCAGCAGGCGCCGGTATTCGCGGTAGTTGGTCTGGTCGATCACGGGCTGGACCGGATAGCGGATCAGGATGGCGTTGCCGTCGGCCTCGGGGTCGGTGATGACCAGCGCCTCGGTGGCGGCGCGGCTCGGAATGCGGGCGTACTCGCGCGGCCGTTCGCGCAGCGGATTTTTCAGGTGGCCAAAGTGTTTTTTGATCAGCTTTTCAGCGGTCGCCGGATCGATGTCGCCGACCGCGATCACCGCCATGAGGTCGGGCCGGTACCAGTCGCGGTAGAAACGCTTGAGCGCCTCGGGCTTGAAATGCCGGATCGTCTCTTCCTGGCCGATCGGCAGGCGCTGGGCGTATTTCGAGCCGTTGAACATCTTCGGCATCAGCACCTTGTTCATGCGGTCGTCGGCGCCTTTGCCCAGGCGCGCCTCTTCGAGCACGATGTCGCGCTCCTTGTCGATGTCGGCGTCGTTGAGCGTCAAGCCCTGGGCCCAGTCTTCCAGCACCAGGAAACCCTTGTCGACATTGTCCTTGCGGCCGGTCGGAATCGGCAGCACATACACCGTCTCGTCGAACGAGGTGTAGGCATTCAGGTCGGCGCCGAACTTGACGCCGATCGATTGCAGGTAGGACACCAGCTCGTGCTTCTTGAAGTGGGTCGAACCGTTGAAGGCCATGTGCTCGGTAACGTGGGCCAGGCCTTGCTGGTCGTCGTCCTCGAGGATGGAGCCGGCCTTGACCACCAGCCGCAGTTCGAGTTTCTTTTCGGGGCGCCGGTTGTTCTGGATGTAATAGGTCAGGCCGTTGGCCAGCTTGCCGACTTTGACTTGCGGCCCGACCGGAATCGGCGCGTCGAGGTTGATCGCGGCCTGCGCTCCGGGGGCGGGCGAGAACAGGAACGACGCCAGCAGGGCGATCGTCACGCAATGTTTGATCATTGAGACTTTCCAGGCTATTAAATACCAGCGCGCATTTTACTCCCTATCGCTGGCCTGCCTGGCGCCTGGAGGCGGCGATGCCGTCGTGGCGGGCGCCGTTTAAGCGTGGGCTAATGTTGTCGCATGGTTAATGTTGACGGCGCGTGTGGTGCGATCTGCGACCGCGGCGATAGCTCTATCTCAGCCATAAGCCGTTGGGGTGGGCGCAAATCCTTTAAAATAGCGGATTGCACACCGCCAGCCCGTATTCGAGGAACACCTTCATGTCTATCTCCAGCACCCAGGAAATCGTTGACGAATTGCGCGCTGGGCGCATGGTCATTCTTGTCGACGAGGAGGATCGCGAGAACGAAGGCGACCTGGTCCTGGCGGCCGACTTCGTCACCCCCGAGGCGATCAACTTCATGGTCAAGCATGCGCGCGGCCTGGTCTGCCTGACCCTGACCGAGGAGCGCTGCGACCAGCTCAACCTGGCGATGATGACGAGCCGTAACGGCACCTCCTTCGGCACCAATTTCACCGTCTCGATCGAAGCGGCCGAGGGCGTGACGACCGGCATTTCGGCGGCCGACCGCGCACGCACCATCGCCGTCGCCGTGGCCAAGCACGCCACGCCGACCGACATCGTGCAGCCCGGCCACATCTTTCCGGTGAAGGCGGTCAAGGGCGGCGTGCTGATGCGCGCCGGCCATACCGAAGCCGGCTGCGACCTGACCGAGATGGCCGGCCTGACCCCGGCCTCGGTGATCTGCGAGATCATGAAGGACGACGGCACCATGGCGCGCTTGCCGGACTTGCTCGAATTCGCCAAGGAACACAATCTGAAGATCGGCACGATCGCCGACCTGATCCATTATCGCGGGCAGAACGAGTGCCTGGTCGAGCGCATCGCCGAGCGGCCGATGACCACCATCTACGGCGACTTCCGCCTGGTCGCCTTCCGCGACAAGCCGAGCGGCGCGGCCCACCTGGCGATGGTGCACGGCGACATCTCGCCCGAGCGCGAATCGCTGGTGCGGGTGCACCAGCCGGTGTCGATTCTCGACCTGCTGGAAAACAAGGCGACGACCCACTCGTGGACCATGTCGTCGGCGATGCAGGCGATCAAGCAGTCCGAGCGCGGCGTGATGGTGCTGCTCAATTGCGGCGAGACGGCCGAGCAGATGTTCGCCCAGTTCGAGGCGCTCGACGCGCCGGCCACCAAGCCGCAGGGCCGCGCCGCCAGCATGGACTTGCGCACCTACGGCATCGGCGCCCAGATTCTCAAGGATTTGGGCGTGGGCAAGATGCAATTGCTGGCCAGCCCGCGCAAGATGCCGTCGATGACAGGTTTCGACCTCGAAGTGACCGGCTACCTGGCCAAACCGGCGGCCTGACGCGGTACACTGCGATATCCATCCAAATAATCAGACACAAGAGGCAAGCCATGACCGTAGGAACTTATGACAGCAATCTGGCCGGCGAAGGACTGCGCATCGGCATCGTCCAGGCCCGTTTCAACCCCGACGTCGGCCATGGCTTGCTGTCGTCCTGCCTGGCCGAGCTCAAGCATCTGGGCGTGGCCGACGAGGACGTGCTGCACGTGACCGTGCCGGGCGCGCTGGAAGTGCCGCTGGCGCTGCAGAAAATGGCCGAGACCCAGCAGTTCGACGCGCTGGTGGCGCTGGGCGCCGTGATCCGCGGCGAGACCTACCATTTCGAGCTGGTGTCGAACGAGTCGGGCGCCGGCATCACGCGCATCGGCCTGGACTACGGCATCGCCATCGCCAACGCCGTGCTGACCACCGAGAACGACGAGCAGGCCGAAGCGCGCATGGCCGAGAAGGGCACCGAGGCGGCGCGTTGCGCGGTCGAGATGGCCAATCTGCTGATCGCGCTCGAAGAGTTGCAGGCCGAAGAAGAGTAACAGCGCGCCACCCCAAGACATCAGTAGACCAGTAGACCGAAGACAGGTATCAACACCATGACAGACAAGACCCCGCACGCCAATCCCATCAAGAGCCGCACGCCGCGCCACCGTGCGCGCGAGTTCGCCTTGCAGGGCCTGTACCAATGGCTGCTCAATAACGAGGACGCCACCACCGTGGTGAACAATATCCGCTCGGCGCACGGCTTTGAAAAAGCCGACGGCGACCACTTCGCCGCGCTGCTGTACGGCGCGATCAAGGATTCGGTGGCGTTGCGCGAAGTGTTCAGCCCGCTGATCGACCGCGGGGTGGCCGAGCTATCGCCAATCGAGCATGGCGTGCTGCTGATCGGCGCGTACGAGCTCAAGAACAATCTCGACATTCCCTACAAGGTCGTCATCAACGAGGCGGTCGAGCTGACCAAGTCGTTCGGCGGCATCGACGGGCACAAGTACGTCAACGGCGTGCTCGAC
>JBDSTZ010000248.1:0-22203 GCA_039927975.1 Massilia sp. | reverse complement strand
GCGCCGCCATGAAACAGCTGGCGACGGAAAAAAACGTGGCGCTGATCGACCTCAACGCCAGCAGCATCGCCTTCTACAACGGCATCGGCGTGGCCGCCACCACCGACGTGTTTATGTGGCTCGGGGCCGGCCAGTACCCGGCCTTTCCCAACGGCGTGTCCGACATTACCCACTTCCAGGAATACGGCGCCGGCCAGCTCGCGCGCCTGGTCGGCCAGGGCATCGAAGAAAACCGTCTCGGCCTGCGCGCCTGGCTCGGCACGCTCGTGTACCCGGCGGAGGCCGGCGTGCTGTCGGGCGCCGGCACCGTGCGCGAGCGCAGCTATGGCGGCTGGCAGGGCCGAGGCTATGTGCGCTTTCCGCCCAGCGGCGGCGCCATGACGCTCACCAAGGTAATCGGCAAGAACGGCGGCGCGCACATCTTGCGCATCCGTTACGCCAACGGCGCGGCGACGGCGCGCGGCGGCCAGCTGGTGGTCAACGGTGTCGCCACCAGCATCCGCTTCGCGCCGACCGGCGCCTGGTCCACCTGGCTGAGCAAGGACGTCACGGTCATCCTCAACGGCGGCACGGCCAACACCGTGATCCTGAAATCGACCGGCGCCGGCCTGGCCAATATCGACGGCATCACGGTTTTCTGAGGCAGCAGGTGCAAGCCGGCGCCGCCTGCGCAGGCCATGGCCGAGGACATGCCGCCGCGACGCGGCAACCCGTCCCGCATGCGCCCGCACGGCTGCACCTATCGTAAATACGGCAATGTTAATGATGAGATAAACTCGCCCGGCTCAGTGCCATGTTCCTGCAAGCAGACCAAGGAACAGCCACTGAATCCCGGCACAATGAGGCGCGTCCTGTTTGCGCCGGGCCTCGTGCGCCACCGCCCACGCTACGAGGAGACAAACCATCATGGCATTCACCCGCTGTTCCATCCGCTGTTCCATCCGCTGTTCCATCCGCACGCTGTGCACGCTGTTGCTCGCCGCCGGCGCCGGCCTGGCCGCTCACCAGGCTTTCGCCGCGCCCGTCGTCTATCTTGCCGGCGACTCGACCGTCATGAGCTACCGCGCCAGCTACAACCTCTATCCCCAGCAAGGCTGGGGCGGCCGCATCCAGGAGCTGTTCACCACCGGCGTCAGCTTCAATAACCGCGCCATCGGCGGGCGCAGCAGCAAGAGCTTTGTCGATGAAGGCCGCCTGTCGTCGATCCTGAGCGTGATCCAGCCTGGCGACTACCTGTTCGTGCAATTCGGCCACAACGATGGCAACAGCGATCCCAAGCTGCATACCGATCCCTTCACCAGCTATAAAACCTACCTGGCGATGTACATCGACCTGGCGCGCCAGTACGGCGCGATTCCCATCCTCGTCACGCCGATGGGTCGCCGCAACTACGACAGCAACGGCAGCTTCAAGAACGATTTCGTCGACCGCTGCACCGCGATGAAACAGCTGGCCACCGAAAAGAACGCGCCCCTCATCGATCTCAACACAAAAAGCATCGCCTTCTACAACGGCATCGGTGCGCCGGCCACTGCCGACGTGTTCCTGTGGCTGACCGCCGGCCAGTATCCGAATTTCCCCAACGGCGTCTCGGACAACACCCACTTCCAGGAATACGGCGCCGCGCAGCTGGCGCGCCTGGTCACCCAGGGCATCGAAGAAAATGGGCTGGCGATCCGTTCCTTGATCGGCGCGGTGAACTACCCGGCGGAAGCGGGTGTGTTGAGCGGCGCCGGCACCGTGCGCGAAAAAACCAATGCCGGCTGGCAGGGCCAGGGCTACGTCAATTTCTCCACCAGCGGCGGCGCGATGACGCTCAATAACGTGATCGGCAAAAATGGCGGCACGCGCACCTTGCGCATCCGTTACGCCAATGGCGCCGCCACGGCGCGCGCCGGTCAGCTGGTGGTCAACGGCGTGGCCACCAGCATCAGCTTCGCGCCGTCCGGCTCATGGACCACCTGGCTGACGAAAGACGTGACCATCACGCTGGGCAGCGGCACGGCCAACACGATCGCGCTGAAATCGACCGGCGCCGATCTGGCCAATGTCGACGAGCTCACTGTGCTCTAATAGCGTCCATTGACACGCGCAGGCGCCGCCGGCTGCGGCGCCTGGTCGAGGGAGCATCCATGAAAGCCTATCCATTGCGCCTGGCGCCCGGCCAGGATCTGCGCGCGGCGCTCGAAGCGCTGCTGCGCGAGCAAGCGCTCGACGCCGCCTTCGTGCTGCAGGCGATCGGCAGCCTGAGCGTGGCGCGCATCCGCTTTGCCGGCCAGCCGGCTTCAAACGAGCTGCGCGGCGACACCGAGATCCTGTCGCTGGCCGGCACCTTGTCGCCCGACGGCGCGCACCTGCACCTGAGCGTATCGAACGCGCGCGGCGAGGTCATTGGCGGCCACGCCGACTACGGCTGCATCGTCCGCACCACCGCCGAAGTGCTGCTGGCCCTGCTGCCCGAGCACCACTTCGCGCGCGAGCACGACGCCGCCTCCGGTTTCAAGGAACTGGTGGTGCGAACGCGGCCGCCAAGCTAGGCCGGCCCGCGCGCGCTGGCCTCATTCAAAGCGGTACAGCTTGACCTTGGCAATCGACGGTTCGGTCAGCAGACGCACACCGGTACCGCTGCGATTGGCGGCCGCCTCGTCGGCCAGCTTGTAGCTGATCATGATGTTGTCACCGTTGAGCAGGCGTCCCGGCTTCCACACGCCCTTGTCGTAGCGCCCTTCCCTCAAGGACGCGATACCGGCCTGCTTCGGCCCCGCCGTGATCGGCTCGAATGTGAGGTCGATATCGGCGCCGGCCACGGTGAACATGTCGGGGCCGGAATGGATCACCAGCGCGTAGGCCTTGTCGACCTGCACCACGCCGTTCCAGTTCTTGCGCAGGCTGGCGCTCAGGCGGTAGCCACCGAGCTCGGCGCTTTGGAGCGGCGCCGATTTGTCGAGCGTGAAGGCGGTGATCGATCCGGCCGCCTGTGCCGCCGCGATCTCCGGCGTCAGTTGGGCCAGCACGCTGTAGGCCTTGGCGATCGGCGTCTCGCGCGGCTTGTCGACCTTGGCATCGATGCCGAACGGCGAATAACCGAGACCACTGTGCCGCCCGATGACATAGAAAGCATTCGCCGCGCCATCGGCGCCATTGAACGACTCCGGAATGAACAAGGGATTCCAGGGATGGTGATACAGCGCCGCGATTCCCTTGGTATCGGCCAGGTAGATATCGGGCGAGAAGAAGTCGAGCGCCGGTGCGCCGGCGCGCCAGATATCGTGCGAATGCGACTGCGGTCCGCCGCCGGGATAATCGCCCGGCTTCTTGTCATCAGGCTGGACCAGCCAGGCGTTGACGAACATCGGCAGCGCGTATTCCGCCTTGCCGGCCGCCGCCACCTGGTTGATATAGCGCGCGTAATGCCAGGCCGAAAACGCCTCGTCGGCGGCCGGCGTGGCGCCGAACACCTGCGACCAGCTGCCGCTCGTTTTGCCGCCCGCGCCTTCCCACAGCGCTTTCAACTGCGGCTGCAACTGCGCGCGATGCTGCGCCAAGCTGTCCATCAATTGCGCCGGCACGGGTTTGGCGAACGCCGCGTTGGCCATCGGCGAATGATCGCGCGTGCCGCCGATGACGCCCACTTCATTTTCAACCTGCACCATGATGACGGTATGTTTGGTCGCATCGACCTGCTTCACGTGGCGCATCAGCGCGGCAAACGCGCGGGCGTCGGCGCGCGCCGCTTCCTCGCTCAGGGCAGTGATGGTTTCGGTGGCGCGGCCATTTTCCAACTGAATGCGCGGGAAGCGCTTGCCATCCTTTTTCACCCACTCGGGTGTGTAATGCGACAGGCCGTTTTTCCAGCTGCCGAACCACAGCAGCACGACCTTCAAGTCATTCGCGCGGGCGCCTTTGAGCATGCCGTCGACCAGGCTGAAATCGTATTTGCCTTCGCTCGGCTCGATCAATTCCCACGACACCGCCACCAAGGCCGTATTGAGGTTTTGCTGTTTCAGCGGCGCCCACAAGGGATCGAGATAATCGAGACTCGACGAACTGGAATTATGCAGTTCGCCACCGAGCACGATGAAAGGCTTGCCGTCGACGATCAGCTGTGTGGCCTGCCCGCGCTTTTCCAGATGCGGCGCCTGCTGCGCCATCGCCGGGGCCGCCAGCATGGCGCCGCAGACGAGCAGGATTGAACCGATGGTTTTTTTCATGCTGGTCGCGGGGGTTTTCATTTGACGGCGACATCCCACAGTTTGGCCATGCGCGACGAACCTTGCGGGCCTTCGACGGTCAGCACCACCAGGTACTTGCCTTCCTTTTTGTAGTGGTGCACGGGATTTTGCTCGGTGGAGGTGGTGTCGTCGCCGAAATCCCACAGCCATTTGGTGACCGGGCCGACGCTTTCATCCTTGAACGTCACCTGGCGCTTGGCCATGTCGGTGACCATGAACGACCATTCGGCCGCGAAGGATTTCTTGTATTTGCTATCGAGCGGCATCAGCGTGAAGACCGTTCCCAGGCTCGAATTGCCATACATTTTGTGGTTCTTCGACAGATTCCAGAAGCCCTTCTTCTTGCTGTCCTTGGCGGCGTCGTCGTAATCGATGATGGCCCAGGTCAGGCCGATCTTCTTGAGATCATAGAGTACCGATTCAACCGATTTGGCCGGATCGGCGCCGGCGTAGTCGAACGGCGTGATCCAGAATTCGGCCGTCAGCTTGCCCGGCTGTCCAGGCTTGAAATCGTAGGAGTAGGCGATATTCGAATACGGCAGCTTCTTGAGCCAGGCTTGCGGGCCCCACAGCAGCGCCCAATCCTTGCCGACCGCCGGCGTGAAGATATGGTAATTCTGCGCGTGCACCCCGTGAAAATTGAAGTAGCGTTCGGACCACGGCAGCGACAGGTTCGGATGCTGCTCGTCGATCAGCGGGCCGCCCGACAGATCGCCATCGACGACGATTTCGAAAATGTCGTTGTGCAGGCCGGGATCGGCGAAATCCCAGTAATCGTCGTAGGCTTCATACAGGAAGTAAAGCCGGTTCAATCCCTTGACCCAGGCGACGCGCACCTTGACGTCCAGATTCTTCGGGTCGGGTTTCGGATAACGCCCCGAGTCGTCCCACAGCTGGTCGGTGCCGACGATGTATTCCTTGGGGAAGCTGGCCCAGTCGTCGGTCTTGCCGTCGATGGTGGGAATCATATTGGCGGGGAACTGGTAGACTTTGTAGCCCCTGTCTTCCTGCGCCGAGGCGGTCGAGAAAATGGCCATGAAGGCAATCAGGCCGAGGACGAGTTTTTTGCTGATCATAGTTTGTAGTGGCTTATAAGTTATGGTCGGGGCAAACCATACTAGCAGAGAGTTTTTGCGATAAGTCGCGTCGAGCGCTCGTCATGATGAGCGTTTGCGGCCGTCGTATTGACGCGCCTCGACGGCGCCCGCCGCACACCAACAGGAGATAATCGTGTCCCTTATCTGGTCGCATACGATTGAGAAGATCGATTGGCATGAATTGTCCGCGCTGTACCGCGCCGCGTCGCTTGGCGACAAACATCCGGATCATCTGCGCACGGTTTTCACCAACAGCATGTTCACATGCTTCGTCTTCGATGGCGAAACACTGGTGGGCGTCGGCCGCGCGCTCGCCGATGGCTGCGATTGCGCGTACATCTGCGATGTCGCGCTGCTGCCAAGTCACCAAGGGATTGGTCTCGGCAAGGAAATCGTCGCGAAGCTGGTGGAGATGTCGCGCGGGCACAAGAAGATTATCCTGTACGCCGTGCCGGGCAAGGAGGCGTTCTACCGGAAGCTCGGCTTCAAACGCATGAGCACGGCGATGGCGATCTTCGAAGGCCAGGAGGAAGCGCTACGGCGCGGCTACCTGCTCGATGAGTAAAAGGCGCTAACGCTGCGTTCAGCGATCGCCCTGCGCTCAAGTTAGGAGAAAGCAAAAAAGACCTACCAGCCTAAGCGAGTAAGGCTTTCATTTCCTGCTGTTCTTGGTGCGTTGCCCGGAATCGAATCCCCTATGAAAAATCACCCAGAGACCAAGGAAGTACCAACAGAGGTACCCACAAAACAGCGTGGTTCTTGAGTTCGATTCCGCATCGGCACGAAAAACTCCGTTTGGGAATCTGATCAAGAAATAGCTAACCATACTCATCTAGTTTGACTTCGATTGGCGCACGAGCTCTTCGGTGAAGGCGCTCGCGAAATTATCGGCGTTACTCGTTCCTGCCGTGAAGCCAGCCTCAAGGCGCTCCTTAACCCTAGAGGTTTCTGGCTGAGCAAGGTTGACCTCCGCCAAAACCGTTCCTAGAAGAGCTATGGCATCGCGCTCTTTCCTCTCATCCATGAAGCGGCCGTTGTGAAGCTCGACCAAATCCAAAAAAACGAGCAGAACACGACGAGCAAACTCAGCGCTTTCAAGCGGCTCGTGATGAAACGCCTCCAATACCAAAAAGCACAAAATTCGTAAGGGATCAGGCGATTTCGGCCGCAGCTTAGCTTTAATGAACCAAACGCCGAGAAGCGATGAAATGACGACCCGCGGCATGTCGAGTTTCGCCGCGAACTGTCGCAGCAACGCCCCCGCATGGCCCTGCATTGCCTCGTAGGAGCGCGCCAAATCCCAAATGGCGTTCATCATTCGCATACACTGAACATCTTGCTGGATCATACCTACTCCCGTCGAGGTCGATGCCGTATTATTAAGTCGTGGCGGGAGAATCGCCTCTTGATAGCGGATATCCACCACCAGGCCAACTTTCCATCCGCATAGAAGGGAGATTTTTTCAGCAACCTCGCGCGTTGACAATTTCCCTCGACTTTCTAGCGCGCTGAGCACATCGAGCGCGCAGATTCCGTCAGCGGTGTCGCTCCGCGCGCACAGAATCCGTTCAAGCATGTCGTCCGAGTAAATTAAATACGTTCCGGTCGTGGCCAGCTCGCGAATTTCCTCCGTCGGCCAGCGCATCGCGCGTGGATCGTTTCTATCCGGGGGCACTATATACGGTTGATCGATCTGCTCGAATCGCGCTTTTAAAAAATCCTGCAGTTGGACGCATCTCGCTCGAAAAATACTGCCGGTCAGCGGCGCGGTCAGCCGCGCGAGTTCCGAGATAGTCGCTTGGCCGATAGCAACCTTAGGGAAAATTGTGAAAATATGGCGCAGTATGTCGAGATCTTGCGCGACTAATAGCGATGTTAAATCGAGTATTGGCAGCAGCTCATGTAATGATTCACTTGGCATTGCCGCCCACTCTTTAGGCACCATGTTCAAATGGAATTGGCGCTCGTCCATTTTTGATTTTTTTGCGATCTCCCAGAGAAAAACAATATCCGGGATCGCCGGCAGTAAATGTCGTGGCCGCCAAGCGAACGGAACAGGCATGCGTCCGGCCTTCATCTCGATTTCAAAACGACGGCGCTCCGCCTCGCGACCGTCGTCGTCGCCAATCACTCCTTTGATCATTGCGATGATCTGCTCGCGCGTCGCGTCTTCGCGAAGCTCTCCACGCCGAAGAATGGTCGATTGCGGAAAGGCTTTGAAAAAAGCGTCTAGTCTGCGTTCAAACTCGGCGAGATCATGCGGCTCCAGCGTAAATTGCACAAGCGAAGTCGCGGTAACAAGCATGGACAGATAAATGCCTTCCTCAAGTTCGACCGCTGGGTCGCTGAGCGCGCCGATTCGCAGCGCAATATCCACAGTTCGACTGTCTTCCGGATCCAGAATCCGGCGCAAATTGAACAACAGTCTCAAACACTCCAGTTGCTCTTTTTTCGAGTGAGCATTGGAAAGAATGGTTTCCACTGCATTGAACGCCTCTTGCACAAACCCCATGCGCGCTGCAAGATTTACATATGCGTTAAGCGCCATAGGCTCGTTGGCCCCTGACTCAATTATTGCCTCTAGCGCCGCCCTGGCTTCCGGGGTTCTTCCTAGCCGATCCAACGCCACCGCCTCGGCGGCGGCAAACCGCGCGCTATCATCGAACCGACTTAACGCGTCCCTAGCTAAATCTAACAATTCAGGCCACATCCCCAGAGTCAAAAATGCCTGAGCAAGGTGCAAGGCCGCTTCCTGCGTGAGCAGCCTATGCTGCTGAAGGCTCGACGAGAGTTCGACGCAGCGTTGCGCTTGGTCCCTTTTAGTGGCGTCGAGTGCATGAAAAAGCTGGTTAGCAATATCGACGGGGCGTCCGAGCGCTTCATATGACGCCTGCAGATTCGCCAGCGCTTGACCATTGGCAAGGGGATTACGGGCTCTGGACAGGAAGTAATCGGCTGAAGCGATCGTGGACGCAAGTGAAGGCACCGACTCAAACTGCTCCCTGAACGCGGCGACCTTGTCCGTTCTTGCAATTCGACCAGCGGACAACAGCGCTACTGCGAGTGCTTCCGCGAACATCGGATTGCCGATGTCTAGAGTGTCTTTGCTCTGGTCGAAAAGGGCGACGCATTCAGAGTCTTTGCTCGCTGAATGAAGCAGGGCGATCCGCCTGCAAATGACATCCTCGTTCTCAATCTGTCGCGCGTTAGCTTTCAGCGCGGTATTCCACTCGCCAAGCTGGGCTGCGACGGATTCAACACCCGCGTGCAATGACATTATTTGCGGCCGGGCGAGGGAAGCGTTTAATAACTGCGGAAGAATCTCGGCTTGTTTTCCCAATATGGACGCCGTCGCAGGCCATATGTCTGACAGAAACTCAACATTCGGCGGCCATCCCGCCTTGCGCAACGCTCTCGCTGCTTCGTTGATGTCAATCCAAGCTAACCGTAGTTGCCCAATATCTGTGTTAGGCGCGCCGGAGGGGGGCATGCGCTCGTGACTAAGATCTATCGCGGCGGGTGACAGCGCAATAAAAAAGCGCGCTCGCGCTTTCATCACCAAGAAAAGCTGTCGGAAGTGGGCTTTGATTTGGGGAACAGCCAGGCCTTCCTCGCATGCCGCCAGCGCCTCGGCGGAGCGACTCTGCATCGTGAGCACGATCGCGCTAGCGCTTTGGCGCTCTGGAGCTGGGAGCGTCCCGGCCTCTTCAAGCGCCTTATCGTATTGCCCTGAAGCCGCGAACACGCGAGACCGAACCTCCGTAACCAGCGGATCATTCCCCGTTAGCTCATGCAAAATGTCGGAGTAGTCGTTTGCGCCTTCAATTTTGTAGGTCGCTCTGACAGCTGCCTCCGCCCAAGCGGCAAGATACTTTGGATGGCCCAAGCCGCTTTCTTTGGCTTTGAGGAACGCGGCCAGCGATCCAATGTCATCTCCCTGCAGCCCAAGCGTTTTGCCTAACAAAAGCCAATACTCCGGAATTTCCGCCGGAGCGGCCTCCGCCATCATTCTTTCCGCTCCGTTCAATGCTTCGAGAGCTTCTTCTGCGTTACCCGCCTTAATGCTTTCGACAGCTTCGAGCAAATGCCACGCCATCGATCCTTGAGGAGGCGCTAGCCACGGAGTCGCCTGCGGATAAGAAAGAGCCTCAATTAGCGAAAAGCCGCGCGCGCTGATTGAAGCCGGGATCTCGGAAAGTATTGAAATTCGCTCATCCGGCGACGAGTACGGGCTCGAGCTCTCGATAGCTCGATAAAGATTCGGGCCCAGCTCCGATATCGACTTGAAAGTTTGCAGATCAATCGACAGGTCGGTGTCGTCATCAAGTCTATTCGCTGTTGGCACTTGCAAGGTTACGGATCGCCGCTCGTCCGGCAGCTCCTCAGCGTTGAGCCGCTCGAGCTCCTTGTGTATCCAGCAGTAAAACAACGGACAGTTTTTCGCCTTTGAATCCGCTGTGAGATCGGCGACAATTAAAAGAATCGGCTCAGTGGCGCGATGGTAATAGCGAATGGTGCTAGCTTTAAGATCGATCGAGTAAAACGAACCATCTGCGCTCAACTTTGGGCTGCGAGTTCCCTTTAATTGCACTTTGAAGGCATCTGTGGCGCGCTGCTGCGGAAGCGCTTGTATAGCGAAATCGAATCCGAAGTCGCCCGTCCCGGCAGTGTCGGTCACCACCCAATCTGAGGGGCAGTTCGCGCGAAAGCATTTTTCCGCGTCCGCCCCGATGCGTTGACTATCGCTTTGCTGCGGAAGGTCGCCGGTGGTCATGCATGCCCATCTTGAGTCGTCATTATGTTGCAAATTTTACCATCGAACCGACTTTCCGCGCGTAATGACCGCCGACGAAGTCATGAAAAGCTTACCGTAGCCGTCAACTGCGGAAGTCGAGTAAACCTACGCCTCAACTATTAGTTCATCTTGCGCCACGAATCTCCGCAATAGGCCGCGTATCTGGACAGCCCACTCGCAGCGCGTATCCGAGATTGCCCCCCAACTGGCCGCGCGCAGCGCGTAATCGCGTTCGATCACGCGCATCAGCACTTCGTGGCGCCGGTAGTCGTGGCTGTCGCTGGCGACCTCGCCGTCGAAACGGATGCGGTTGACCAAGAGGTGGACGTGCTCGTGCTCCGTGTCGGCGTGCCGATGATCAGATACTGGTTGTCGTTCAGGCCCATGCCGCGCAAGTAGCGCCGCCCGATCTCGATCCATTGGGCGTCCGTCAGGTGTTCGCCGGGCGCGGCCGACAGCGAGACGTGCAGCACCGTCTTGCCCAGGTTCGGGCGCAACTTGCGGATCTCGCCGAAATCCCAAGCCAGTTCGCGCGGCCCGGCGCCTTCGATGTAGCCGCTGAAGGGTCAGGGTTTCAAAGGTATTGCGAGCGTCGAGAAATGTGGCGGCCTTTTCCGTGCGCTTCGCCTCGCTCGGGTCGATCCCCGCAGCGAGCTGCTCACAAGCGACGTCGCGTCGCCTCCTTGCCTAAAGAGACAGCCGGATACCAGTCAAGCGACAGTGTCTTTTGTTTGCCAAGGAAGCGGTAATTCATCCGCCAGTACAGATGCGTGGACTTCACCAGCAGTACATGCCTTGGCCATCGGAGTACTTGTCGCCGGCCGGCGCGCCGGTATGTTTCACGTTCCGTACAAAAGTGTCCGTCACGTTCACCCGCTGTTGGTACTTTTTTTGGGAAAATGGAGGTACCATCAAAAATACCCGCATTTTTTCGGGCTTCCATGAAGCGACCGGGGACCCGATGGCACAACAAAAAACCCGCTCTCCTATGAGGATGGCGGGTTCTGGCACAACTTGGAATCTGTTGCTTTAAATCTCTGGTGCCGTTGCCCGGAATCGAACTGGGGACCTTCACATTACGAATGTGCTGCTCTACCAACTGAGCTACAACGGCGACGACGCGTATTCTAGCAAACAAACACGCCCGCTAGCTAGCCCCAATACGCGTTCCCGTGCATTTTTGCTAAAAAAACAGTTTTTATTCAGCGTGATAGCTGGTCACGCGCTCGACTTCGCTCTTCGAGCCGAGAAACACCGGCACGCGCTGATGCAGTTTGGACGGCGCGATATCGAGAATCCGGCCCCGGCCGTCGGTCGCGGCGCCGCCGGCCTGCTCGACGATCATCGCCATCGGATTGGCTTCGTACATCAGGCGCAGCTTGCCCGGCACCGAGGTGTCGCGCAGATCGGCCGGGTACATGAAGATGCCGCCACGGCTCATGATGCGATGCACGTCGGCCACCATCGAAGCCACCCAGCGCATATTGAAGTCCTGCCCCCGCGCGCCGGTGCTGCCGGCCAGCAGTTCGTCGACATAGCGCTGCACCGGCGGATGCCAGTGACGCTGGTTCGACATATTGATGGCGAATTCCTTGGTCGTCTCGGGAATGCGCATATTGCGTTGCGTGAGCACCCACGAACCCATTTCGCGGTCGAGCGTGAAGCAGTTCACGCCATTGCCGGTGGTGAGCACCAGCATGGTTTGCGGGCCGTACACGGCGTAACCCGCCGCCACCTGCATGCTGCCGGCCTGCATGAAGTCCTTTTCAGTCGGCTCGGCCATGCCTTCCGGCGCCTTCAATACCGAGAAAATGGTGCCGATCGAAACGTTGACGTCGATGTTCGACGAGCCGTCGAGCGGGTCGAACAGTAGCATGTATTCGCCCTTCGGATAGCGGTTCGGAATCGGATGGATCGATTCCATTTCTTCCGACGCCATGGCCGCCAGGTGGCCGCCCCACTCGTTCGCCTCGAGCAGGATTTCATTCGAAATCACGTCCAGCTTCTTTTGCACTTCGCCCTGGATATTCTCGGTATGCGCGCTGCCGAGAATATCGCCAAGCGCGCCCTTGCCGACCGAATGGCTGATGGTCTTGCAGGCGCGCGCGACGACTTCGATCAGGAGGCGCAGTTCGGCCGGTATGGAATTGTGCAGCCTTTGTTCTTCGACCAGGTACTGGGTGAGACTAACGCGTTTCATGAACATCCTTTTGCTAAGGTTTTAAATTGTGTGTCACCGCTTGTTGCCGGCTGCCGCAGCCGCCGCTTCAATTCGATAGTGCCTTGCTGACGACTTCGCGCACATCGTTCGACAGCTTCTTGCGGCCGGCGACCTGCTGCAGCGCTTTTTTCATATGCACTTGCAGCGCCGGCGCGTAGCGGCGCCAGCGGTCCATCGCGCGCGCGAGGCGGCTGGCCACTTGCGGGTTGAGCGCGTCGAGCGCGATCACCTGTTCGGCCCAGTAGGCGTAACCGCTGCCGTCGGGCGCGTGGAACTGCGAAGGATTGCCGCTGCAGAAATTGAAGATCAGGCTGCGCGCGCGATTCGGGTTCTTGATGTTGAAAGCCTGGTGGCCCATCAGGTCGCGCACGGTCGTCACATCGGTGCCGGCAAAGCTCGCTTGCATGGCAAACCATTTGTCGATCACCAGCGCGTCGTTCTCGAACTCGGTGTAGAACTGCTGCAGCGCGGCCGTGGCGCCGGGCGCCTGGGCGTGAATCAGCGCACCCAGCGCGGCGATGCGGTCGGTCATGTTGCCGGCCTCGTCGAACTGGCGCTGCGCCAGCGCGATATTGGCCTCGTTCGGCGCCGCCGCCAGGTAGGACAGGGCCAGGTTCTTCAAGCCGCGCTTGCCGGCCGAAGCGGCGTCCGGGCTGTAGTCGCCCGGCGTCTGGTTGGCCTGGTACTGCGCCAGCAATTCGGCGCCCAGTTCGCTGCCGATGGTGCGCCGCACGAACTGGCGCGCCAGGTGAATCGCTTGCGGATTGACCACCTTGAACTGCTCGGCCATCATGGTTTCGGACGGCAGCATCAGGGCCTGTTCGCGGAAGGCCGCATCGAGCGACTCGTCGACCAGGATCTTGCGCATCGCCTCGATGAAGGTGGCGTCGAGCGCCAGCTTGCCGCCCTCGGCCACCGCGCTGGTCAGCTTGACCAAGCGCGCCATCGCCAGGCGCTGGCCGGCTTCCCAGCGGTTGACCGGGTCGCTGTCGTGGCTGAACAGGTGCAGCAGTTCGGCGTCAGTGTAGTCGTACTCGAGCACCACGGGGGCCGAGAAATCGCGCAGGATCGACGGCGTCGGCAGCTCGGCCACTTCGATGAAGCGGAAGGTTTGTTCCGGCTCGGTCAGTTCGAGCACCACCGTCGTCTGGCCCGGCTCGCCATCGAACTTGAGCGGCATGTCCTTGCCGTCGGCGCCCAGCAGGCCGAGCACTACGGGAATGTGGAATGGCTGCTTGTTCGGCTGGCCGGGGGTCGGCGGGCAACGCTGCGCCAGCGTGATCTCGTAGGTCTGCGCGTCGGCGTCGTAGCGGGTCTTGACGCTGACGACCGGCGTGCCGGCCTGGTCGTACCAGCGCTCGAACTGGGTCAGGTCGCGCGCGTTGGCGTCCGCCATCGCCTGGCGGAAATCGTCACAGGTGACAGCCTGGCCGTCGTGGCGCTCGAAGTACAGGTCCATGCCCTTGCGGAAACCATCCTGGCCAACCAGGGTCTGGATCATGCGCACGACCTCGGCGCCTTTTTCGTAGATCGTGACGGTGTAAAAATTGTTGATCTCGACGAAGGAGTCGGGCCGCACCGGGTGCGCCATCGGGCCGGCGTCTTCCGGGAACTGGGCCTGGCGCAAGGTACGCACCTGGTCGATGCGGCTGACCGCGCGCCCGCTGTCGGTGCCGATCATGTCGGCCGAAAATTCCTGGTCGCGGAAGACCGTCAAACCTTCCTTTAGCGACAGCTGGAACCAGTCGCGGCAGGTGACGCGGTTGCCGGTCCAGTTGTGGAAATATTCGTGGCCGACCACCGCCTCGATGCCGGCGTAATCGATATCGGTCGCCACGCGCGGGTTGGCCAGCACGAACTTGGTGTTGAAAATATTGAGGCCCTTGTTTTCCATCGCGCCCATGTTGAAGTCGCCGACGGCGACGATCATGAAGCGGTCGAGGTCGAGTTCAAGGCCGTAGCGCTGCTCGTCCCAGCGGATGCTGTTCTTGAGCGACTGCATGGCGTAGTCGGTCTTGTCGAGATTGCCGTCCTCGACCCACACTTGCAGCAGCGCATCGCGGCCGTCGGCCAGCTTGAAGCGCTCTTCCTGGCACACCAGGCGCGCCGCCACCAGGGCGAACAGGTAGGACGGCTTCTTGAACGGGTCTTCCCATTTGGCGTAGTGGCGGCCGTCGCCCAAGTCGCCCTCTTCGATCAGGTTGCCGTTCGACAGCAGCACCGGATACTTGGCCTTGTCGGCGCGCAGCATGACGGTGAAGGTGGCCATCACGTCGGGCCGGTCGGGGAAATAGGTGATGTTGCGAAAGCCTTCGGCCTCGCATTGGGTGAAGAAATTACCGTTCGAAACGTACAGCCCGCTCAGGCTGGTGTTCTTGCCAGGCGCGTTGATGGTTTCGATTTCCAGCGTGACCTCTTCCGGCGCGTTGGGGATGCGCAGCAAATTGTCGTCGATGCGGTAGTCGCGCTTGCCCAGCGTCTTGCCATTCATGCGCAGCGCCACCAGCTCGATGTTCTCGCCGTACAGCTCGATCTCGCGCTGGGCGCTGTCCGGATTGCGGCGCATGGTCAGGCGGTTGGCGACGATGGTGCGGTCGGGGTCGAGATCGAAACCAAGCTCGACGGTGTCGACCAGGTAGCTCGGAGGCGTGTAATCTTTCCGATAAATGGTGTGCGAGGTGTCTGTGCGCATAGGTAGGCCGAATGGCAAGTGGTCAGAGGTCTATTTTACCAATACCGGCTGCGAAGGGCCGCATCATGTATCCGCAGCTTGCGCAGGGTAACAATCTGTAAGAGGTTTGCAAATCAACCATGCGTGACGTAAACTGATTTTGGACAAAACCATTGAAGACCCGGGAGAACGCGATGAAAACCTTCGTGCTGACAGCCACCGCCGCGCTGACGCTGCTGCTGGGCGGTTGCGCCACCACCATCAGCAGCCAGGTGACTACTTTCCATGCCCTGCCGGCGCAGATGGCCGACAAG
This sequence comes from Massilia sp., assembly GCA_039927975.1. Lineage (GTDB taxonomy): Bacteria > Pseudomonadota > Gammaproteobacteria > Burkholderiales > Burkholderiaceae_D > JBDSTZ01. Next base: position 6,873 of record JBDSTZ010000248.1, on the reverse strand, counting down.
AGCTACGCGATCGACGCGCCTGACCCAAAACACAACACGCTCGAATTGCAAAGTTACGAGAACCTGGTGCGCCAGCAGCTCGACCGGCTCGGCTTCCAGCCTGCGGCGCCGGGAGCGCGGCCGGCCCTGAAAGTCGCGATGCAGTTCAACACCCTGATCCGGCCCGCCCATCTGGTCTACAACGGCTTGTACTCGGCCCGCTCATCGCTGTATTTCTCGCCCTACCGCAGCCGTTACAGCCGCTTCGGCTACAGCCGCTTCGGCTATTCACCCTTCGCTGATCCGTGGGGCTTCAACGATCCGTACTACGAGGTTCAGGACGAACGCTACACGCGCAGCGTGCACATCACGATCCGCTCGGCGCGCGACGACCACATGCTGTTCGATGTCACGGTGCGCAATGTGAGCGAGGAGATGTCGACGCCGCTGATCATGCCGGCGCTGGTGCAAAGCGCCTTCGAGGGTTTCCCCGGCCCGAATGGCGGCGCCCGCCGGATCGATCTCAAGCTCAATGACAAGTAAAGCGCGCCAGGCCTGAACGTGCAAGCATGGCGGCGTGCGAACTTTGCGCACGCCGCCACGACCGCGTCACGAGAAATACGCTTCCGAACCGAAGGTGATCGCCACGATCAGCATCACCGCCAGCACCAGCGCGATCAGCAATCGCCCAAACTTCGGCGAACCATCCGCGCTCATGGCAGCAACACCGTCGACCCCGTCGTCCTGCGCGATTCCAGATTCTTTTGCGCCTGGCCGGCGTCGGCCAGCGCGTAAGTCTGGTGGATTTCGATGTTCACCTTCCCGCTCGACACCATCTGGAACAGATCGGCCGCCATGGCTTCAAGCTCGGGCCGCGAGGCCGCGTACGAGAACAAGCTCGGCCGGGTGATGAACAAGGAGCCGCGCGAGGCCAGCTCGTTGAGCGTGAACGGCGGCACCGGGCCCGACGCATTGCCGAAGCTCACCATCAAACCGCGCGGCCGCAGGCAATCGAGCGAGCCGGTAAAGGTATCCTTGCCGATCGAGTCGTACACCACCGGCACCTTGGCGCCCTTGGTGATGTCGAGCACGCGTTCGACGAAGTTCTCCGTGTTGTAGTTGATGACATGCGCGGCGCCCGCCTCGCGCGCCAGCGACGCCTTTTGCTCGGAGCCGACGGTGCCGATCAGGTTGGCGCCGATCGCCCGCGCCCACTGGCAGGCGATCAGTCCGACCCCGCCGGCCGCCGCGTGGAACAGGATGGTGTCGCCCGGCTTGACCTGGTACGTCAGGTTGAGCAGGTATTGCACCGTCAAGCCCTGCAGCATCATGGCCGCGCCCGTCTCGAAGGAAATATCGTCGGGCAGGCGCAGCAGGAAGCTGGCCGGCATGTTGCGCACCTCGGCGTAGGCGCCGTTCGGTCCGCCGGCATACGCCACCCGGTCGCCCACCGCCACCTCGGTTACGCCGGGGCCGATCGCCTCGACCACGCCGGCGCCTTCCTTGCCCAATCCATTCGGCAGCGGCTGCGGATACAAGCCGGTGCGGAAATACACGTCGATGAAATTGAGGCCGATGGCGGCATGCCGCACGCGCGCCTCGCCGGGACCGGGCTCGCCGACCTCGACGTCGACATACTGCAGCACTTCGGGACCACCATTGCGTTCGAGCCGGATTGCCTTGACCATTATGTCCTCCAGTTACAGTTGATTGCGCTTGCGCTGGGTTGCGCTGGGTTACTGTTAATGTTTACGCGCGGCCAGCCGCAGCTGCGACAGCACCAGGTGCGCGCTCGACAGATTGGTCGCGCAGGCCACGTTGTGCACGTCGCAGGCGCGCACCAGGGCGTTGATGTCCGGCTCGTGCGGCTGCGGCGTCATCGGGTCGCGCAGGAAAATAACGGCGTCGATATGGCCCTCGACCAGCTCGGCGCCGATCTGCAAGTCGCCGCCGAACGGCCCCGAATGCTTGCGTTCGACGGTCAGCCCGAGTTCGTTGGCCAGCCGGCCGCCGGTGGTGCCGGTGGCCATCAGCACGCAGCCGCGCAGGAAGTCGAGGTATTCGGCCGCCAGCGTGATCATGTCGTCTTTTTTCTTATCGTGGGCAATCAGGGCGATACGTGGTTTCATGAAAATATCTGCTTAAAAATGTGAGAACGCTGCGATGGAAAGCAGCTGCCGAATGGCCGGCAACGCGCCGAGCGGCTACCTTACTTTTTCTTTGATAACATTGCAATCCCGCTCAACACGAGCACCGTGCCGGCGATCTGCACCCCGGTAATCGGCTCGGCGAGCACCAGCGCGCCCATGAACAGGGTCGACACCGGTCCCACCATGCCGGCCTGAGAGGCGGTCGCCGCGCCGATCCGCCGCACCCCCATCATGGTCAGGAACACCGGCATGATGGTGCAGAACACGCCGATCACCAGCGACAACCAGTACACCGGCGCCGGCTGGATCAGCAACGAGGCCGGCCGCAGGACGAAAAACTGCAGAATGCCTGCTACGCTCGAAACGCACATGGCGTATGACACCAGCCGCGTCGTTCCTATCCGTTTGACCATCTCGCCGGAGCCGAGCAGGTAAATACCGTAGGTCAGTGCCGAACCCAGCACCAGCAGCGCGCCGAGCATGGTGTTGCCGCCGATCCGCAGGTCGTGCATGAACACCAGCACGATGCCGCAATACGACAGGGCCAGCGCGATCCACTCGACCCGGCTGATGGCGCGCTTGAAATAAAACGCCGTCATCAGCACCACGAAGGTCGGCGACAGGAACAGGATCAGCCGCTCGAGGCCGACCGAAATGTATTGCAGGCCCATGAAATCGAGCACGCTGGCGATGTAGTACCCGGTCATGCCGAGGCCGAACAGGCGCCAGCGGTCGGCGTTCGACAGCGGCGCCTCGGTGCGCATTTTCCACACGGCGATGGCGGCAAACACCGGAAACGAAAAGATCATCCGCAGGGCGATCACCGTGATGGCGTCGATGTTGTATCGGTACATCAGCTTGGCGACGACGGCCTTGGCCGAAAACAGCACGGCGCCGGCGATGGCCATCGTCAGTCCGGTCAGGAGCGAGGAACTTGCCTGGGCGGGCGGCGCGGCGGGCGATGCGATTTTGGTCATGTGACGATTGTAAGGCGAAATGGAAATGCAAGTTTGGCGGGCCCTCGCGGCGTTATTTTGCCAGGGTGCCTATGGTAAAATGTCGGCCACTCTTGTATTACCGTCTAAGGACTACGACATGGCTGGACATAGCAAATGGGCCAATATCAAGCACAAGAAGGCCGCCACTGATGCCAAGCGCGGCAAAATCTGGACGCGCCTGATCAAGGAGATCACGGTCGCGGCGCGGATGGGCGGCGGCGACATCGCCACCAACCCGCGCCTGCGCCTGGCGGTCGACAAGGCGGCCGATGCCAACATGCCGAAAGAAAACGTCACGCGCGCGGTGCAGCGCGGTTCGGGCGGCCTCGAAGGCGTCAACTATGAAGAAGTGCGCTACGAAGGCTACGGCATCGGCGGCGCCGCCATCATCGTCGACTGCATGACCGACAACCGGGTGCGCACGGTGGCCGAAGTGCGCCACGCCTTCAACAAGCACGGCGGCAACATGGGCACCGAGGGTTCGGTCGCCTTCATGTTCCAGCATTGCGGCCAGTTCCTGTTCGCCCCCGGCGTCGACGAGGACAAGCTGATGGAATCGGCGCTCGAAGCCGGCGCCGACGACGTCGTGCAGGACGAGGAAGGCGGCTTCGAGGTGCTGTGCGATCCGTTCGCCTTCGTCGCCGTGAAGGACGCGCTGGAAAAGGCCGGCTTCAAGGCCGAAGTGGCCGAGATCATCATGAAGCCGGCCACCGAGACCGTGTTCTCCGGCGAAGACGGCATCAAGATGCAAAAGATCCTCGACGCGCTCGAAAACCTCGACGACGTGCAGGAAGTCTATACCAACGCCCTGATTGAAGAGTAAGCACTTATGAAAATCCTGGTAGTCGGCTCTGGTGGCCGCGAACACGCGCTGGCCTGGAAACTGGCCCAATCCGAGCGTATCCAAATGGTCTACGTCGCGCCCGGCAATGGCGGCACGGCGCGTGACATCCGGCTCGTCAATGTCGACATCACCGACCCGGCGGCGCTGGCCGACTTTGCCCAGGCCGAGCATATCGGGCTGACGGTGGTCGGTCCAGAGACGCCGCTGGCGGCCGGCATCGTCAACCTGTTTCGCGGTCGCGGCCTGAAGATTTTCGGACCGACCAGGGAAGCGGCCCAGCTCGAAAGCTCGAAGGATTTCGCCAAGGCCTTCATGCAGCGCCACGGCATTCCGACCGCCAGGTACGAGACGTTTTCGGACGTCGCGGCGGCCCACGCCTACATCGAGGCCAACGGCGCGCCGATCGTCATCAAGGCCGACGGCCTGGCCGCCGGCAAGGGCGTGGTGGTGGCGCTGACGCTGGAAGAAGCGCACCAGGCGGTCGACCATATGCTGTCCGACAACGCCTTCGGCGACGCCGGCGCGCGCATCGTGATCGAGGAATTCCTGGCCGGCGAGGAAGCCAGCTTCATCGTCATGTGCGACGGCAAGAACGTCCTGCCGCTGGCGACCAGCCAGGACCACAAGCGCCTCAAGGACCACGACGAAGGCCCGAACACGGGCGGCATGGGCGCCTATTCGCCGGCGCCGATCGTCACCCCGGCCATGCACGCGCGGGTGATGCGCGAGATCATCAACCCGACCATCAGCGGCATGGCCAAGGACGGCATCACCTTCACCGGTTTTCTGTACGCCGGCCTGATGATCGACGCGCAAGGCAATCCGCGCACGCTCGAATTCAACTGCCGTATGGGCGACCCGGAAACCCAGCCGATCATGGCGCGCCTGAAGAGCGACCTGGTGTCGGTGATGGAACACGCCGTCAACGGCACGCTCGACGCGGTCGAGCTGGAGTGGGATCGCCGCACCGCCGTTGGCGTGGTGATGGCCGCCGCCGGTTATCCGGACAGCCCGCGCAAGGGCGATGTGATCGACGGCATTCCGGAAGAGACGCCCTTGAATGTCACCTTCCACGCCGGCACCACCAGCGTGGGCGGGCATTTGCAGACCAATGGCGGCCGCGTGCTGTGCGTGGTCGGCCTGGGCGACAGCATCAAGATGGCGCAAAAGCAGGCGTATGAGGCGGTCGACAAGATCCACTTCAACGGCGCGCAATTCCGCCGTGATATCGGCTGGCGCGGGTTGAAGCACTAAACGATCCCAAGGCGCCGCACCTTCCGGCAAAACCCGAAACCACCCGAATCCAGACAAGGGATTTAGGTGGTTTTTTCATTTGCAGGGCAAAACTCCTGCAGGAGCGCCTACATCCAATCTTGCCCCTCCGTCGATCTGGCAACGCATGTGGACGAGAGGCCATGCCTGAGGTACCGCACCCGGCGACCGCGACAAAGCGCAGAGAATTGGCGCGTTCCTTCCTAAGGTCCAGCAGTGACAACGGTGACGCTCAAGGCCAGGACGGTGCTGGCGTTGCTGAACCGGTCGGGCGTGAAGCCATCGCACTCGAGGTCGAGGGAAAGCGATGACGAAGCCTTCGCAGAGGCACTGTTGGGGACGGCTAAGTACGGCCCCGAATTTCCTGCCGACGGGTCTGCAGATCTCGCCGCCGCACATGCTTGAGCCGTTCGCTTCACTCACTGGTACAACTTCGATCGCAGGGCTTTAGCATGCACATCCAGGACAAAAGGCAACAAGGAAAAGCTGGCCTCCGGCGCTCAGCAGCGCCGCAACCATCGCATCGCCAAGACGGGCGCGAGCAGGAGCACGCGTTCGCGGGCATAGCCAAGATGAGGGGAAAGGCGTTGCACACCATTGACTTGGCGCGCGCCATACTGCACCTGAACTAAAAGGTTGCTACCTACAACTTTCAACGCCTCATCTATTTGAAGGGGGCCGAAGTCAAGGCGTTCTGACGCTGAGGTTCGTCCGGAAACGTTGAATTAAAGGACCTCGCCTAGAAAAGAGCCGCACAACTGCGCCGCTCGCGCATTGCGGCCACGCTCAACCGATCGGGTCGCTGACGATGCGGAAATCGCGGGTTATTCGAGGCGCCCTATAGATGGATGATGTCCATAGGTGTTTGTGACGGAATATAAAGTTATTTTAGCGCCAATCGGGTCAGCTTAGTTAGCGCAACTTCAACCGGAAAGGCGCCCAATTAAGGACGCGCATTTCAAAGAAAAACACCTCGCCGACAGCGTGGCTTTCGCGTTAATTAATAAATCCCGAAGGAGGAAAAAAAGCATATTCACTCGTGTGTCCGATTGCTTTCCGCATACACAACCTGTACTGTCACATGCGCACAAAGATAAAACAGCAATCGGTGGTCAACTCTCGGCAACGCATTGGCGAACTGCCCATCGTATTGTTGCAGTCGTGTGGCGATACTCTGCCCTGAAAAATGTCTAATAGATCGACTATACTTTCCTTCCCTCATGATTATAGCACTATTAATATGCAGATTTCAATTCTTTTTTCCAAAGCACTTCGCCAAGGTCATGAGCGCCAGACCAAGCGAAGAACCAATCGCCCTCATCGACAATTTTTTGGAGGGCCGCGGCTCGATGGGCTAAATTAGCATCGCCTTCCTTACGTAAAACTATTTTTGCAAAATCTTTTTTCTGTGACGACTGTATGTAAGGGCAACGCAGAAAATCGAAGAACAGCATGGTAAGCTCCGAACTCCTTTTAATACTTTCTATTTTTATCGGATCAGAATAAAGCTGGCGTTCTCAAAGACCAAGTGCAACACCTTCTGCTGTAAGGTGCCGCCATGGCGAAAATATACAAACATCTGACAACCCAAGAGCGCGCCGTCGTCATGACCATGCGCGCCGACCTTTGC
>JBDSTZ010000247.1:0-1514 GCA_039927975.1 Massilia sp. | reverse complement strand
CGCGCAATTGCTCGATGACCGCATAGAAGACAGGCACGAACACCAGCGACAGGATCGTGGCGGCGACCATGCCACCAAAGACTGTCGTGCCGATCGACTGACGGCTCGCGGCGCCCGCACCGGTGGCGAACATCAGCGGCAGCACGCCGAGGATGAAGGCAAAGGCCGTCATCAGGATTGTCCGCAGCCGCAGCCGCGCCGCTTCCATCGCCGCATCGACGATGCTCAGGCCCTCCTCGCGCCGGCGCCGGGCGAACTCGACGATCAGAATGGCATTCTTCGCCGCAAGGCCGATGAGCATGACGAAGCCGATCTGGGAGTAGACGTCGATCTGCATGCCACGCAGCCACAGCACGGCAAAAGCGCCGAACAGGGCGAGCGGCACCGCCAGCAGCACCATGAACGGCATCGCCCAGCTCTCGTACTGCGCGGCAAGGATCAGGAAGACGAAGACGATGGCGAGGCCAAAGACGATCGACGCAATCGATCCGGCCTTAAGCTCCTGATAGGTGATGCCGGTCCATTCAAAGCCGAAATCCCTGGGCAGCGCCGTAGCGGCGGCACGTTCCATCGCCGCCACCGCCTGGCCCGAGGAAAAGCCGGCCGCGGCGCCGCCATTGATCAGCGCCGACGCATTGTTGTTGTAGTGGGGCACGGTTTCCGGGCCGACGATGGGAACCAGCCTGCCGAGCGTGCTCAACGGCACCATGCCGCCGGAGGCGTTGCGCACATAGAGCCGCGAAATGTCGGCGGCGCCGGCACGCGAATCCTTGTCCGCCTGGATGGTCACCCGGAAGGTGCGGCCGAACAGGTTGAAGTCGTTGACGTAGAGCGAGCCGAGATAGATCTGCAGCGTGCTGAACACGTCCGGCAGGCTGAGGCCGAGAAGCTTGGCCTTGTTGCGGTCGAGCTCGTAATTGAACTGCGGCGTCGAGGTCGAGAACGACGAGAATAATTGCTGCGGATTGAGCTCGGGCTGCTTGCGCGCCTCGGCGAGCACCGCCTGCGTGGCGTCATTGAGCGCAACGCTGCCGCGACCGGTCAGGTCCTCGACCTGGAATTCGAAGCCGCCGGTGGTGCCGATGCCCGGGATCGACGGCGGATCGAAGCTCAGCGCACAGGCTTCCGGAATCTGCAACAGCTTGCCGCGCACGTCGGCGACGAGCTTCGACGCGCTCTGGTCGGGGCCGCGTTCTTCCCATGGCTTGAGAATGGCGAATTCGACCGCCGAATTCGATTGCGCCGCACTGGTCAGGAAGTTCAGGCCGCTGATCGAACCGACGATGTCGACGCCGGGTGTGGCCTGCAGGATGTCGCGCGCCTTTTGCGCCACTGCGTCGGTGCGCTCCAGCGACGCGCCGTCGGGCAACTGGATGACGACGAAGAAGTAGCCCTGGTCCTCGACCGGAAGGAAGGTTGAGGGCAGACGCTGCCAGACGAAGTAGGTGGCAACTAGACCGGCCGCGAACAGGCCAAGCATGATCCAGCGCAAGCGGATGAGGATGCGCACGCCG
>JBDSTZ010000246.1:0-2358 GCA_039927975.1 Massilia sp. | reverse complement strand
ACGGCCGCCCGCTCGTCTGGCTCGACAACGCGGCAACGACGCAGAAGCCGCAGTGTGTGATCGACCGCATCTCCTACTTCTACGAGCACGAGAATTCCAACATCCACCGCGCCGCGCATGAACTGGCGGCGCGCGCCACCGACGCCTACGAAGGCGCGCGCGAACGGGTCAAGCGCTTCATCAACGCGCCCGATGTGAACGAAGTCATCTTCGTGCGCGGCACCACCGAGGCGATCAACCTGGTCGCCAAGAGCTGGGGCGGGCAACACGTGGGCGAAGGCGACGAGATCATCGTCTCGCACCTCGAACACCACGCCAACATCGTGCCGTGGCAGCAGCTGGCCGCCGCCAAGGGCGCGCGCCTGCGCGTGATCCCGGTCGACGATTCGGGCCAGGTGCTGCTCGACGAATACAGCAAGCTGCTGAACGACCGCACCAGGATCGTCGCCGTGACCCAGGTCTCGAACGCGCTCGGCACCGTCACCCCGGTCAAGCAGATCGTAGCGCTAGCCAAGCGCGCCGGCGCGGTGGTGCTGGTCGACGGCGCCCAATCGGTGTCGCACATGCGCACCGACGTGCAGGACCTGGGCGCCGACTTCTTCGTCTTTTCCGGCCACAAGGTGTTCGGCCCGACCGGCATCGGCGCCCTGTGGGGCAAGCGCGCGGTGCTCGAGGACATGCCGCCATGGCAGGGCGGCGGCAACATGATCGCCGACGTGACGTTCGAGAAAACCGTGTTCCAGCCGATTCCCAACAAGTTCGAGGCCGGCACCGGCAACATCGCCGACGCGGTCGGGCTGGGCGCGGCGATCGACTATGTGAACCAGGTCGGGATCGAGAACATCGCCCGCTACGAGCACGAGCTGCTGGTCTACGGCATGCGCGAACTGGCCGCCATCGACGGCGTGCGCCTGATCGGCACCGCCGACGACAAGGCCAGCGTGATGTCCTTCGTGCTGGCCGGGTACACCACCGAGGAAGTCGGCCATGCGCTCAACGAGGAAGGCATCGCGGTGCGTACCGGCCACCATTGCGCCCAGCCGATCCTGCGCCGCTTTGGGGTGGAAACCACGGTGCGGCCGTCGCTGGCGTTCTACAACACCTTCGACGAGATCGACCGCATGATCGTGGTGGTGCGCGGGCTGGCCGGACGGCGAGGGCGCGGCTAAACACGCCCGGGACGTGACCGGGACCGGGCGCGACGCCCGGCGCCAAAAATAAAGTTTGCCGAATAGAAAATCTTGCTATTCTGTGCAAACTTTATTTTTGGAATGGTCTTCATGTTGAAACGTGCCCTACCCTGGCTGTGCGTACTCGTCTTAGGCTTCACGCCTTGCCTGGCGGCCGAGCCGCCTTCAGCTGTTGCCGGCGCCACCGCCACGGCGGCCAGCCGCGAGCCGGCGATCGGCAGCTTCTTTGCCAACCCCCAATACAGCGACGCCAAGCTCTCGCCCGACGGCGCCCTGGTGGCGGTGCGCGTCAAGCGCGCCAACCGCGACGCGCTGGTGGTCATCGATCTGGCCGACAGCAGCCGCACCAAGGTCGTCGCCCATTATGCCGATGGCGATATCGGCCACTTCGAGTGGGTCAACAACAATCGCCTGATCTTCGATACGACCGACAATCAACTGGCCCTCGGCGAGCGGTACCACGCGGCGGGACTGTTCGCCGTCGACCGCGACGGCAGCAATGTGCTGCCGCTGGCGTCGCGCACGCCCTATATCGACAAAGGGAAGAAAGACACCCCGTATCTGCCCGGGCAAACCTACATGATGTCGCAAGCCGGCGCCCAGAATTCGGACAGCGTGTACGTCATCAAGCAAACCTTCGACGAGTACTACGAGCCCGACGGCTACGACCTGTATCTGGTGAACACGCTGACCACGCACGCCACCAAGGTGCCCTCGAAGCATATCGTGCAATGCTGGGTGCTCGATCACAAGGGCGAGCCGCGTCTGGCCATCTCGACCGAAATGGGCGTCACCGCGATCTACCACATCGAGCCGGAAACAAAGGTCTGGCGCAAGCTGGTCGATTTCCCCGCCTACAAAGGCGGCGCCGGCGCCTTTTCGCCGCTTGGCTTCGGCCCGGACGGCACGCTGTACGTGAGCGCCCACCAGGGCAAAGACAAGCTGGGCCTCTACCGCTACGACCTGGCCAACGCCAGGATCGATCCGTCCCCGGTGCTGCAGGTCGACGATTACGACTTCGACGGCGAGCTGATCGCGTCGGCCGACAAGCTGCTCGGCGTGCAGCTGCTCACCGACGGCGAAAGCGACGTATGGTTCGATCCCGCCATGAAGGCGCTGCAGGCGAAGATCGACACCCTGCTGCCGGAGACGGTCAACCTGATCACGC
>JBDSTZ010000245.1:0-3987 GCA_039927975.1 Massilia sp. | reverse complement strand
ATCACCAGGAAGTTGGGGCCTTCGTGAAAGCACTCGACCGGGCAGACCGCGACGCAATCGGTGTATTTGCAGCCGATGCAGGCTTCCGTGACGACGTGGGTCATGGCTGGCCTCCATGCATGTGGATGGTCGCCAGCGCCAGCTTGGACAACTTGCGCACGTCCGGATCGCTGTCGCGCAGCGCCAGTTCGAGATGGGTGATGGCGCGCGTGTCGGCCACTTCGCCGAGCGCGATCACGGCTTCCTTGCGCAGGTTGCTGATCGGGTGGCGCAGCGCCTCGCACAGCGCCGGCACCGCCGCCTTGGCGCGCAGCTTGCCCAGGCTGCGCGCGGCCTTGAGGCGCACTTGCCAGTATTCGTCCTCCATCGCCGTCACCAGGTCGGGCACGCCGAGCGCGAGTCCCAGCTTGCCGATGGTGGCGGCGGCCTCCTCGCGCACCTGCCAGGCCGGGTCGAGCAGCACGCGCGACAGGGCCGGCTGCACGCTGACTTCGCTGGCGTAGCCAAGCGCGCCCACCGCGGCGCGCCGCACTTCCGGCTCGGGATCGTTGGCGGCGGCATTGGTCAGCGCGCCGATCGCCTCGGGCTTTTTCAGGTAGCCGAGCACCCCGATGGCGGCGCGCCGCACCAGCGCGCTGTCGCTTTGCAGGGCCGACAACGCCGGTTCGAACGCGGCCTCCACGCGCAGCGCCCTGACCGCATTCAGGGCGCCGGCACAAACGTCCGGCTCGGCGTCGGCCAGGTAAGGCAGCAGATACGCCGCCGACGCCGGCACCTTTAGTTCGGCCAGGGTCAGCGCGACCGCCGCGCGCACCTCGGGATCACTGTCCCTGAGCAGAGTGACCAGGGTTGCCAGCACCTCCGGTTCCTCGTAACCCTCGAGCGCCTTGGCCGCCTCCAGCCGCACGCCGGCGTCCAGGTCCGACAGCGCCGCCACCAGCAGCGGCGCGACATCGTCTTCCTCTTCCGAATACGGCAGATCGAGCACCGCCACGCGGCGGATGCCGGCGTCGCTGCTGTGCAGCCGTTGATGAATCGTTTCGCTCAGCATGGCCGCCTCCTAGCGCACGAGATAGGGAATGTGCACGGTGACGGCGCCGGTCGGGCAGTCCTTCTCGCACGGCATGCAGTACCAGCATTCGTCGAACTTCATGAACGCCTTCTTGCTGCTGAAATCGATCGCCAGCACGTCGAGCGGACAGACGTCCACACAGACGGTGCAGCCCTTGTCGGCGATGCACTTCGATTCGTCGACCACCACCGGGGCCTGGGTACGGGTAATTGCGATAGTCATGATGCCTCCGTCACGCTAGTTGGATGATTGGCCGGCCACGCGCAAGCGCTGGTAGGCTGCTTTTTCCTGCTCGTTCAGTTCGACCATGTAGGGCTCGATCTCGCGCTTGCGAAAGCGCATGCTGCCGTCGGCGGCGCGGCCCACGTTGGTGTGGCAGAACCAGTCGGCGTCGTTCTTGTCCGGATGGTCGACGCACAGGTGGTAGAGGCCCCAGCGGCTCTCGGTGCGAAACAGCGAGGAGCGCGCGGCCAGCTCGGCGCAGTCGCGGATCGTGTAGGCCTCCATCGCGCGCATCAGTTCATGCGGGCTGTCGGCGCTCATGGCGTTCAGGTCTTCCTTGATCTCGCCGAAGCGGTCGAGGCCAATTTCCATCTTGCGAGTGACTTTCGGCGGCTGCAGGTAATCGTTGACGATGCGGCGCGTCTTGTACTCGACCTGGAACGGCGTCAGCCCTTCGCTGCGGGACAGCGGCGCGGCGATGCGGGCGCGCTCGGCCTCGACCTGGTCGCGGTTGACCACCGGTGCGCTGGCGCCGGAGACGTAGTCGGCCGCGTTCTCGCCGCAGAATTTGCCGTACACGAAAGCACCCAGCATGTAGTTGTGCGGGATGCTGGCGCAGTCGCCGGCCGCGTACAGGCCGGGGATCGAGCACTCGCCCTTCTCGTTGGTCCAGATGCCGGACGCACTGTGGCCGCTGCAAAAGCCGATTTCGGAGATGTGCATCTCGATCGCCTTCTTGCGGTAGTCGGTGCCGCGCCCCTCATGGAAGCGGCCCCGGCTGGGTCGCTCGTTGGTGTGCAGGATGTGTTCGATCTCGGAGATCGTCTCCTCGGCCAGGTGGTCGAGCTTGAGGAACACCGGGCCGCGCCCTCCTTCGAGTTCGTTGAAAAACTCGAGCATCATCTGGCCGCTCCAGTAGTCGCACTCGATGAAGCGCTCGCCGGTGGAGTTGGCGGTGTAGCCGCCGAACGGCCCGGTGACATAGGCGCAGGCCGGGCCGTTGTAATCCTTGATCAGCGGGTTGACCTGGAAGCATTCGAGATTGGTCAGCTCGGCGCCGGCGTGGTAGGCCATGACGTGGCCTTCGCCGCTGTTGGTCGGGTTTTCGTAGGTGCCCCACAGGTAGCCCGAGGCCGGCAAGCCGAGGCGCCCGGCCGCGCCGGTGCACAGGATGACCGACTTGGCCTTGATGACGTAGAAGTCGGCGGTGCGGCAGTCGAAGCCCATCACACCGGTGATCTCGCCGGCCGGCCCGGTCAACAGGCGCGTGGCGACCACCCGGTTGGTGATCTCGACGCGCGCTTTTTTCAGCTGGCGGTACAGCACCCGCTTCATGTGGTGCCCTTCCGGCATCGGCAGCACGTAGCTGCCCAGGTGGTGCACCTTGCGCACCGCGTAGTCGCCGGTTTCATCCTTCTCGAACTTGATGCCCCAGCGGTCGAGCTCCTCGATCATCGCGTAGCTGTTCGAGGCGTAGGCGTACACCCCCTTCTGGTCGACGATGCCGTCGTTGGCCACCGTGATCTCCTTGGTGTACTGCTCGGGCGTGGCGTGACCGGGAATGACGGCGTTGTTGAGGCCATCCATGCCCATCGAGATGGCGCCACTGCGCTTGACGTTGGCCTTTTCCAGCACCAGCACCCGCAGCGCCGGGTTCTTTTCCTTCGCCTTGACCGCGGCCATCGGCCCGCCGGTGCCACCGCCGACGATCACGATGTCGTACTCTAGTTCGATGGTTTTCATCTGAAGCCTTTCAATGAAGTTAAAGCGGGCCGCGGTCGACCCGCACCCGGTACTGGAATGCGTCGCCGCGGTAGAACAGGTTTTCGTAATCGATCGGCACGCCGTCGGCGCTGTGGGTGGTGCGTTCAATGCAGAGCACCGACGAGCCTTCGGGCACTTGCAGGTGCGCGGCCAGCGCGGCGTCGGCCAGCGCGGCGCCGATCTGCAGGTCGGCGTGGCCAAGCTGCAGGCCAAGATCGTTTTCGAGAATGGCGAAGACGTCGCGCGTGGCCAGGTCGTGGCGTGCCAGCTTCTGGCCCAGCGCCAGCGGCAGGTAGCTCACGTCAAGCGAGATCGGTTCGCGGTTCAGGAAGCGCAGGCGCCGCAGCTCGGTGACGTGGGCGCGCTTGCCGAGGCCCAGACGCTCGCGCACATGCGGCGGCGGCGTCAGGTTGCGCATGCCGAGCACGCGCGAAAACGTCTCGTAACCCTTGCTGCGCATCGCCTCGCCGAAGCCTTCGAGCCGGCCCAGGTCCTGGAAAGCCTTTGGCTTCGACACGAAGCTGCCCTTGCCGTGCACGCGGAAGATCAAGCCCTCGTTTTCCAGGTCGCTCAGGGCCTGGCGCACGGTGATGCGGCTCACCCCGAGCGCGGCGATCATCTCCGCTTCCGACGGCAGCTGCTGGTGCGGCTGGTAGCTGCCGTCGAGGATCTGGCCGCGCAGGCGCTCCTTGATCTGCACATATAAAGGTTGCACACCGACGCGCGGCGCGGCGCTGCCGGACTGGCTTTTGCCGTGCAGGTCCACCACATTTTCATGCAGGGGAAAGGCGGCGCGGGATAACTTGTTATGACTTGTCATGATGAGTTACACAATGCAAAACCTGTGCCACGCTTTTTCCGGGGTTTTTGGCGGTTTTTGCCACTTTTTGAGCGATGGCGGTGCGCCGCTCACCTAACTGGTGAAACGG
>JBDSTZ010000244.1:0-11458 GCA_039927975.1 Massilia sp. | reverse complement strand
GCAAAGGGCGCCCGACATTCAGACCGGCCGCCCTGCACTGTCTTGCTGCGCTCAATGCTGCATTAATTTGGGTAGGGGCTACAACTTCAACCCGGTATTTTACTGGATTTTCTGACAGCTCAGGGCGTTTTTTGATACGGGGCCGGCAGCGGGGCTTTGCCTATGCCGCCGAATCACCTGCCGCGCATGCCCGCCGTGCGATTTTTCCTTTACTATGCGGAACCCTCGTTTTGCCATAACAATAAAGCATGCCAGTCGATCACTATGAAAACTTCCCCGTCGCCTCGGTGCTGTTGCCCAAGCGGCTGGTGCCGGCGGTGGAAGCCATTTACGCCTTCGCGCGCAGCGCCGACGACATCGCCGACGAGGGCGACGCGGCGCCGGCCGAACGGCTGGCCGCCCTGCATGCCTACGAAAACGCGCTGGCCGGCATTAGCCGCGGCGAGCCGGCGACCGATCCGATGTTCGCCCGCCTGGCCGCGACCATCGCCAAGTACAAGCTGCCCTTGCAACCGTTTTACGACCTGCTGTCGGCTTTCAAGCAGGACGTGGTGACGACCCGCTATGCCGACTTCCCCGCCCTGCTCGACTATTGCAGCCGTTCGGCCAATCCGGTCGGCCTGTTGATGCTGTCGCTGTATCGCGCGGCCGAGGCGCACAACGTCGAGCAGTCGAACGCGATCTGCTCGTCGCTCCAGCTGATCAATTTTTTGCAGGACGTGCGGATCGACCGCGAGAAAGACCGCATCTACATTCCGCTGGACGACCTGGCGCGCTTCGCGGTGGCGCCAGAGCAGCTCGACAGGCAGCTGGCCGACGCGGCGTTTCGCGCCTTGATGAGTTTTGAAGTGCGGCGCGCGCGGGCCTTGATGATGTCGGGCGCGCCGCTGGCGAAACGCCTGCCGGGCCGGATCGGCTGGGAGCTGCGGCTGGTGGTCCAGGGCGGCCTGCGCATCCTCGAGGCCATCGAGCGGGTCGACTACGACGTGTTCGCCCGCCGCCCCAGGCTGCGCATGCCCGACTGGTGCGCCATCGGCTGGCGCGCGCTGTGGATGTAGAGACAAGCGGAGACGCACG
Organism: Massilia sp.; assembly: GCA_039927975.1. Taxonomy (GTDB): domain Bacteria; phylum Pseudomonadota; class Gammaproteobacteria; order Burkholderiales; family Burkholderiaceae_D; genus JBDSTZ01. The sequence continues at coordinate 10,381 of JBDSTZ010000244.1, read as the reverse complement.
TGGAAATAAGCCATCGGCCACCGGCGTTGCCTATAGAATAGCGGCTTCGATTCGCCCAATCTTGCACTTCTGACCATGTCCCCCGACGAATACTGCCAACAAAAGACCGTCCAGAGCGGCTCCAGTTTCTATTACAGCTTCCTGTTCCTGCCGCCCGAGCGGCGCCGCGCGATCACCGCGCTGTACGCGTTCTGCCGCGAGGTCGACGACACGGTCGACGAGTGCACCGACGAATCGATCGCCCGCATCAAGCTGGCCTGGTGGCGCACCGAGGTGTCAGCCATGTACACGGGCGGCGGCACCCATCCGGTGATGAAGGCGCTGCAGCCGCACCTGGCGGTCTACCAGCTCGAAGAGCAGCATCTGCAGGCGATCATCAACGGCATGGAAATGGATCTCGACCAGACCCGCTATCTCGACTTCCCCGCCCTGCAGCGCTATTGCTGGCACGTGGCGAGCGTGGTCGGCATCCTGTCGGCCAGCATTTTCGGCGTGACCAATTCGCAAACGCTGCAATACGCCGAGAAGCTCGGCCTGGCCTTCCAGCTGACGAACATCATCCGCGACGTCGGCGAGGATGCGCGCAAGGGCCGCATCTACCTGCCGGTCAACGAGCTGCAGCAGTTCGGCGTGACCGCGGCCGACCTGCTCAACGCGCGCCACAGCGACAAGTTCGAAGCGCTGATGCGCTTCCAGGTCGAGCGCGCGCAGAAGGTCTACGACGAAGCCTTCGCGCTGCTGCCGAAGGAAGACCGGCGCGCCCAGCGCCCCGGCTTGATGATGGCCGCCATTTACCGCGCGGTGCTCGACGAAATCGAACGCGACCGCTTTCATGTGCTGAACCAGCGCATCTCGCTCACGCCGCTCAGGAAGCTGTGGCTGGCGTGGAAAACCTATGTGCGCGGCTAAGAGCGAACCTGCCGCGCAGCAATCGGTCGCGGTGATCGGCGCCGGCTGGGCCGGCTGCGCGGCGGCGGTGGAACTGGCCGCCGCCGGCGCCAAGGTGACGCTGTTCGAAGCATCGCGCAGCCTGGGCGGACGGGCGCGCGCGGTCGAACTGCACGGCCGCACGCTCGACAATGGCCAGCACATCATGCTCGGCGCCTACCGCGAGACGCTGCGCCTGCTGCGCAAGGTCGGCATTGCGCCGCGCGACGCGCTGCTGGCGCTGCCGCTGCAAATGCGCTATCCGGGCGAGACCGGTATGGACTTTATCGCCCCGCGCCTGCCTGCGCCCTGGCACCTGGCGGCGGCGCTGCTGCGCGCCAAAGGCCTGGCCGGCGCCGACAAGATGGCGTTGGCGCGCTTCTCGACCACCGCGCGCTGGATGGGCTGGCAGCTGCACACCGATTGCAGCGTCGACGAGCTGCTGGTGCGCTTCGACCAGACGCCGCGCCTGATCCAGCTGATGTGGCGCCCGCTGTGCCTGGCCGCGCTCAACACGCCGACCGAACGGGCCTCGGCGCGCGTGTTCCTGGCGGTGCTGCGCGACAGCCTGGGCGCCAGGCGCGCCGCTTCCGACATGCTGCTGCCGCGCCTCGACCTGGGCGCGCTGTTCCCGCAGGCTGCCGCCGATTTCGTCACGCGCCATGGCGGCGCGGTGCGCAGCGGCGCCAAGGTGAGCGCCATCGCGCCGGTCAACGGCCGCTGGCAAGTCAACGCCACCGGCCTTGCGGTGGGCGGCGACTGGCACGCCTACTTCGACGCGGTGGTGGTGGCGACGCCGCCGCCGGCCGCCAGCGCCCTGCTGCAAGGACTGGGACTGGACGGCGTGACGGCCCAGCTGGACGCCTTTAGCTACGAACCGATCACCACCTGTTACCTGCAATACCCGGCCGCGACCCGGCTCGCGCTGCCGTTCTGCGCGCTGGTCGACGACCCGGCGCTGGGCCGCTGGGGCCAGTTCGTGTTCGACCGCGGTCAGCTCGACAGCGCCCAGGATGGCTTGCTGGCGGTCGTCGTCAGCGCGGCGCAGGAGGCGGCGGCCTTGCCGCAGGCCGGCCTGGCGGCGGCCGTCGCCTGGCAGCTGGCCGAAACCTTCGGCCGGCCCGAGCTGGCCACGCCCGAGTGGAGCCAGGTGATCACCGAAAAGCGCGCCACCTTCGCCTGCACGCCCGGCCTGGCGCGCCCGGCCAATACCCTGCCCCTGCCCGGCCTGCTACTGGCCGGCGACTACACCGCCAGTGACTATCCGGCAACACTCGAGTCGGCCGTGCGCAGCGGCGCGCAGGCGGCCGGACTGCTGCTTGGCGCAGCCGTCGCCCAATAACGCCGCCTGCCCCGCCAAATGCGCAGCCTGTCGCATCCCGGTGGTGCATCCCGAACCTTGTGCGTAAAGTCCCAGCATCGACCAACCCGCATGAATACGGATCAGCATCATGAGCATCACCCTGGGATTACGCAGCGCGAGCCTGCTGGCACTGGTGGCGGCGAGCACCTTCATCATCGTCAAGCTGGAGCTGCTTGCGCTGCCGGCCGCGCTCGGCCACTTCTGACGCGCCGCACGGAGCATCATTGATGGGCAAACTGGAATTTCTCGACGCGCTCAAGCGGGCGATGGCGGGACTGCCGCCCGAGCTGCAGGCCAAGACGCTGGCTTATTACGAGCAGCGCTTCGTCGACGCCGCCGCCAGCGGGCGCGCCGAGACCGACGTCGCGGCCGAACTGGGCGAGCCGAAAAAAATCGCCATGACGCTGCGCGCCAACACCCATCTGCAAGCGTTTGCCGAGCAGAAGAACCCGGCCAACCTGGTGCGCATGCTGGTGTCGGCGCTCGGACTGGCGATCTTCAACCTGTTCATGGTGGTGCCGGCGCTGGTCTACGCGGCCCTGCTGGCGACCATGGTCGCCTGCGCACTGGCGTTCTACGTGGCCGGCATCGCCATTACCGCCGGTTCGATGGCCGGCACCAATGAGCTGGTGCTCGACGGACCGCTGCGCCAGCTGATCATTGACGAGGCCGGCGGCGCGTTCGACCAGTCCGCCCAGACCACCATCGTGATCGGTGAAAACGGCATTCACATTTCGCAGGACCGACCGCGCGACAAGGCCGCCGCGCCGGCCGACGAGGACGCGGACCAGGCCGGCGGCCTGGCCGATTCGCGCGTGGTGCAGCGGGCCGAATCGGTGGCCGGCCACGGCATTCGCATCAGCACCGACATGGACGCCGGATCGCGCGTGACGGGCATCATCTTCGGTCTGACGATGGTGGTCGGCGCGATCGTGCTGTTTCTACTGAGCCTGGTCGTGACGCGCTACACGATCATCGGTATCAAGCGCTACCTCCACATGAACCTGGCCCTGCTCAGGGGCCACTGACACCGATGGAGCTGCCATGCGCGGATTAATGAAAGTCGGACTGAGCCTGCTGATCCTGGCCTTTGTGCTGATCGGCCTGTCGTACAGCATGCTGCGGGCCCAGGGCGAGAGCGGCTCCGCCGGCGCCGAGGGCCGCGTGGTCGAGAACCAGGCGCGCGCGGTGACCAACAACGTCAACGCGGTCGACCTTGACGGCCCGATCGACCTGACGGTGCGCCAGGGCGCGGTGGCCAGCCTGAGCGTGCGCGGCGAACAGCGCCTGCTGGCCCAGGTGGTGACCACGCTCGACGGCGACACCATCCACATCGGCACGCGCGGCATGCTGCTGCTGCACCGGCGGCCCTTGCAGGCGGTGCTGGTGCTGCCCTCGCTGGCCAGCCTGGAGGTGCGCGGCAGCGCCAACAGCGACGTCAATGGCTTTAGCGGCGAGAAGATGAGCATTGTTCTCAGCGGCTCGGGCAGCATGGTGTTCAACGGCCGCTATCGGGCGCTGGCGGCGACGCAGAATGGCAGCGGCAGCCTCGACCTCAACGGCGGCAACAGCGACAAGGTCGAGGCCGAACTGCATGGATCGGGCTCGCTGACGGCGGCTGGCACGGCGCATGAACTCAAGGCGCAGCTCAACGGCTCGGGCAATCTCGACGCCGAACATCTGAGGGTCGAATCGGCCACGCTCGAACTCAATGGTTCGGGCAGCGCCACGGTCAGCGCCAGCCGCAAGCTGGACGCCGAGGTGCACGGCAGCGGCAACGCCACCGTGCTGGGCAAGCCGCAGGAGCGCAAGGTCGAGACGCGCGGCTCGGGCGGCGTGAGCTTCGGCGAATAAGTTTCGGCGAATAAGTTTCGGCGACTAAGCGTCGGCGCGGCCGATCCACTCGAGCGCGGCACGTGCGGCGGCGCGGCCGCTGGCAAAGCAGGCCGTCAGCAGATAGCCGCCGGTCGGCGCTTCCCAGTCCAGCATCTCGCCGGCGGCGAACACGCCGGGCAGCGCGCGCAGCATCGGCGCGGCGCCGTCCAGCGCCTCGAAACGCACCCCACCGGCGCTGCTGATCGCCTCGTCGATGGGGCGCGGCCGGCGCAGCACCAGCGGCAGCATCTTGATGGCCACGGCCAGCTGCGCCGTGTCGGCAAAGGATTCTTTCGACAGGCATTCGCGCAGCAAACCTGATTTCACGCCCTTGATGCCGAGACGGCTTTGCAGGTGGCTCGACATCGAGCGCGCGCCGCGCGGGCGGGTCACTTCGGCGGCCACCTTTTCGGTCGAAAAATCGGGCGCCAGGTCGAGGTAGATGGTCGTGCTGCCCTCGGCGGCGATCTGCTCGCGCAGGGCGGCCGACAGGGCGTAAATCAGGCTGCCTTCGACGCCGCTCGCGGTGATCACGAACTGTCCCTGGCGACGCGCCAGCACGCCGTGCGCATCGCGCGCGCTGATCGCCACCGTGGTCAAGGGCGCGCCGGCGTACTGCGCGCTGAAATGCGCGCTCCAGTCAGTGTCGAATCCGCAATTCGACGGCGCCAGCGGGACGACCTGCACGCCGGCCTGTTCGAGAATCGGCACCCAGGCACCGTCGGAACCGAGCCGCGCCCAGCTGCCGCCGCCCAGCGCCAGGATCACGGCGTCGGCACCGGCCAGACGTTCGCCCTCTTCGGTGGCAAACAGTAATTGAGCATCGCGCCAGCCGAGCCAGCGGTGGCGCATGTGGAAGCGCACGCCCGCTTCGCGCAGACGGTGCAGCCAGGCGCGCAGCAAGGGCGCCGCCTTCATATCTGCCGGGAACACGCGGCCGGAGCTGCCGACGAAGGTGTCGATGCCGAGTGCGTGTATCCAAGCGCGTACATCACTCGGCGTGAACTGGTCAAGCCAGGGGAGCAGCTGCGCCTCGCGCTGGCCGTAGCGCCCGATGAAATCGGCGTACGGTTCGGCGTGCGTGATGTTCATGCCGCCCTTGCCGGCCAACAGAAACTTGCGTCCCACGGACGGCATTGCGTCGTACAGGTCGACCGCGACACCGGCCTGGCCGAGCACCTCTGCCGCCATCAGGCCGGCGGGGCCGCCGCCGATGACGGCGACGCGGGCGGTGCGGGGAAGCTGGTTCATGGACGGATCGGGGGCGAAGGACGGGAGCCGCATTGTAGTGGAGATCGGCCCCGCAAAATAGATGTAAAGGTTGCTTGACATCGCTTTGCGGCCCGCCTAATATGTAAAGCATACTTTACAGCCAGGAGAAGCGAACGTGGGACACAATAAGCACATCATGCACCTCTACTACCGCGAAATGGGAATCGCCTTGGCCATCTACGTGGCCTTGCTGGTCGGCTCGCTCGTCTACGGCAGGCCAATGACCGAAGGTCCGTTGCGCACCGTCCTTCTGGTCATGCCGATGGCCGGTTTCGGCCTGATGATCTGGGCGCTGGCGCGCCACGTCCGGCGCATCGATGAATACCAGCGCAAGTTCACGCTGGAGACCTTCGGCATCGCCGCCGCCGTGGTGGCGGGGGCCTCGGTCACCTACGGCTTCCTCGAAACCGCGGGCTTTCCGAAGCAGTCGATGTTCTGGGTCTGGCCGCTGATGGCCGCTGTCTGGGGCGTGGTGGGACTGTGGCGTGCGTGGGCCAACCGATGAACAACCTGATTCGCCAACTGCGCGCCGACCATGGCTGGAGCCAGGCCCACCTGGCCGACCTGCTACTGGTGTCGCGCCAGACCGTCAACGCGATCGAGACAGGGCGATACGACCCCAGCCTGCCACTTGCGTTCGCCATCGCCAAATTGTTCAACAAGCCGATCGAGGCGATCTTCCTGCCGGAGGCCGAGTGATGCGCCGCTTGACATGTGACCAAATGGTCACCTATGATTGAATCCATGGACGACGACGACGTTTTCAAGGCGCTGGCCGACCCGACCCGCCGCAGCTTGCTCGATGCCCTGTTCCGTGAAGACGGCCAGACATTGAGCGCGCTTGAACAGCACATGCCGATGACCCGTTTCGGGGTGATGAAGCATCTGAAACTGCTCGAGGCGGCCGGCCTGGTGGTGGTGCAGCGGCGCGGCCGCGAAAAGCTGCACTTTCTCAATGCGGTGCCGATCCGACTCCTCCACGACCGCTGGGTCAGCAAGTTCACAGCGCCATGGGCCGCAGCGTTAAGCGACCTCAAACAACATCTGGAGCAAGAGACCATGGAAAAAGTATTCGAAATCTACATCAAGACCACGCCGGAACGGCTGTGGGACGCGATCACCGTCGCCGACAGCCGCAGCAAATGGAATTTCGGGATGATCGTGCAATCGGACTGGCAGGCCGGATCGCGCTACGTCGGCACCGGCCACGGCCTGGAAATCGTTGAAGGCGAGATTCTCGAGAGCGACCCGCCGCGCCGGCTGGTGCAGAGCTTTCGCGCAAAGTGGGCGGAGGATGTGGCCGCCGAAGGCACCTCGCGCGTGACCTGGGAGATCACGCAGGTGGCCGATTCGTGCCGGCTGGTGGTCACCCACGATCAGCTGCGCGACGGCGCCAACGAGCAGTTGTACGGCGGCTGGCCGATGCTGCTGTCGGGCCTCAAGACCCTGCTCGAGACGGGCGAAACGCTTACCACGCCGGGCTCGCTGCAATGGTCGGCCCCGGCTTGAACGGCGCTGCGTATCGATAATCGCGCGATTCGGGCCGCCAGCGGGTAAGATGAGATCTTTCTGAAACGGCTGGAGAAGCGAATGCGCGGTGTGGGCTATTGGATAGTGCAGTACCTGGTGGCGGCGGTCAGCCTGTTCGCCATCCTCACCGTGGTCGATCTGCTGAGCGGCAAGAAGTTCGGCGACAACCTCGGGATGTCGGCCGCCCTCGCGCTGGGCATGTCGGCGGTGTTTGTCGCCAGCCGGTACAGCCGCTCACGCAAGCGCTGAGCGGCGCGTCGGCCTTGCTAGCCGCCGGTCACAGGTGGGAAGAAGGCCACTTCGCAGCCCTCGGTCAGCGTGACCTCGGGACCGCACATCACCTGGTTGTAGGCCATGCGCAGCGCACGGCCCGGGGCCAGGGCCTCGCCCCACGCGCCGCCGCGCGCGAGCAGGTGGGCCCGCAAGTCGCCGATGGTCGCGACGTCGGACGGCACCTCGGCCACTTCCTGTGAAACGCCGAGTGCTTCGCGCACGCTGGCAAAAAAGCGCAGGTTGATCTGCATGTGCGCTCCTAGTAAAGCAGTTCTGAAAACGGAATAAAGCGGACCATGTCGCCGCTGGCGATGACCTGCCCCGGCGGATTGTCGATCACGCCGTCACCCCACACCGTTGAAGTCAGCACGCCCGACCCCTGGTTGGGGAACAGGTCGAGGCCGCCGGCGGCGTTGATGCGCGCGCGCAGAAACTCGTTGCGGCGGTCGGCCTTGGGCCAGGCGAAATCGGCGCGCGTCTGCCATGCGCGCGGCGCCTGGTCGCGCGCGCCCTGGAGGCGCAGGATGAACGGCCGCACAAACAGCAGGAAGGTGATGAAGCTCGATACCGGATTACCGGGCAAGCCGAGGAAAAAAGCCGCGCCGCCAGGCTTGTCGATTTCGCCAAAAGCGAGCGGTTTACCCGGCTTGACGGCGATTTGCCACATATTCAGCCGCCCTTCCGCCTCGACCGCCGGCTTGATATGGTCTTCCTCGCCCACCGACACGCCGCCGGAAGTGATGATCAGGTCATTGTCCTGCGCGGCCTGGCGCAAGCTGGCGCGGGTGGCATCCAGCGAATCGGGCACGATGCCGAAATCGGTGATGTCGCAACCGAGGTTTTCGAGCAGCGCGCGCAGCGTGAAACGGTTTGAATTGTAGACGGCGCCGGGAGCGAGCACGCCGCCTGGCGCTTCGCCGGGCATGGTCAGCTCGTCGCCGGTGAAGAACACCGCCACTTTCAGGCGGCGAAACACGGGCAGTTGGGCAAGACCGACCGAGGCGGCCAGGCCGAGCTCCTGGCTGCGCAGGCGGGTGCCGCGATCAAGGATGACGGCGCCTGTTTTAATGTCCTCGCCGGCGCGGCGGATCCATTCGCCCGCTTTCGGCGTATGACTGACGGTGACGCTGTCGCCCACCGCTTCGCATTGTTCCTGCATGACGACGGCGTCGGCGCCATCGGGAATCATGGCGCCGGTGAAGATGCGCGCCGCTTCGCCAGGCGCCAGGAACTGGCCTACCTGGCCGGCCGGAATACGCTGCGTGATGCGCAATACGACGCTGCCGCCGGCGCAATCGGCCGCGCGCACCGCGTAGCCGTCCATCTGGGTGTTGTCGGCCGACGGCACGTCGATGGTCGACGTCTGCGGCGCGGCCAGCACGCGGCCGTTGGCGTCCAGCGTGGCAACTTGCTCGGTCTCGGTGAGCGGGCGCGCCACGGCAAGCAGAAACGCCAGCGCTTCGGCAACGGACAGCATCGGCTTGCGGGCGGGTTCGCTCATGGCTTACAGGCCGGTGTGGGCGGCGATGTAGTCCTTCATTTTGACCACGTCCGCGCCCATGACGACGAATTTTTGCGGCAGCGATTCGATGTCCTCGAAGCCGGCTGGACGCGCCGCGTCGGTGCCGAGCGCTTCGAGAATGGTCTCGTTGAACTTGGCGGCCAGCGCGGTTTCGAGCACGATCATCGGCACGCCGGGCGCCAGGTGTTCGCGCGCGACCTTGATGCCGTCGGCGGTGTGGGTGTCGATGGTGATGCCGTAGTCGTCTTCAACGTCGCGGATGGTGTCGACGCGGTCCTTGTGGGTCGATTTACCCGACTGGAAGCCGTATTGCGCGACCAGTTTGAATTCGTCGCCGTCGCTGCCAGGTTTGCCCGACAGGTCGAAGCCGCCTTCGGTTTCGACCTTGTGGAACAGCGCCTGCACGCGGGCGGCGTCGCGGCCGACCAGGTCGTAGACGAAGCGCTCGAAGTTGGACGCCTTGGAGATGTCCATCGACGGGCTGCTGGTGTGGTAGGTCTCGGCCGACTTGCGCACGCGGTAGACGCCGGTGCGGAAGAATTCGTCGAGCACGTCGTTTTCGTTGGTGGCGGCGATCAGTTTGTCGATCGGCAGACCCATCATGCGGGCGATGTGGCCGGCGCAGATATTGCCGAAGTTCCCCGACGGCACGGTGAACGAGACCTTCTGGTCGTTCGACGTGGTGGCCGACAGGTAGCCGCGGAAGTAGTACACCACCTGCGCCACGACGCGCGCCCAGTTGATCGAATTGACGGTGCCGATCTTCTGTTTGGTCTTGAACGGCAGGTCGTTGGACACCGCCTTGACCATGTCCTGGGCGTCGTCGAACACGCCCTCGATGGCGATGTTGAAGATGTTCGGGTCCTGGAGGCTGAACATCTGCGCGGTCTGGAAGGCGCTCATCTTCTGGTGCGGCGACAGCATGAAGACACGGATGCCCTTCTTGCCGCGCATCGCGTATTCGGCGGCGCTGCCGGTGTCGCCCGAGGTGGCGCCGAAAATGTTCAGTTCCGCGTTCTGCTTGGCCAGCGTGTACTCGAACAGATTGCCCAGCAACTGCATCGCCATGTCCTTGAAGGCCAGGGTCGGGCCATTCGACAGCGCCTGCAGCACCAGTTTGGTGCCGTTGTCGCCTTCTTCCAGCACGCGCAAAGGCGTGATCTGGCTGGCCTTTTCGCCGGCGCGGGCGTTGCGGTAGACCTCCTTGGTATAGGTCTTGGCGGTCAGCGCCCGCAGGTCCGCCTCGGGGATGTCGGTCGCGAACTTGCGCAGGATCTCGAACGCCAGGTCGGCGTAGGACAGCTGGCGCCACGCGTCCAGCTCCGCGCCGCTCACCTGCGGGTAGGCCGAAGGCAGGAACAGACCGCCGTCGGCGGCCAGGCCGCCGAGCAGAATGTCCGAAAATTGTTGGGGGGACGACGAAGCGGCCGATGCGGCGGCGCGGGTAGACACGTATTGCATATATTAGAAAAGTCCGGTTGGGCTGACAAGGTTGGCTGGCAGCTAATGGCAGAACGTTACAAGGCGAGCGGATATTATAGTGCGCCGCGCCGTTTCCGGTGCGTTTGTCGTTGTTTTATGGGTATGCACGGCCCTGGCGGGGCTGTTCCGTTGCGCCG
>JBDSTZ010000243.1:0-23570 GCA_039927975.1 Massilia sp. | reverse complement strand
CCTGACCCGGTCGGGCATGACCGAGACGCCATGGAAATAGCCGTCCACCAGGTCGCGCGCCAACGCTTCGAAGGTGGTCTTGGCGCGGAACATGCGCGGCGCCCAGTCGGCCTTCGGATAGGTTTTGCCGAGGAAGCCGAACAGGGGGCGGCGCACCGTCAGCGGCAGCATCGAACGCACCTTTTCTTCGCCCATGGCGAAACGGTGGCGCCGGTAGCCGGCAAAGTTTTCGTCGCCGCCGTCGCCCGACAGCGCCACCGTCACGCGTTTGCGCGCCAGCTGGCACACGCGATAGGTCGGAATGGCCGAACTGTAGGCGTACGGCTCGTCGTACAGGTCGGCCAGGGTGTCGAGCAGGGCGTAGTCGTCCGTGTCGACGGTCTCGGTGTGGTGCTGCGTCTTGTACTGGATCGCCACCTGTTCGGCGTAGGCCGACTCGTCGAAGGCCTTGTCCTTGAACGCGATCGAGCAGGTGTTGACCGGGTCCTTCATGAGGCCGGCCATCATCGCCACGATCGCGCTCGAATCGACGCCGCCCGACAGGAAGGCGCCGAGCGGCACTTCGGCTTTCAGGCGAATCTTGACGGCTTCGCGCAGGCGCACGATCAATTCTTCCTCGGCGTCGTGCTGGCTCATCGGCGCGTGCAGCTTGAACGGCACGTCCCAGAATTGCACCGGTTCCGGAATCGGCTGGCCGATCTTCACCGTCAGCTTGAAGCCGGGCGAGAGTTTTTTCGCGCCCTTGTAGATGGTTTTCGGTTCCGGCACGTAGCCGTAGGCGAAGTAGTCTTCCACCGCGCGCACGTCGATCTCGTGCGGCAGGTCCGGGTGGGCGCGCAGGGATTTCAATTCCGAGCCGAAGATGAACATGCCGTCCGGCAGGATCGCGTAGTAGAAAGGTTTGACGCCCATGCGGTCGCGCGCCATGAACATGGTCTGCTTGGTGCGGTCCCACACGCCGATGGCGAACATGCCGCGCAGGTGGTCGACGCAGTTCTCGCCCCAGGCTTCCCAGGCGTGCACGATGGTTTCGGTGTCGCTCTTGGTGCGGAACACGTAGCCCATCTTTTCGAGTTCTTCGGTCAGCTCGGGAAAGTTGTAGATCTCGCCGTTGAACACCACGCCGACGTCGCCGGCGGCGTTGAACATCGGCTGCTGGCCGCTGGCGATGTCGATCACCGACAGGCGCCGGTGGCCGAAGCCGACGCCCGGCTCGGTATAGATGTCGCCCTCATCGGGGCCGCGATGATGCTGGGTTTCATTCATGCGCTTTAACAGCGCTGGGTCGATGGCGCGCGCGCCGCGGGTATCAAAGATGCCGACGATTCCACACATGATTTAAGGACCTTTTTTGGTTTTTTTACGGTCGCACAGGGCGTCGTAGAGAGATTGATAGCCGGCCACCATCGCCGTCATATTGTATTTGTTCAGCACGCGCTGGCGGCCGGCGGCGCCGTGGCGTGGCGCGAGTCCCAGCTGGCGCACGTACGGCTCGAACGCGGCGGCCATCGCCTGCGGATGGGAGGCCGGCACCAGCGCGCCGGTGACGCCGTCGTCGATCACTTCGGGGATGCCGCCGACGCGCGTGCCGACCACCGGCAAGCCGCTGGCCATCGCTTCGAGCGCCGAGCCGGGCGTGCCTTCGGCGATCGAGGACATGGCGAAGATGTCGAGGCTGCGCAGGATGTCGGCGACGTCGTTGCGCGCGCCCGGCAGCCAGACCAGTTCGGCGATGCCGGCCTGCTCGACCTTGGCGCGCAGGGCCGGCAGCAGCGGGCCGTCGCCGACGATCGCCAGGCGCAGCTTGTCGCGCTGTTCGGGCAGCCGCTCGCGCAAGGCGATGAAGGCGTCGACCAGGCTGGCGTGATTCTTCACGTCCTGGATGCGGCCGACCGTGCCGATGACGATGCACTCGGCGCCGAAGCCGTGCGGGCGCGGCGACTGCGGGTCGCTGCGCGGATGGAACTTGTCGGTGTCGATGCCGTTGGCCAGCAGGCGGCTCTTGTGGTCGGGCACCTTGATGACGCTGCGGTTCCATTCGAGCATGTCGGCCGAATTGGCGTAGCAGCAATCGTAGAACGGCACCATCGCGCGGCGCAGCGCGTTGTGCTTCTTGTTGCGGCCCTGCGGGTCGGCGGCGTCGCGGCCGTGGGCGCCGTTGATGCGCACGGGCACGCCGGCGGCCAGCGCCACCGGGGCGTATTCGATCGCCGACAGGTTGTAGCTGTGCAGGATCGCCGGTTTCAGGCGGCGCAGCAGCTTGAACAGGGCGGCATGGGTGCCCAGCGACAGGCCCGGCTGCTTGTGCAGGGCGTACAGGCCGACACCCGGCTTGCTGATTTTTTTGGCAAAGCCGGTGTAGTCGGTCAGGCAGACGATCGCGTGGCGGTACGCCTTGGCCGGCATGCGGTTGATGCGCTCGACCATGAGGTTTTCCAGTCCGCCGAAGTCGAGCCGGTAGATCAGGTGGACGATGAGTGGGGCTTCCTGCAACATGACGCGGCCCCTTAACGCTTGATGTTGGCCGCCAGCCCGGCATCGAGCGCCGCCTGGTTGGCCGTGAGGAAGGCGCGCAGCGCGGCGCGGGCCGACTCGGGATGCTCGTCGTAGGCCGCGTACAGCATCACCGCGGCGCCGTCGTCGCTACCGTGCAGCATCTTCTGGCGCACTTGCAGGGCCTTGCCGACATAGTCGCTGGTGGTGGTCTGCTGGTCGATCCAGTACCAGCGCCACACCAGCAGGCGCCCGCTCGGGCCCTTCAGGCTGTCTTCGCGCACGGTGAAGGCGTGGCCGCCGATCTGCTCGGTGCGCAAGGCGCTGTCGATGTCGCGCCAGTCGCTCTTGGCCTGCACCATCTGGTTGGTCGAGCTGATCAGGCGCTGGCCGAGTTGCTGGTTGCGGTAGTACAGCACGCTGGCGCCGACCTGGCGGCCATCCTTGGCGTAGAACTGGCGCGACTGGGTTGGCGCCGGGTCGAAGCCGGGCTGCCAGTCGGTGAAGGCGGGCGCGCCGCTCCAGTCGGTGGCGAGCGGCGCCAGCCTGGCGGCCACCGGATTGTGCTCGGCGCGCTGCAGCGACCAGGCATACAGCGGCCAGACGCCGATCACCAGCGCGAGCGCCAGCGCGGCGCCGGCCAGGGTGGCGGCCCGGCTCGACGGCGGCTGGTTGCGCAGGCGTTGTGCAAAAGCGACGTCGGCGGCGCCGCCGTCCTTCTGGTCTTCGCGCCAGAAGCTGCCGATCCAGAACAGCAGGAACATCACGATGCCGAAGAACACCCAGCCGTAGATCAGGTGGTCGACCCCGACCGCCATGGTCATGCCCGACAGGTGGCCCATCATCACGATCATGTAGGCGCGCGCGCCGTTGGCGAGGATCGGCACCAGGATCGACATCAGTACGAACAGCGCCTGGCGCCAGCGCGAGCGGTAGGTCAGGTAGGCGTACAGGCAGCCGAGGGTGAACGAGGAAATCAGGTAGCGCACGCCGCTGCACGCTTCCACCACCGACCAGCTGCCCGAGGGGATCGTGAAGCTGTTGCCTTCGCGTAGCACCGGGATGCCGGTCAGGCGCAGGGCGTCGACCGTGAAGTTGGCGGTCACGCCGATCAGCGGCGGAATGAACACTTCGCCGAAGGGCACGGCAAACAGGATGAACAGCAGGGCGAACAGGATCTGGCGGGTGATGGCGAAGCCGGCGATGGCCAGCACCGACAGCGGCAGCATGCAGGCGAGCATGTACTGCATGACGATCTGCACGTCGCCCAGCTTGGCCAGCACCCAGCCGAAGCCGCAGCCGAGCAGCAGGATGTAGGCCGGCCAGAACGGCTTGACGGCGGTGCGCGCCAGCGAGGCGCGCTGCTTCCAGATCAGCCACAGGCTGATCGGCAGGATGATGTAGCCGTGGGCGAAGGTTTCGGAGCGGTTCCAGATCGCCACGATCGATTGCGCGGTCGAGAAGTAGATCGCCAGCGGCAGCAGCAGCGCGAGCGCCAGCAGCAGGGCGCGCGGGGCGCCGTCGCGCGATGAGGTGATGGTCGTGTTCATGCGGTCCTGGCGATGGTGCGCGGGGTGTCGAGCAGGCGGTCGACGTCGGCGAGGTTGGCGCTCCAGCCATAGCGCGCCACCACGCGGCGGCGGGCGGCGGCGCCGAGCGCCGGGTCGGGCGTTTCAAGCGCCTGGCGGCAGGCGTCGGCGAAGGCGGCGGCGCCGTCGGCCAGCAGCAGTTCGCGCCCGGGTTCGGCGGCGATGCCTTCGAGCGCCTGCGGCGAGACGATCACCATCTTGGCCATCGACATCGCTTCGAGCACCTTGTTCTGGATGCCGCGCGCGATGCGCAGCGGCGCCACCGAGCACGCCGCGTGAGCGACGAACGGGCGCACGTCCGGCACGGTGCCGGTCACGTGCACGCCGGGCAGGCTGGCCAGTTGCTGCACCGCCGGGGCCGGGCGCGCGCCGACGATGTAGAACAGCGCGTCCGGATGGCGCGCCCGCAGCGCCGGGAAAATCTCATTGGCGAACCATTGCACGGCGTCGACGTTGGGCCAGTAATCCATGGCGCCGGCAAACGCCAGCACGCGGGCGCCGGCCGGGTAGGGATTGTCGTAGCGGGCCTCGGGCGTGAAATAGTCGGTGTCGACGCCGTTGTTGAAGAAGCCGATGCGCGCGTCCGATTCCGGCGCCAGCGAGCGGAACAAGTCCGCCTCGGGGCCGGAGACGAACAGCGAAGCATCGGTCTCGCGCGCGACCTTGCGCTCGTAGGCGAGCAGCTGGCGCGCCTCGTGGCCGTACAGCATGCTCATCGGCCAGGATTTCTGGTCGGCGTACTGGCGCCACTTGTCCGAATCGACGTCGCAGAAGTCGACCACCCGGCGCGCCTCGGGGTAGGGCTCGGCGTATTGCGCCATGGCCGAGGAGAACACCAGCACGCGGCCGATTGTTTCGCGCGCCATAGTCTGCGCCACCCACTGCTTGAGGCCGGCGTCGCGGTAGTAGTCGAGCGAGAGCGAACGGTTGGCCAGCAGCGCGCCGAGGCTGCGCACGCGCGCCAGCTTCGGGTTGAGCTTGGCGAAATGGCTGCCGGCGCACAGCGCCTGCACGCGCGGCAGGTGCTGCCAGTCGTCGGGATCGTCGACGAAGGTGCCGAGGAACACGCGGTAGCGCTGCGCCAGGTGCTTGAGCAGGTGGTAGGAACGGATCTTGTCGCCCTTGTTGGGCGGATACGGGATGCGATGCACCAGCAGCAGCAGATTCTCCACGCGCTCAGCCCAGGTTCTTGACGATATGCGGGCCGATCGCGTTGGCCAGCGGCAGCGGCAGCTTCTTCCACATCTTGATGAACAGCTGGTACTTCGGATTGAGCGGATTGTTGTCCGGCAGCGTGTCCGAGGCGTACAGCTTGTACTCGTAAGGCAGATGCTGGGCGGTGAAGCCCCAGTTCTTCTTGAAGTCGTAGGCGCCGGTGCCCAGCTTGCTGCGGCCGAAGTCGAACAGGCGCGCGCCGCGCGCGGCGGCCGCCTGCATCAGGTTCCAGTACATGAAGTCGTTGCCGGCCAGTTCGCGCGCGCGCGGCATGCCGCCACCGTAGTAGGGCACCACCTCGTCGCGCCAGTAGAAACTGAGCACGGCGGCGACGATTTCCTCGCCCAGCACGATGGTGCGCACTTCGCATTCCTCGCCGAACACCTTTTTCAGGTTGGCGAAGTATTTTTTCGGGAACACGGGGGTGCCGAGCCGGTGCACGCTGTTGGCGTAGGCGATGAACATGCGGTCGACATTGTCGTCGACTTCGCCCGTCAGGCCGAGCTTGATGCCCTTGCGCACCATCGCGCGCTGCTTGCGCGGGATGGCGTTCATGTTCTCTTCGTCGTCGGCGGTAATCGCCTTGCGGAAGGTGACGTACATTTCCTTCTGCTGCCAGCTCGGATCGTCCGGGTGGGCGGCGACCATGTTGCGGTATTCCAGATGGCCGACCTTCAGTTCGCGCGCCAGGGCGTCGGCGGCGGCGTCGAGCGCCTCACGCGCGGCCGGCACCGACGACAGCACGCCGCCGTACACGCAGAACGGCATGGCGCCGAGCGCGTTGCCGAACAGCCGGCTCTTCACTTGCGAGAGCGGCAGCACGCCGACGATCTGGCCGCCCTGTTCGGCGTAGTAGAACCAGGTCTTGTTGCCGAACGACTCTTCGATCACTTGCTGCCAGCCGGCGCGGTGGAAAAAGGTGGCGTCCGGATGGGCGTTGACGAAGGCGTCCCAGCGGGCACGGTCGGCCGCGCCCATCAGTTTGATGGTCACTGGAGCGCTGGCGGCGGCCGCCGGCGCGTTTGCTGCTGCTAACACTGAATTCATGGCGTGCTCAGGAAAATGCGGTCCATCCGGTCCCACGCGAAATCGTGCGTCAGGTGCCGGATTCGGCCTTCCATGCGCTCCAGATTGACGTAATGGCGAAAACGCGACTTGAGGCTGATGCCGTCCGGGCGCGGCTGGCCCGGGTCGATTTCCCACGGATGGAAATAGAAAATGGCCGGCCGCTGGTCGACCTTGTTGACCCGGTTCATCATCGCGCGCGAGATGGCGTAGGGCAGCAGGCGGAAGTAACCGCCGCCGCCGGTCGGCAAGTTGCGGTTCATCAGGCGGATGGTGGTGATCGGCACTTCGAGCAAGCCGTCCGGCCCGTGCGGGTAGAAGGCGAAACGCGGCGCGTCGGGCATGCCGTAGTGGTCGTGGGCGATCGGGTAGATGCTCGAGCTGTACTTGTAGCCGGTGTCGAGCAGGGCGTCGAGCGCCCACAGGTTCTTGGTGCCGATCGAAAAACTCGGCGCGCGGTAGCCGCGCACCTGCACGCCGCCGATGTCTTCGAGCAGCGCCTTGCTGCTGCGGATGTCTTCGGTGAATTCGGCCAAGTCCTGGTCGGACGCGCGCAGGTGGCTGTAGCCGTGGCTGGCCAGCTCGTGACCGCCGGCGACGATCTGGCGTACCAGCGCCGGATAGCGCTCGGCGATCCAGCCGAGGGTGAAGAAGGTGGCCTTGACGCCGCGCTCGTCGAGCATCGCGAGGATGCGCTCGACGTTGGCTTCGACCCGGCATTCGCGGCTCGGCCAGCTGTCGCGCGCGATGTTGTTGGCGAACGCAGAGACCTGGAAGTAATCCTCGACGTCGATCGTCATCGCGTTGCGGATGCGGCCGTCGGCCGGCACGCGCGCGGTGGGGGCGAGCATCATCATTCGTGGTTGTCCAGGCGAGGGGTGGGAACGCTGGCGGCGGTGGCAGCTGAGGTGGCGGCCGCGGCCGACCCTGGCGAGGCGACGATCTTTTTCAGGATCGACAGCACCGAGACGATCGATTTTTCCAGGCGCATCATGCGCTCGTCCATGAACTGGTTGTGCATGGCGTCGACCGCCGGCGCCAGCGTGGCGGCCAGCTCGGCCTGGTCGGGCGGCAGCTGGAATTCCTGGGCGATATCCTTGATGACGGTGTTGACGTCGTCCTCGGTAAACGCATGCATCTCTTCCAGGTAGCCCATCAGCAGCACGCGGTCGAGCAGGGTGTTGGTCTTGCGCGGAATGCCGCCGGTGTGGGCGAAGATGGCCGCGTGGGCGCCGTCGGTAAACGACGGATCGCCCTTCCAGCCGACGGTGCTCAAGCGGTGCTCGATGTACGCCTTCGATTCGGGCGCGTCCATCGGCCCCAGGTGGTAGCTGGCGATCACGCGCTGGCGCAGCTGCTGCATATCGGGGCTGTGCAGGGTGGTGCGGAACTCGGGCTGGCCCAGCAGGAAGGTTTGCAGCAGCGATTTGTCGTCGGTCTGGAAGTTCGACAGCATGCGCAGTTCCTCGACCACGCGCGGGGTCAGGTTTTGCGCTTCGTCGACCACCAGCAGCGGCCGTTTGCCTTCCTGGTCGCAGGCGCGCAGGAAGGTTTCCAGGCGGGTCAGGAGGTCGGTCTTGCTGACGTTTTCATACGGCAGGCCGAACGCCGCCACCACCGTGCGCAGGGTGTCGTCGGTGTCGAGGTGGGTGTTGACGATGTGGGCGGCGACGATCTGTTCGGACGGCAGGTGGTTGAACAGGTTGCGCACCAGCGTGGTCTTGCCGGCCCCGACTTCGCCGGTGATGACGATGAAGCCCTCGCCCTGCGACAGGCCGTACTCGAGGTAAGCCATGGCCCGCTTGTGGCCCTTGCTGCCGAAGAAGAAATGGGGATCGGGCCGCAATCGGAACGGCTTGGCGCTCAACCCGTAATAAGTTTCATACATCGCTTGCTGACTCCGCTAGAGCTGCGTTGAAAGGGTCGCCGACACCGCGTTTTCGCGGTAGCTTTGGCCGCTGCCCAGTCCGGTCGAGCCGCGCACATGGCGCAGGTCGATGGAACCGTTGAGCTTGGGGGCGAATTTGTGCGAGACGCCGAGCCGTAGATAACTGGCGTTGTCGGCGGTCAGCGCGGTCGATAAGGATTTGCTGCGTGAAATCGACGCGCCCAGGTTAGCGGTGGTGCGCGACGACAAGGTGTAATTGTACGAAGCGTTGGCGCCGACCTGGCTGGTATTGTCGTTGATCGCTAGCTGCGTGCTGCCGAGCAGCTCGCTGTCGGCCTGCTGGTTCGACAGGGCGCTGCGGCGGTTCTTGTACAGGCTCACCAGCAAGGTGCTGTGGGCGCCGTTGAGCGCGACCGAGGCCTGGAACTGACGCTGCAGCATGTAGCGGTTGCTGAAGTAATTGACGCTGTCGGCCAGGCTGGCCGGCAGGCCGGTGGAGCGCATGTACGCCTCGACCGCCGCGCGGCGCGCATCGGCGTCCGGATACTGCGGCGTGAACAGGCCGTCGAGCATGGCGGCGGTGTTGATGGTCGATGGCAGCAGGAATTGCGAGCGGGTGGTGGTGACGGCGTCGTTGTAGTTGATGCTCCACACCGTGTGGCGGCTGCGGTGGCTGGCGTCGAGCAGATAGCTCTTGCCGAAATAGCGGCGCCCGGCGCTGGCCGTGACCGAGGTGCGCAGGGACGGCGTCCAGATGAAGCCGACGGCGTAATTCTTGCCGCGCGATTCGCCGCCCGGCGCCTGGTATTCGTATTTGTCGTAGCCGCCGTTGGCCGTCAGGCTCAGCTCCGAGGCCACGCGGTAGCGCAGTCCGGCCGTCGCCACTTCCGACGAGGATTCCTCGGTGATGCTGTCGTGCAGCTGCTGGCGGTTGTAGTCGAGCGTCCAGCCGAGCGTGCGAAAGGTCGGCCCGGTGGCCAGGCTGAACGAGGCGGTTTCCGACTTGCTGTTGCCGAGCCCGGAAGTGCCGCCGTCGACCGAGTCGCGCGTGTAGCGCACTTGCAGGTCGGCGCTCGAGCCGAACCGGTGCATTACGTAGGGCGCGATGCGGTAGGTCGACACTTCGGCCTTGTTGGCCGAGGAATAGTTGTTGCCGCCCCCCTGGGGGCCGAACGCCGAGACGTTCTGCTGGGCCCGCGTGGCGTTGGCGTCGAGGTAGAGGAAATCCTGGATCAGCTTGGACTTGAGGCTGGCGTCGAACTCGCGGTTGCGCTCGTTCGTGTTGGCCACTTGCTTGTCTGAATACAGATAGGCGTGCAGGCGATAGCTGGCCGCCAGCTTGAAGCGCGGGCTGTCGTTGGCGATCGCGATCGACGGCGCCAGGTCGCTGACGAACTGGCCCTGGGCCAGCTCCGGCGTCGCCAGGTTGACATTGTCGGTGTAGGTTTCCGACAGGCTCACCGCCGGCGTGAATTTCCATGACGCGGCGGCCGGCGCGGACGCCAGCAGCGCCGCCACCGCCAGCGGGGCGGTCCAGGGCAAGCTTGCCATGTAATGCGCTTTGAGGCGCCCCGGTTTAGCCATAGTGATAGTCATACGTTTCTTCGATGCCGGGGAACTCGCGCGTCTTGTTGTAGATCAGGTTCACATTGCTGCAGCCTTCGAGCTGGCGCAGCGATTCCTTGACCGCGTGCTGGGTCGTCGTCTCGGACTCGACCACCACCACGATCTGGCCCATGTGGGTGGCCAGCACGTGCGCTTCACTGGTGAGCAGCAGCGGCGGCGAATCGAAAATCACGATCCGGTCCGGATAGCGGTTGGCGATTTCGTAGACCAGGGTACTCATGGTCGAGCTGGCCAACAGCTCGGTGGCGCGCGGGTTGCTGGTGCCGGCCGGCAGGATGCTGAGGGTGTCGACGTTGGTGCGCATCATCACGTCGGCCAGGTCGAGCTTGTCGTCGAGCAGGATGTCCATCAGGCCGCGCTGGGCCGGCAGGCCGAGCGTGCGCAGCACCGAAGGGCGCGCCACGTCGGCGTCGATCAGCAGCACGGTGTGGTCCAGTTCCATCGCGATACTCATCGCCAGGTTGATCGCGCAATAGGTCTTGCCCTCGCCCGGCAGCGAGCTGGTGATCATGATCAGGTTGCCCGGCTTGTCGCCCGGCGCGCGCTCGGCGAAGGCGCGCTTGATCAGCGGCCGCTTGATGATGCGGAAGTCTTCCACCAGCAAGGTACGGCCGCCGGCGGCGGTGACCATGCCCATGTCGCGCATGCGCGCCAGGTCGAGTTCGACTTTCTTGGTGGTGTGCTTGACCGGCTGCGGGGTTTGCTCGGGCGCGAGTTTTTGCACGGTGGCGGCGACCGGCGCGGCCGCTGCGGCCACTGGCGCTGTTACTGCTGCTGCTACTGCTGCTGCTACTGGTGCTGCTACTGGTGTTGCCACTGCCTGCGGCGACGGCGCGGCGGCAGAGGCTGCCTGCGCTGCTTCAGTGACGGCCGGCACGGCTGCGGCCTGGTCGCGTTTCTGGTCGATGCGGCCGGCGGCTTTTTCGATAATGCTCATGGGTTTCTCCTTGTCCGCGCGTTACAGCGAAGGTCGAATCAGGATGGCTGCCATCACGCCGCCATAGGCGCCGAACAGCAAGAAGACGGATGCGCCGAGCGCGTACAGACGGCGCTTGCGGCGCACTTTCTGCTCGTTGGTCCAGTTCATGCTGATGCTGCCGAGGATAGGCACACCGGTCACATCGCGCAGCGAAGCCTGACTGAGGAAGGTCGGACGCACCTGGCTCATCAGCAGGGCGACGACCAGGCCGGCGATCAGGGCGCCGACAAACACCAGCGAGAACAGGCGCGGGCGGTTCGGACCGGCCGGGGTCGACGGCGCGATCGGCGGATCGATCACGCGGAAGGTCAGCATGTCGGTGGCCGAACTGAGGTCGCCCGACAGCTTGGCCGACTCGCGCCGCTCGACCAGCTTCTGGTAGTTGTCGCGGTTGACCTGGTAATCGCGATTGAGCTGTGCCAGCTGGGCTTCGATCTCCGGCGCCTCGTTGCTTTGCGAACGCATGCGGGCGTTGCGCGAATTGTATTCATCGACCCGCGCCTTGAGCGAGGCGACCCGTGCTTCGGCCACCGACAGGGCGACGTTCAGCTGCTGCAGCATCGGGCTGTAGTTGGCGCCCGGATCGAGGCTGCGCTTGTGTTTCTTCGCTTCTTCCTTCTTCTTCGCTTCGAGGCTTGCCAGCAGGCGCTTGTTGGAGACGATATCGGGATGCGCTTCGGTGTACTGCAGGCGCAGGGCGTCGAGGTTCTTGTTGATGGCGGCGATGCGGGCGTCGATTTCCGGATTGGCGTCGGCCGGGTCGATGATCTCGGTGGTCGGGCTCAGCGGGGTCGGGTCTTCGCCGGCGATCTGGCGCTTGATGGCGTTGCGGGCCTGCTCGGCTTCGAGCAATTCCAGGCGCGCCTGGCTGAGCGCGTCGGCCACTTCACCCATCTTGCCGGTGTAGTCGCTGCCGGCGCGCGGCAGCATGCCCATGTTGCGGATCTTGAAGTCCTTGAGCGAATTTTCCGCCGCCGCCAGTTTCTCTTCGTACGTTTTGATCTGGTCGTCGATGAACTGGACGGCCTTTTCCGAATCCTGCTTCTTGCCGCCGAAACTGCCTTCGACGAAGATGGTCAGCAGCGATTGCACCACGTCCTTGCCCAGTTTCGGGTTCGGATTGTTGTAGGTGATGGTGTAGATGTCGTCGCGCTCGGTGCCGCCGATGCGGATCTGCGCCATCAGGTCGTCGACCATCTTTTCGTGTTCCTTGACGCTGGCGGTCTTGACGTCGAGGTCGACCATGCGCATGACGCGCTCGACGTTCGGCCGGCTGATCAGGGTGCGGCGCATGAACTGCACTTGCTGGTCGACGTTCGGCAGGGTTGTCATGCCCGACAGCAGCGGCTTGAGGATGCTCTGGGTGTCGACGTAGACGCGGGCCGAGGCCTGGTAGTCGTTGGGCAGCTTGTAGACCACGGCCCAGCCGATGATCGCGACGGTCCAGGAGATCACGACCGCGTACCAGCGGTATTTTCCTATCGCTTTCAGGAAACTCAGAATTACGGCGCTTATTTCTGCCATCGCGTTAATCTCGTTATCAGGTAAGTCGGGTGGACGCCCACCGCGACGTTAAAAATGAAATGCACTACTGCGCATCATCGCTTGTACTGAGAGCAATTGCAATTGCATCTTGGAAAAATGTGGTTACTGCGCCAAGGACTGTTCATTTTTACAAGGTTTGACGCGCGCTGACGACGACCAGCAGGGGCTGATTTCGGCATTTATATTGTCAAATACTCATCGTTAGTATCATATAATACAATAAACTTGCCGCAGACCGTTATCAGAAACATATTGTGCGCGCCCCTCAACGGGCCCGTGAATGTGGCGCGGATTGGTGCGAAGGAAAGATTTCGCACATTGTATTGTTGCTCAAGCCAAAACGCTATCTCTAATGCAAATCTTACACTTGTAAGACGAGTCTGAGTCATCCGACGCCGGAAGCTGCCGAGTTTGGCGCGGCCACGCCACAAATTCTGATATTGTTGAGCAAATTTTTCCTGCCTCAATGAGCGTGGCGGCTTGTCGGCCGATTCCTCTCGCCCCAGGCGCATGCCTTGCCCGATATGCCGAATTATTTATCTACTGCATCCTCCTCTTCGTCGCCCATGAAAATACGCCTTCTTTCGCCGCTCGTCGCTTGCACCGTTTTGCTGGGCGCGCTTGGCCTGGCGCTTTCCGGCGCGCCGGCCCAAGCCGCCGATCTCAGCCACACCATCGCCGCGGTCAAGGGCGCCATCGTCGGCGTCGGCACCTTCCAGCGCACCCGCAGTCCATCGATCGTGTTCGGCGGCACCGCCTTCGTGGTAGGCGACGGCCTGTCGGTGATCACCAATTCGCACACCGTGCCCGAGCTGCTCGACACGGAAAAGATGGAAACCCTCTGCATCGTCATCGGCAAGGGCGACAGCGTCGACTATCGCCCGGCGGTGCTGGTGGCACGCGACCGCGAGCACGACCTGGCCCACCTGCGCCTGACTGGCGCGCCGCTGCCTGCCCTGCAGCTGGGCGAGGCGCCGCTGGCGGCCGAGGGACGCGACCTGGCGTTCACCGGTTTTCCGCTGGGAATGGTGCTGGGCCTGCACCACGTGACCCACCGCGCCATGCTGTCGGCCGTCACGCCGGTCGTGATGCCCTCCCTGAACTCGCAAAAGCTCGACATCAAGACCCTCGCCCAGCTGCAGCGCAATCCGTTTCCGGTCTACCAGCTCGACGGCACCGCCTACCCGGGCAACAGCGGCAGCCCGGTGTACGACCCCGAGACCGGGGTGGTGCTCGGCGTCGTCAATATGGTCTACGTGCGCGGCTTAAAGGAAACCGCGATCACCCAGCCGAGCGGCATCACCTACGCCATGCCGGTGCAATACGTGCGTGAACTATTGCAACGAAAGTCCCCCTAGAAGAACTATTTCTCCAAGGATGTTATCGAGCGGCATGGCGTATGGTATAAAATACCCTAGGCCAAAAAATGGTTAAATAGCAATTGTTGAATATCAACACCTGTATCCCAGGAACAAAACCGCATAATCGTCGATCCGCTGCCACCCGCCCCGTGCGCACGCCCGTCGCTAAAGGAACTTCAGTGAACACTCAAAACATGACAATGATGAAGCGCTTCGCCTCGCTCGCGCTGGCCGCGGCCGCCCTGCTGCTGACCGGTTGCGCCAGCACTTCCCGCGGCAGCGCGCCGCCGGCCGACAACGGCGCCGTCAGCCCCGACTATGTGATCGGCCCTGGCGACAGTGTCAACATCATCGTGTGGCGCAATCCGGAAGTGTCGATGTCAGTGCCGGTGCGTCCGGACGGCAAGATCACCACGCCGCTGGTGGAAGACTTGCCGGCCAGCGGCAAGACCTCGACCGAGCTGGCGCGCGACATTGAAAAAGCGCTGTCGAAATTCATCCAGCAGCCGGTCGTCACCGTCATCGTGACCGGCTTCATCGGCACCTACGACAAGCAGATCCGCGTGATCGGCCAGGCCGCCCGTCCGCAAGCGCTGCCGTACCGTCGCGACATGACCTTGATGGATGTGCTGATCGCCGTCGGCGGCGTCACCGAATTCGCTTCCGGCAACAAGGCGAGCATCATCCGCACGGTCGACGGCAAGCAGCAGAAATTCAATGTGCGTCTGAACGACCTGATCAAGGAAGGCGATATTTCCGCCAACCTGGCCATGCGTCCGGGAGATGTATTGGTTATTCCAGAAAGTTTTTTCTGATCTATACTTAAGTCTGGCGCGCTCGGCCGGTTTGCCGGTCGCGCCGCTGTCGGTTTTTCTTACAGCTTGAGCAAGAAAATCCGTCCCAGGCTCGGTGTAATCGCCGCGCGCTTGCTAAGTCTTTGATTTTAAAGGGCGGGCGCGCTGGGTTGATATTCTGGTATATATTTTGCTTAGTCACGGATATACATACATACTGCCGTGATTTCTGCCGGCAGTTTGCCAGGACAACCCGAATCTGGGATGTCGCACACTTTTGAGGACACACGTGGCTATCCAAGATCAACCCAACGGACCAGCGGAACTGCCGCCGTCAGCGCCGGCAACACCGCCCACCCTGTCGCCGTCCGGCGCCGCGCGCCGTCGTTTTGCCTCGGCCGGCACCTCCGGCGTCCTGCTGACCCTGGCCAGTACGCCAGGCATGGCGGCGACCCTGTGCGCCACGCCGTCCGGTTCGCTGTCGGGCGGGCTCGCCTCTGCGCACGGCACGCCGCCGGCGTGTACCGGCCTGTCGCCCGGTTACTGGAAAATGCACCCCGAACAATGGCCGACCGCCAGCACGCTGACGACCGACTTGTACGGCACGCTGCTCAAGAGCTGCACCGGCACCTCGTACCAGACGGTCTCGATGATGACCATCCTCGAGCACCAGACCTACGACGATTGCAACATCGGCATGCACGTGGCGGCGACCTATCTGAACATCAAGGCGCACAAGATGAACGTGCTCGACGTCGCCAAGCTGCGCGCCATCTGGTACTCCTATCGCAGCAAGGGGTATTACGCGCCGACCGCCGGCGTCAAGTGGTACGCGGCCGACATCGTGCTCTACCTGCGCGGCACCATGGATCTCCTGGCAACCTGATGCGTTTCTCGTTCTCCTGACCATGGTTGATGCATGTGGCGTGTAGTTCCGGGCCAGGCGCTCCTGCACCGTGGCTGGGACGATGAGTACGTGTTGTACAACAATCTGTCAGGCGACACCCATCTGCTCGACGCATCCGCGATCGAGCTTCTCCTTTTGCTGCAGCGTGCGCCGGCCGGACTGGCCAGCTTGACGGCCGCCCTGCGCGGCCCTGACGATCTCGACGACGAGCCGGCGCTGGCCGCCGCGATCGGCGCCACGCTGGACGCGCTCTGCCAGCTGTCCCTGGTCGAGACCGCAACTTGAATACCGCGAACAAGGTCACCACCGTGGGCGCCCTCAGCCGCGCCGAACTGGGCGCGCGCCTGGCCGGCGCCGGCATCGCCTTGCGCACCGGCGCCTTTGTCACCCGCGTCAAGAGTCCGATCGGCCACATAGCCGACGGCATCGCCCTGCTGTACGCCGACTACCCCCTGATCGAGAACGCCGGGTTCGCCGACTTCCACATCAATATGCTGCAGCCGGGCGGCCTGCGCCGCTGGTTCCGCCCGCAGGTGCGCTTCGACCACGATGGCGACGCGCCGTTCAAGCCGCTGCCGGTCGACCAGGCCTTCCCGATGTTCGAATGGATCCTCAACTGGTGCGTGTCGAGCCGCGCCAACCGCTATCTGATCATCCACGCGGCGGTCGTCGAGCGCGACGGCCACGCGGTGATCATGCCGGCCCCGCCCGGCTCCGGCAAGAGCACCCTGTGCGCCGCGCTGGTCACGCGCGGCTGGCGCCTGCTGTCCGATGAACTGGCCCTGATCGGCCTGGACGACCGCCTGCTGGTGCCGCTGCCGCGCCCGATCAGCCTGAAAAACGCCTCGATCGAGGTGATCGGCAAGTACGCGCCGGGCGCCGTCTTCAGCCGCGCCGTGAGCGATACCAACAAGGGCACGGTGGCCCACTTGAAGGCGCCGGCCGACAGCATCGCGCGCGCGTTTGAAACCGCGCGTCCGGCCTGGATCGTGTTTCCGAAATATGTGGCCGGCGCCCCCGCCACGCTGGCGCCGATCGCGCCGGCGCGCGCCTTCATGCGGGTGGCCGAGAACGCCTTCAACTACAGCCTGCTCGGCGCGCGTGGCTTCGACACGCTCGGCGAAGTGATCGCCGGCGCCGACAGCTACGACTTCAGCTACAGCGTGCTCGACGAAGCGGTCGCGCTGTTTTCCCGGCTCGCGCCGCCCGCGCGATGAGCAGCTTGCCCTTGCTGGTGCGCGCCTTTCGCGAGCCCGCCGCGATGGCCGGTTTCAACCTGGCCGAGTGGGACCTGCTGCTGCGCCAGTCGGTCAGCGCCAACCTGAGCGCGAGCATTCTCGGGCTGGTCGACCAGCATGACTTGATGGATCGCATTCCGGCCGAGGCGCGCGAGCACCTCGAATGGGCCCGCACGCTGGCGCTGCGCCACAGCCAGGGGGTGCGCTGGGAAATCGCCTGCATCGCGCGCGCGCTCGCGCCGCTCGGCTTGCCGCTGATCCTGCTCAAGGGCGGCGCCTACGCGGCGGCCGGCCTGCCGCCGGCGCGCGGGCGGCTGTTTTCCGATATCGACCTGCTGGTGCCGGAACAGCGCCTGCCCGAGGTCGAGGCGCGCCTGATGTTGAACGGCTGGGCCGCGACCCACCTCGACGATTACGACCAGCGCTACTACCGCCAGTGGATGCACGAACTGCCGCCGATGCGCCACATCAAGCGCCAGAGCCTGATCGACGTGCACCACGCGATCCTGCCGAAAACGGCGGCGCTGCGCCCCGATCCGGCCAAGCTGCGCGCCGCCGCCGTGCCGCTGGCCGGCCAGCCGGGCCTGTGGACGCTGGCGCCGGCCGACATGCTGCTGCACAGCGCGGTCCACCTGTTCTGCGATGGCGAGTTCGACAAGGGATTGCGCGATCTGGTCGACATCGACCGGCTGCTGCGCCATTTCGGCACCGCGCCGGCCTTCTGGGCCGCCTTGCCGGCGCGCGCCGTCGAACTCGATCTGGCCCGGCCCTTGTTTTACGCGCTGCGCTACAGCGCGCGACTGCTCGGCACCCCGGTGCCGCCGGCGGCGCTGGCGGCGGCCGAGGCCGGGTGTCCCAACGCCGCGCTGCTGGCCCTGATGGACGCGCTGTTCCTGCGCGCCCTGCTTCCGCTGCACGCCAGCTGCGCCGACCGCCTCAGCGGGGCGGCGCGCTTCGCCCTCTACCTGCGCGGCAATTGGCTGCGCATGCCGCCACTGATGCTGGCGCGCCACTTGTTCCATAAAGCATTTTTGTCGCCGAAAGACGGCGGCCCGCAGACCGAACCGGTCAAGCTCTAACGCGAGCTGGACGGCCGGACGGGGAGGGATGCGGCAGGCCGCCAGGCCAGCCGGCGGCGTGTCACGCCGCTTGCGATTCGTCGGCGCGCAGCAGACGATTGATGATACCGACTTCCTCGCGCGGCGAGAAAAAATACGGATAGAAGGAGCGCTCCACCGCGCCCGAGCTGTAAGTGCCGCCGTGCTTGTTGATCTGCTCGGTGACGAAGTCCAGGTTAACCCTCAGCAAATACGCCGGCGCGTTGACGCGCGGATTGACCCGCACCTCGCCCTGGCGCTCGAAACCGAGCATGTGCTCGTAGAAGCGGCGGTGGCGCGGATTGACCTCGATCACGATGTCGGTGCAATGGTGGATGTCGCGCGCGTAGATCACGGCCAGGTGGAACAGGTTGGCCAGCGAGGTTTTCGAGCGCACCGCCGGGTCGAACGCCAGCTTGGTGAATTCGCACAGCTTGGCGCCGCGCGCCCGGTGGGCGTCCAGCTCTTCCTTGAAGATCTGGTCGGCCATCAAGCCGATCGGCGAATCGATGCCGAGCGTGAGGGTGCCCACCACGTCGCCCTTGTCGGTCGCGGTCAGTGTGATCCGGTTCGGATCGTCGTTGAAATGGTGGGTGCCAGCATAGCCACGCCAAGCGTACATCTTGCTGATCAGCATGCTGGCAGAGTTGCGGCCCTCGGCTGTATCGGTCAGCCGAATGCCATACAAATCTTGGTTCACAATAACGTCCTCATATTCAGTGGACGTTATAGTATCTCGTTCATCAATAACTTGCGCGTACGATACGAGCTCAGCCGTAGTTTCTTTTCCCCCGGCCGGGTTTTCATCGGTGCTGGCATTCACAGGCATCTCCTTCTTGCTCCCAGTTCGGCCCGCGAGCGACGGGCCGCGAACGGTCCGTGCCAAGCGAGAGCGTGCGCCGGGAGCGGGGCGCACAGCTCAGCTTATCCACTTGGATAAAGCCATCATATATTGCTTCAAAGAATTCTCAACAAGGATTTAGCATCCTCCATTTGGGGGAAGGTCTTATTGTTTGAGAGCAACTTATCGATTTCCTTGCGCGCGCCGGCCTTGTCGCCGGTCTTTTGCAACGCCACCGCCAGGTGGTAGCGCAGCTCGGTGGCGCTCGGCGCCAGCGTGACCGCCTGTTGCAGCAGCGGCAGGCCGCGCGTGGCGTTGCCCTGTTCGGTGAGCATCCAGCCGACCGTGTCGAGGATGGCCGGGCTGTTCGGCGCCGCCTTCAAGGCTTGCTCGGCGGTGGCCAGCGCGCGCGGGTCTTTTTCTTTCTGATACGCGTAGGCCAGATTGTTGAGCAGCAGCGCGTTGCCCGGCGTGGTCTTGAGCAGCGCCTCGAAGCGCGCGATGGCTTCCTTGTACTGTTGCTCGCCGAGCGCGGCGTCGGCCAGGTACAGCGCCACCACCGGTTCCTTCGGCTGCTCCTTGGCCCACTGGTCGAGGCGGGCACGGCCTTCCTTGGCCTTGCCGAGCGCCTTCATCACTTCGGCGATCTTGACCAGCAATTGCGGCGACTTGGCCATGCCGAAGGCTTTGTCGTAGGCCGGCAAGGCCTGGGCGAATTTCTTCTGCATCACCAGCACGTCGCCTTCGAGCACATAGCCGAGGTTGCTCTTGTCGTTCTGCTTCTGGATCTGGCGCACCACCGCCATCGCCTCGTCCGGATTGTTGCGCCGCATCGCCAGCGTCACCTGGCCCAGGCGCGCCTGCAGCAGGTTCGGGTCGAGCGCGAGCGCGCGCTTGAGGTCCTCGGCGGCCGCGCCGTCGTTCTTGAGTTCGAGGTGGACGGCGGCCAGGCGCAGCTGGGCCGGGGCCGACTTCGGCAGCACGTTGACCAGCTTGCTGTAGGTTTCCAGCGCGCCGGCCGCGTCCTTGTTGGCCAGCTGGGTCTGGCCGAGCAGGTCGAGCAGGTCGGCGTTGGCCGGGTCGGCGGTCTGGTACTTGCGCACCAGGGTCAGCGCCTTTTGCTCCTGTTTCTGGCGCAGGTAATGCGAGGCCAGCCGGATCGCCGGCGCCACCGCGTCCGGATTGTCAGCCACCGCCTTTTCCAGCCAGGTGGTCGCTTCCTCCGGATGGTGGTCGGCCAGCGCGATGTCGGCCAGCGCGCTCATCACGGCGATATTCTTCTTGTCCTTGTCGAGCAGCGCCTGCATGCGCGCCTTGGCGGCGGCCGGCTTGCCCTCGCGCATGTCGAGCTGGGCCAGGTTGGCCACCGCCGGGTAAAAGGTCGCCTGCAGCGCCACGGCCTTCTCGAACGCCGCGCGCGCCTTGACCGGATCGGCCATGCTCAGGTAGACCCCGCCCTTGAGGTTCTGCACTTGCGGATTGTCGGGCTGCTGCTTTTCGAGGTTCTCGGCGGCGACCAGCGCTTTGTCGAAGTGCTTCAAGCTCAGTTCGGTCTGGACCAGCGCGATGCCGGCGTTCGGCGATTTCGGATCAAGCGAAGCGGCCAGTTCGAGTTCGCTGACCGCCTTGGCCTTGTCGCCCTGGCCCAGCTTGGCCAGGCCCAGCGAGGTGTGCAGCGCGGCCGTCTTCGGCGCCAGCGCGCTGGCTTTTTCAAAGTAGCTGGTGGCCTTGTCGTAATCCTTCGACTGGATGTAGGACTGGCCGGCCAGCGCCAGCAGTTGCGGGTCTTCCGACGGTTCCTTCAATGCCGGCGCCAGCGCGGCGGCGGCGTCGGCCGGCTGCGAACTCTTGAGCAGGGCCTGGGCCAGCAGCTTGCGCGCGTACAGATTGGCGGGGAAGGCCTCGACATACTTGCGCAAGTGCTTCTCGGCCTGCTGGATCGAGCCCAGGTTCAGCTCGACCGCGCCGGCCAGCAGGATGCTCGGCATGTGCTCGGGCGCGACGCGCAGCACTTTTTGCAGCGATTCGAGGGCCACCGCGTTCTTGCCTTGGGTGAAATCGAGCAAGGCCTGGGTGTAGGTGATCACCAGGTTGCCCGGCGCCAGCTTGCGCGCCGCGTCGAGGTCGGCCTTGGCGGCGTCGAACTTGCCCAGGCCGATTTCGGTGTACGCCTTTTCAATGTGCGCGGTGCGGTGTTCGGGTTTGAGCAGCAAGGCCTGGTCGTAGGCGACCAGCGCTTCTTCCGGCTTGCCTTTGCCGCGCAGCAGCATGCCCTTGAACATCCACGCTTCCGGATTCTTGGCATCCTTGGCGACCGCCTCGTCGGCGTAGCGCTGGGCCGCGGCGCTGTCGTTCTGGCCGATCGCGTGGCGTGCCAGGCCGACCAGCGCCTCGCCCGAATTCGGTTGCACCGCCAGCGCCTGCTGGTACAGTTCCTTGGCCTGGGCCTGCTGGCCGAGCGCCAGGCTGGCGTCGCCGCGTACCGCCAGCAGCGCGGCCGACTTGGCGGCCGCTTCCGGCGTGATTTCGTCGAGCACTTTCTGGAACTGGCCTTGCGCCAGCAAGCTCGCCGCCAGGATCGGCAGGGTCCGCTCGGCGGCTATCTTGAGGCTCATCGCCTTGCGCACTTCCTTTTCGGCCGAGACCGGGTCGCCGCCGTCGCGGTAAGCGCTGGCCAGCAGCAAGCGCGCTTCGCCGTCTTCCGGACTCTTCGAGACCGCGTTCTTGAGCTGGATCAGGGCGGCCTTGTTGTCGCCCTTGGCCTGGTATTGTTTCGCTTCCGCCAACAAGGTCGCAGTCGATTCCGTGCGCTGGCAAGCGCTAAGACCGGCTCCCAGCACGACGGCGCCGGAGAGAACTGCGGCGCTCCAGGAGCGCTTGCTGACATAACGCGACATGAATATCCCTTTAGATGACGCTGTGACGATGCACGGTGGGTGAAATGGACAACTTCGTTTCCTGAGTGTTAATAATACCTCATGGAACGAAAATGTTGTCTTAGGTAATGCACCAATGTTGCAAAACAATTACCCGGTCGCACAGCCCGTCCCGCCAACTTGCGGTACGGAAACTAAAGGTAGCACGTCCCGCGCGCTTCTAGGACCGAACAGTTGAAAATTCGCGGGTCACGCCAAAATTGCGACACCACGTTTGCAAGGGGACATCATAATTTCCCCTGGAAAATAAACATGATATAAGATTTAACAGCCATTTACAATTTGCAAATGCTGCTTTTTGACACTTTGTGGATTCAGGGCGACGGATCGCTCTTGCGCAGGCGGCTCAACAGCGCCTCGACGTTGTCGCCCACCGGCAAGCCGTGACGCTGCAGCAGCTGCAGGTGCAGCACCAGGTTTTCCAGCACCAGCTTGGCCGACACCGCCAGCAGCGTCATCAGGCGGTCCTCGGTGCTGAAGTTCTCCATCGCCGCCGCCATCTCGCACAAGTGGCTGGCGACCAGATCGCGCAGCTGGTCTTCCTCGAACGGCAGATCGGCGAAATCGATCGGGTCTTCGATTTCCACTTCATGCATCAGGGCGGCGAGTTGTTCTGGCTTGATCGGCATGGCAGTCTTTCGCAGTGTGAAGGCATGAAAAAAGCGCGCGGAGCGCCGCCGCGGGCGCCCATCGGCCCGCGCTTTCATTGTAGGCCATGGCGCCGATTTGCCGCTAGAATGGGGCACCCTTTCGCTTGCGGCGATCCCCATGGCGCGACTCTTTTTCACCCAGCAGCTGGCCCGCTTCACCGAACTGCCCGAAGTCGAGACGGCGGCCACGCAGCTGCGCCCGGCGCTCGACGCCGCCTTCGCCCGCAATGCCCGCCTGCGCGGCTACGTGCTCGACGAACAGGGCCACCTGCGCGAGAACGTCGTCATCTTCATCGACGGCCGCCGCTGCGCCGAGCGTATCCTGCTGGACGACCCGCTCGGGCCGCACAGCAAGGTCTACATCTTGCAAGCACTTTCCGGAGGCTGACATGCAGCGCGCATTCCTCTCGACCCGCAAGGGCCTGTTCGAACTCGAACCGGACGGCGCCGGCTGGCGCGTCGGCGAGCGCCACTTTCTCGGCGAGCCGGTCTCGATGGCGCTGGCCGACCGCCGCGACGGCGCCCTGTACGCCGCGCTCAATCTCGGCCACTTCGGCGTCAAGCTGCACCGGCGTGACGCGCCCGGTGCGCCGTGGCGGGAAATCGCCGCGCCGGCCTATCCGCAGAAGCCCGAAGGCAGCGCCGATAAGGTCGAATGGAAGAACAAGTTGATCTGGTCGATGGCCGCCGGCGGCGTCGACCAGCCCGGCGTGCTGTGGGCCGGCACCCTGCCGGGCGGCCTGTTCAAATCAAGCGACCGTGGCGACTCCTGGCAACTGGTGCGCGCGCTGTGGGACGTGCCGCAGCGCGCCGAGTGGTTCGGCGGCGGCTACGACGCGCCCGGCATCCACAGCGTCTGCGTCGATCCGCGCGACAGCGACCACGTGCTGGTGGGCGTCTCCTGCGGCGGCGTGTGGGTCACCCGCGACGGCGGCGCCAGCTGGTCCATCAGTGCGACCGGCATGCGCGCCGACTACATGCCGCCCGAACTGAACGAAAACGAGGCGGTCCAGGACCCCCATCGCATCGTGCGCGCCGGCGGCGACCCCGACGCGCTCTGGTGCCAGCACCACAACGGCATCTGGCGCTCGGCCGACGGCGGCCGCCGCTGGAACCAGCTCACCAGCGTGCCCGGCACCGGGCTGTCCGACTTCGGTTTCGCCGTGGCGGCCCATCCCCACGACCCCGACACCGCCTGGTTCGTGCCGGCCGAAGCCGACCAGCGCCGCATTCCCTGCGGCGCCGCGCTGGCCGTCACCCGCACCCGCGACGGCGGCCGCAGCTTCGAGACCTTGCGCGCCGGCTTGCCGCAGGCCGAATGCTACGACCTGGTCTACCGCCACGGG
>JBDSTZ010000242.1:0-6881 GCA_039927975.1 Massilia sp. | reverse complement strand
GGTGCCGCGCTTTTTCGACGGCACGCTGCCCGACCTGAACTTCGGCACCGCCGAGGGCCGCGCCTGCGATCCGGGCCTGGCCGGCGCCGTCGTCGGCGCCGCCCGCGCCCAGGACCGCTATTCGATTGCCGTCAACGGCCGCTTCAAGGGTGGCTACATCACCCGCCACTACGGCCAGCCCTCGGCAAACGTGCACGCCCTCCAGCTCGAAATGACCCAGCGCCTCTACATGGACGAGCGCGCGCCGTTCGACTACCTGCCGGCGCGCGCGGACGAGGTCCAACCCCTGCTGCGCCGGATGGTCGGTGCGGCGATCGATTGGGCCGTCCCATGAACCAGCTTTTCGCGCGCCAGGCATTGCTGCCGCAAGGCTGGGCCGCGAACGTGCTGCTCACGTGGGACGCCGCCGGCGACCTGCTGACCGTGCAGGCCGGCCAGGCGCAGCCCGCCGGCGTCGAGAGCGCCGCCCTGGTCCTGCCCGGGATGGTCAACCTGCATTCGCACAGCTTTCAGCGCGCCCTGGGCGGCCTGGCCGAAACCGCCGGCGAGGGCCCCGACAGCTTTTGGAGCTGGCGCGATCTGATGTACCGCTTCGCGCGCCACCTCACCCCCAGCCATGTCGAAGCCATCGCCGCCCAGCTGTTCGCCGACGGCCTGCGCCACGGCTACACCGCGCTGTGCGAATTCCACTACCTGCACCGCGCCGCCGACGGCAGTGCCTACGCGCGCCCAGCCGAAACCGCCGAACGCATCGCTGCCGCCGGCGCGCAGGCCGGCATCGGCCTGACCCTGCTGCCCGTGCTCTACAGCCACGCCGGCTTCGGCGCCCAGCCGCTGCGCGCCGAACAACAGCGCTTTCGCAGCGGCGCCGACGACGTGCTGCGCATGATCGACGCGCTCGGCGCCTTGCGCGGTGGGCAGTGCGAGGTCGGCTTCGCCCCGCATTCCCTGCGCGCCGCCTCGGCCGCGCAAATCGCCGAGGTGCTGGCGGCCATGCCGGCGGGGCGGCCGGTGCACATCCACATCGCCGAGCAGCAGGCCGAGGTCGAGCAGTGCCTGGCGTGGAGCGGCCAGCGCCCGCTGCGCCATCTGATGGATCACATCGGCATCGATGCGCGCTGGTGCATGGTGCACGCCACCCATCTCGACGACGCTGAAATCGCCGCCCTGGCCGCCAGCGGCGCGGTCGCCGGCCTGTGCCCGAGCACCGAGGCCAACCTGGGCGACGGCCTGTTCGCGCTGGCGCCCTTCATCGAAGCCGGCGGGCGCTTCGGCATCGGCAGCGACAGCCACGTGTCTGTCAGCCCCGTGGAAGAGCTGCGCTGGCTCGAATACGGCCAGCGCCTGCGCCACCAGCGCCGCAACATCGCCGCCGGCGCCGGCCAGCGGCGCGTCGGCGAGTTTCTGTGGCAAGCGGCGCTGGCGGGCGGCGCGCAGGCCAGCGGCCGGGCGGTCGGCGCGCTGGCGGCGGGCACACGCGCAGACCTAATAGTGCTAGATGGCGAACACCCCAATCTCGATGGTATCCTTGCGCACGACGTCCTGGGCTGCCTGGTGTTTGCCGGCAATGACAACCTCATCCGGGACGTGCTGGTCGGCGGCCGCTGGGTGGTGCGCAACCGCATCCACTGCGCGCAAGCGGCGATCGCGCAGCGCTACAAACAAGCCATTGCCGAGTTGCGGGAGCTGTGTGCATGACAATGCTGATTCCATATGCGAGCCTGGATCCCGTGAGCTGGAAGAACGGTGGCGGCAGCACGATCGAACTGGCGATTCACCCGGTCGAGGCGACCCTGCGCGACTTCGACTGGCGCGTCAGCCTGGCCACCATCGCCCAGGACGGGCCGTTTTCGGTGTTTCCCGGCGTCGACCGCACGCTGGCGCTGGTTTCCGGCCCCGGCGTCATGCTCGACATTGACGGCGAGCGCCGCTTCGCCCTGTGCGAGGAAGAACCGGTGCTCGAATTCGCCGGCGAGTCGGCGGTGGTGGCCTCGGTCGGCAGCGAGCCCACCACCGACTTCAACGTCATGACCAACCGCGCGCGCTGCCATCACAAGTTCGGCAAGCGGCGCCTGAGCGGATCGTCGGTGTTCGCGCCGCGCGGCGACGTGTCGATCCTGTTCCTGGCCGAGGGCGACAGCCTGTCCATCAGCAGCGACAGCGAGCGGATCGGCATGGTCCGCTTCGACACCATCGTATTCGACACCGACACCGTGTGGACCCTGGAAGCCGGGCAGGGCGCCATCTTCATCGTCGATATCTTCTTCAACTAGACGGCCCCCGCCTTGGACGCCTTGTTCACCAATGTGCACCTGGCGACCATGAACGAGCGCGTGGGCGAGCTGCATGACGCCGCGCTGGCGGTCAAGGACGGCCGCATCGCCTGGCTCGGTCCACGCGGGCAGGCGCCGCGAGGGGCGGCCGTGGTCCACGATTGCCTGGGCGGCTGGATCACGCCCGGCCTGATCGACTGCCACACCCACATCGTCCACGCCGGCAACCGCAGCGATGAATTCGACGTCCGCCTGCATGGCGCCACCTACGAACAGATCGCCGCCGGCGGGGGCGGCATCATGTCCACCGTGCGCTCCACCCGCGCCGCGGGCGACGCCGAGCTGCTGCGCCAAAGCCTGCCGCGCATCGCCAGCCTGCTGGCCGAGGGCGTGACCACGCTGGAAATCAAGTCCGGCTACGGACTCGAACTGGCCTCCGAAGCGAGGATGCTGCGCGTGGCGCGCCAGGTCGGCCGGCTGCTGCCGGTGAGCGTCTGCACCACCTTCCTCGGCGCCCACGCGGTGCCGACCGAGTTCGCCGGCCGCGCCGACGCCTACATCGACACCGTCTGCCACGACATGCTGCCGGCGCTGGCGGCCGAGGGCCTGGTCGACGCGGTCGACGCCTTTTGCGAGCGGATCGGCTTTACCGGCGCCCAGACGGCGCGCGTGTTCGAAGCGGCGCGCGCGCTCGGCCTGCCGGTCAAGCTGCACGCCGAACAGTTGTCCGACCAGGGCGGCGCGGCGCTGCTGGCCAGCTTCCATGGCCTGTCGGCCGATCATCTCGAACACCTCACGCCGGCCGGCGTGGCGGCGATGGCGGTGGCCGGAACCGTCGCCGTGCTGCTGCCCGGCGCCTGGTATTTTTTGCGCGACACCACGCCGCCACCGATCGCCGCATTGCGCGCGGCCGGTGTGCCGATGGCGGTGGCGACCGACTGCAACCCCGGCACCTCGCCGCTGACCTCCATCCTGCTGGCGATGAACATGGCCTGCACCCTGTGGCGCCTGACGCCGCAGGAAGCGCTGGCCGGCTGCACCGTCCACGCGGCCCGCGCGCTGGGCCGCCATGCCGAGATCGGCACGCTGGCGCCCGGCAAACGCGCCGACCTCGCGCTGTGGGACATCGCCCGGCCGGCCGACCTGGCCTACGCGATGGGCTTCAATCCCTGCCGCGCGGTGGTCAATGGCGGTGTGCTGCGCGCGCCGGTGGTAAGCTTGCCGGCATAACTGAACGAGGAGTGTGCGTGCGCGCGAGATGGCTGCTGCTGGTGTGGATGGTGCTCGGGTGCGCGCAGTGGGCGGCGGCCGACGAGGTGCTGCGGGTCGGCTCGAAGCGTTTCACCGAGTCGTATATTTTGGGCGAGGTGCTGACCCAGAGCGCCGGGAAGGGCAGGGCCGAGCATCGCCAGGGACTGGGCAACACCGCCATCGTGCTGGCCGCGCTGCGCGCCGGCAGTATCGACGTCTACCCCGAATACATCGGCACTATCGATCTCGAAATCCTCAAGAACGACAAACTGTCGACGCTGGCGCAGATACGCGCCGCGCTGCTGCCGCTCGGCCTCGGGGTAGGGGTGCCGCTCGGCTTCAACAACAGCTACGCGCTGGCGGTGCGCGGCGATACGACAGGGATTGGCAAGCTGTCCGACCTGGCGCGACAGCCGCAGCTGCGGGTCGGGCTGTCGCACGAATTCATGGGCCGCGGCGACGGCTGGCCGGGCCTGGCGAAGCGCTACGGCCTGGCGCAGCAGCCGCGCGGCCTCGATCACGGCGTCGCCTACGAAGCGCTGGCCCAGCGCCAGGTCGACCTGATCGACATCTACGCCACCGACGCCAAGATCCGCCAGTACGGCTTGAAGGTGCTGGCCGACGACCTCGGATATTTTCCTCGTTACGACGCCGTGCTGCTGTATCGGCTCGATGCGCCGCAGCGTTGTCCGGCCGCCTGGCGCGCGCTCGAACAACTGGAGGGCAAGATCAGCGCGAGCGACATGATCGCCATGAACGCGGCCGCCGAACTGGAAGGCAAAAGCTTTGCTGCCATCGCCGCCGACTGGCTCGCCAGGGCGCGCGGCCAGGCCGGCACGAAGAGCGCGCGCACCGGCTTGATGGCGGCGATCTTCAACGACGATCTGTGGACGCTGACGCGCCAGCACGTGGCGCTGGTGCTGCTGTCGGTGGCGCTGGCTTGCCTGGCCGGCATCCCGCTCGGCGTGCTGGCGGCCTTGCAGCCGCGCCTGCGCCAGGGTGTGCTGGCCTTTGCCGGCGTGCTGCAAACAGTGCCATCGCTGGCGCTGCTGGCCATACTGATCGCGCTGATGGGGATGATCGGCATGGCGCCGGCGCTGGTGGCGCTGTTCGTGTACGCGCTGCTGCCGATCGTGCGCAATACCTGCACCGGCATTTTGCAGGTGGCGCCCGGCGTGCGCCTGGCCGCGCTGGCGCTGGGCCTGACGCCGCGCCAGCGCCTGTTTTACGTCGACCTGCCGCTGGCGCTGCCGGTGATCCTGGCCGGCGTGAAGACCGCCGCCGTGATGAGTGTGGGGACCGCGACGATCGCCGCCTTCATCGGCGCCGGCGGCTTTGGCGAACGGATTACCATCGGCCTGGCGCTCAACGACCACACCATGCTGCTGGCCGGGGCGATTCCGGCCGCCGTGCTGGCGCTGCTGACCCAGGCGCTGTTCGAAGCGGTCGAACGGCTGGCGTCGCGCCGCACCGCTTCATCTGGTTCCCCATCGTCAGGATCGCCACCATTCGGTGTGCGTTCATAACGATTGCAGTTTGGAACGCATTTCCGACACTTCGCGGTGCAGGATGCGTTCGGCGTGAAAGTCGTTTTCGCGCTGGGCGGCGATCATTTGCAAGCTGCGGCTATGGGTGTCGAGACGCGACATCAGCCAGGCCTTGTACAGCCGCGAGGTGAGGGGTTTGACGTTGATCTTCATGGCATCCACCGTGGAAAAAGAAGGACTCATTTTCTTTGGACAAGGGATTATTGAACTTGTGCTAACTCAACCGAGCGCGTCGGGTCCCCATCTTTGCGCAATATCAAGATCCGCTTTTCCACGTAGGTAATTATGAGGAATGCGCGGCGTGACGCCGCCCGGACACGATGCAAGGCTGGCCACCAACGCGCCGCCTGCCGCCAGTCTCCCCTCCCATCTCACATGGGTTCGCCCACGGTCTTTCTGCCCGTGGGTTTTTCTTTGGGGCGGCGCCCTCTCTGTCTATTTTTCGCTGTCTACTTTTCTCTGTCTACTTTTCGCTGTCTACTTTTCGCCCCGCGCCAGTTGCTGCAAAGCGTCACCGGTGACCCGGCACACGCGCCAGTCGGGCAAGATATCGGCGCCCATCGCCTCGTAAAAGCTGATCGCCGGCGCATTCCAGTCCAGCACCGACCACTCAAAGCGGCCGCATTGGCGTTCCACCGCCAGTTGCGCCAGGCGCACCAGCATCTGGCGCCCGTAACCCTTGCCGCGATGCGATTGCTTGACGTACAAGTCTTCCAGGTACAGGCCCTTGCGGGTGAGGAAGGTCGAAAAATTGTGGAAGAACAGCGCGAAGCTGACCACTTCGCCGTTCTCTTCGCCAATGATCGCCTCGCACGACGGTTGCGGGCCGAACAAGCCGTCGCGCAGCAAGTCCTCGGTGGCCACCACCAGGTGTTCGAGTTTCTCGAACACGGCCAGTTCGACGATCATGGCGTGGATGTGAACGATATCGTCGGGCGTGGCGGGGCGCAGCAGGAAAGTGTGGCTCATGTGGCTCATGTGGCTGATGTGGTTTTGGCAAGGGAAGGAGGCGACTGGCGATCCGGGGCATGCGGCGCGCGCAATGCCCAGGCCACGCTTGACAGGCACAGCGCCATGCCGCCCCATTCGAGCGGACCGGGGCGAAAGTGTTCAAGCTTGATCGACAGCAGCACTGAAATGACGGGGGTGAGCACGCCGATGTAAACGGCTTTCTGCGCGCCGATCCGGTTGATCAGGGTGAAATAGCAATTGAAGGCGATTACCGAGCCGAACAGCGACAGATAGATCAAGCCCATCCAGTAGCGCGGCGCCGAGGGCAGCACGAAGGCCTGGCCGCGCAGCAGGCAGAACAGCACCACCAGCAGCGCCCCCCAGAACATCGCCCACGCCATCGTCAGAAACATATTGCGCGATTCCTCGCGGATTTTCACCACCAGCACATTGCCGGCCGACGCGGCGATCGTCGCCAGCAGGCCGAGCGCCATGCCCAGCACAAACCTGGCGCTGCCGCCGGCCTCGATATCCTGCCCGGCCGACGAGATCGAGTGAAAGAACAGCAAGATCACGCCGCCCATGGCGACCGCGCCGGCGGCCCAGGTGCGCCAGGCCAGCGGGGTGCCGAAGGCGATGCGGTTGCACAGCGGCGTCCAGAACACCATCAGCGCGAACAGCACGCCGACCAGCGCCGACACCACGTATTGCTCGGCATGGTAAGTACAGAGGTAGGACAGGCAGAAAGTGAGGGAGCCTTGCAGCATCAGCCAGCGCTGGGCGCGCCACGGCAGCAGGATGCGGTCGCCGCGCGCCAGGCAGCAGGCGAACAGGGTCGCCGACGCCAGACCAAAGCGGT
>JBDSTZ010000241.1:0-2632 GCA_039927975.1 Massilia sp. | reverse complement strand
ATCGCCGCACCCGCCGCCGCGCCGCCGCCCGCGCCAACACCCTTGGCCAGGTGATGGTCCGACAGCTCGTCACCGGCTTTCGGGTTGGCCACTTCGGCCGCGCCCTTGCCTGCCAGGCCACCGGCCAGGCCACCAATCGCCGCGCCAGCGGCCATGCCGACGGGACCTGCCACCGCACCGGCAGCCGCACCGGCGGCGGCGCCGCTACCGGCTCCCACGCCCTTGGCGAAATGATGCTCGGTCAGGTCGTCGCCGGTTTTCGGATTGACCACTTCAGCGGCGCCCTTGCCCGCCAGGCCGCCGGCGATGCCGCCGATGGCCGCGCCAGCGACGGTGCCGACGGGACCTGCCACCGAGCCGATGCCGGCGCCGGCGATCGCACCGCCAGTGGCGCCCAGACCGGTGCCGATGATGTGCTCACCGGCGCTGTCGGTCCAGCTGCGTTCGATGTGGGCGGCGTCTTCGTCCGAGCGTGGGGTCACGCCCATCAGGATGCCGCCGTTCTTGATGCCTTCCTCGTAATGCTTGACGCGCTCTTCCGGAATACCGGCGCCGATCAGCGCGCCGACCAGGCCGCCCGCCAAGCCACCAGCGCCGGCGCCGGCCAGCGCGGCGGCGATCGGGCCGGCCACCACCAGGCCGATGCCTGGCAAGACCAGCGTGGTGCCGACGGCGGCGATCCCGGCCAGCACGGCGCCGATGGTGCCGCCGATGCCGGCGCCCACGCCGGCGCCTTCGGCAGCCTTGCTGCCAAGTTCAGTTTCCGTATCGTTGAAATGGGTGCGGCGGGTGTCGTCCGACATCATCAGGGTGACGTCGTCCTTGTCGTAGCCACGCTCGGCGACCGAGTTGTAAGCCCGCTCGGCGCTGCTGCGATCGCGGAACAGGCCGGTGACCATGCGCTTGTCTTGATTTGTTGTCGTATCGTAGTTGCTCATATCAATTTCCTTTCAATTTTTGATGTGCGGGGCTCGCAAACAAACCTGGAAATTATTGCCAGTGATGAAACGATATGTCGCCTACAGCTCAGCTTCCGTTCGTTGACGCACCAAAAATTCGACATTCCAAACGGCACGTTTTAACAAAAAAAGAACGCGTGTTTTAAGTTCGTTGCCGCACCGACCAGCGATGAAACGATGACTAGACTTTTTCACAAGGCCAGCGAACAAAGTGGTCTCGTCGTATGTTTTTCAACACTCGGGGTAAGGTCTATAACTTAAGGAGGAATCACCATGGTATTCATCATTTGGATCGTCGTCGGCGGTATTTTGGGATGGCTGGCTAGTCTGGTCATGAAAACGGACGCAGAACAGGGCATGATCCTGAACGTCGTCGTCGGCATCGTCGGTGCCTTCCTCGGTGGTTGGCTGCTCTCGCCGCTGTTTGGCACCGGAACCATCAACTCCGATGACTTCAGTGTCACCTCATTGCTGGTGTCCTTCCTCGGCGCCGTCATTCTGCTGGCAATCGTCAATCTGTTCCGCCGCGGCCGTACGCGCTAAGCGGCGCCGCTCCACCAACCAACGCCTCGGCGTTGGTTTTTTTACGCCTTCACTATTGCCATGAGACAGAAGCCCATCGTCACTGTAATCATCACCAGCATCGTGACTCTGCTGGCCGGTTTTCTTATCCTCAATTTCATGGAAAGCGAGAAGAAGATCGAGACCCAGCCGCAGCGTCTCTACAATACCGACGATCCGCAATTTCGGCGCACCATGGGCGTGCTGCTGGGACCGCCTATCGTCGAAGGCAACAAGGTCGAGGTGCTGCTCAATGGCGATCAGATCTTTCCGGCCATGCTGGGCGCGATTCGCGGCGCCCAAAAGACCATCACTTTCGAAACCTACATCTACTGGTCCGAGACGATCGGACGCGAATTTTCCGACGCCCTGATCGAGCGCGCCAAAGCCGGCGTCAAGGTGCACGTCATGCTCGATTTCGTCGGCAGCATCAAGATGGACGCGGCCGCGA
This sequence comes from Massilia sp., assembly GCA_039927975.1. GTDB lineage: Bacteria > Pseudomonadota > Gammaproteobacteria > Burkholderiales > Burkholderiaceae_D > JBDSTZ01. Next base: position 661 of record JBDSTZ010000241.1, on the reverse strand, counting down.
TGGACGCGATGAAAGCGGCCGGCGTGCAGCTCAAGCGGTATCACAAGCCGGTGTGGTGGAAGCTGGCGCGCCTGAACAACCGCACCCACCGCAAGCTGCTCGTTGTCGACGGCAAAATCGGTTTCACCGGCGGGGTCGGCATCGCCGACAAGTGGCGCGGCGCGGCGCAGGACAGCGAGCATTGGCGCGACACCCACTTCCGCATCGAGGGCCCGGTGGTCGGCCAGATCCAGGCGGTGTTTACCGATAACTGGACCAAGGCGACCGGCGTGGTGCTCGACGGCGAAGCGTACCTCCCCAAGCTCGAACCAGTGGGCACGCAGTCGGCCCAGATGTTCAGCAGCTCGCCAACCGGCGGCAGCGAAAGCATGCACCTGATGTACCTGCTGGCGATCAACGCGGCGCAGAAAACCATCGACCTGTCGAATTCGTATTTCGTGCCGGACGACCTGACCATCCAGGCGCTGGCGGCCGCCGCCAAGCGCGGCGTGCAGGTGCGGGTGATCACGCCGGGCGAAGACATCGATTCGGGCGTGGTGCGGATCGCCTCGCGCGAGCGCTGGGGCGCGCTGCTGCGCGCCGGCGTGCGGATCGCCGAATACCAGCCGACCATGTTTCACGTCAAGGCGCTGGTGGTCGACGACCTGCTGGTATCGGTCGG
>JBDSTZ010000240.1:0-7601 GCA_039927975.1 Massilia sp. | reverse complement strand
ATAGGTACGCATTTCGTGGATCATGAGTGAAGTCCTGTGACGCGAGCGATCCCGCGCCGCGGCGCGGCGCACGGGCATCGTAGCGATGAACGAGAAGTGTAACCGACGGTGGGGCAAAGGCCAATGCCGCACCCCGCACAAGGCACGGGGCCAGGTGCGACATTTGGACACGGCCTCAGCCATGCGGGAAGTTAGTCGTAGGATGAGCCATTGGTAACGGCGCCAATCAGCGCGTGGCACGACGAACGAGAAGCGAAGTTGCACCGATGTCAGCGGGCGCCGCTATGCCCCGTGCGTGCAGGCGGTATCGAGCCAATCGCGCAGCCGCTGTTCGCCCTCTGCCGAAAACGCCATCACCCTGGAGTCGCGCGCGCGCTTTGCCCAACCCAAGGTCTCGAAGCGCACCAGAAGCGCGCCGCCGAGCGCCCCGGCCAGATGATGGCGCCGCTCGCTCCAATCGAGGCAGGTGCGGCACAGATTGCGCCGCTTGTCGGCGTGCGCGGCCAGGTCGATACCAAACTCGCGCATGCGCCGCGCCCCGCTTTCACTCAGCGCCAGTCCCTCCGCGCCGAATGTGAACGCGCCGTGCCGCGCCAGCTGCTCGTACATCAGCACCCCGAGTTCGCCCGCCAGATGGTCGTAGCACACGCGCGCCTTGCGCAGCGCCGGCTCGCGCGGGCTGCTGCGCAGGCGCAGCGCGCCGCTGCGAAACGCCACGCCCATGAGCGATTCGAGCAGTTGGGCGACGTCGTCGTCGGCCAGCCTGAAGTAGCGGTGGCGGCCTTGCTGCTCGACTGCCAGCAGCTTCGCTTCGACCAGCTTGGCGAGGTGGCCGCTGATGGTCTGCCGCGTGACGCCGGCGATATCGGCCAGCTCGGTGGCCGTCAGCGCCATGCCCGACATGAGCGCCGTCAGCACCTGGGCGCGCGCCTGGTCGCCGATCAGCGCCGCGATGCCAATGATGTTTGGTCCGTCTTGCATGCTTCGATCTTAGCCGAAGCATCGCGCCGTCTCAAGCGAATATAGTCGGGACTCGATTCTTCATTGGGGAGGCAGCATGCGCATCACTTGTTTCATTCGCTATCAGATCGACCCATTCCAGCGCGAGGCGTTCGCCCGCTACGCCGAAAACTGGGGCCGCATCATTCCGCGCTGCGGCGGTCACCTGGTCGGCTACTTCCTGCCGCACGAAGGCAGCAACGATATCGCCTGGGGCCTGATCGCCTTCGATAGCCTGGCCGCGTACGAAGCCTACCGCGCGCGCCTGCGCGACGACGCCGAAGGCCGCGCCAACTTCGCGATGGCGCAGGCGCAGCGTTTCATCCTGCGCGAAGAACGCAGCTTTCTCGAAGCCGTGGACGGCGCCTTCAACCTGGCGGCGCAATGATCGCGGTGATCTTCGAGGTGCTGCCGAGTGAAGGGCGCGCGGGCGAGTATTTCGATACTGCGGCTGGCCTGCGCGCCCGGCTTGAGCAGGTCGATGGCTTCATCTCGATCGAGCGCTTCGCTTCGCTGACGCAGCCGGGAAAGCTGCTCTCGCTATCGTTCTGGCGCGACGAGGAATCCGTTCGCGCCTGGCGCTGTGGCGACGCGCACCGCGCCGCGCAGGCGCGTGGACGGGAAGGGGTGTTTGCCGAATACAGGCTGCGGGTGGCCCAGGTGCTGCGCGATTACGGTCTGCACGAGCGCGAACAGGCGCCGGCAGATTCGCGCCGATTTCATCACCGTTGACCGGGAGCTGTGAGGAGGAAAGGATGCACGACAGCGGCTACTAGTCGAGCCTGGATTTGACCGTCGCATCTGCCCCGCGCGCTCGTTTCCAATACATGCGCAATATGGAGACGCTGGCGTCGATGTCGGTGTCGCTAAGTGGATCGGCGAGACGCTGCGCAGGGCCGCGAACGACAGGTCGTTCGGCTGGCCTGTGCGCGGATTGCGCGCCGGCACCAGCGGCGCCGGCTCGTAGTTGGCGTCCTGGATCAGGCGGATGCGGTTGAGCAGGTACAGTTCGCGCGCCTGGCGCGGAATGTCGGACGCCGGAAAGCGTTGGCCCACGTAGGACGGGTACGCGGCCTCGCGGCTTTCGGCCAGCACCTGGCCGTGGCCCTGCGGATCGAACTGGTACACCATCACGCCGCCGAATCCGGTGATGGCGCGGATTTGCCGGGCCGCCAGTTCGGCCATCGCCTCGATACTGTTGGTTTCCGTCAGGCGCTGCAGGAAGTCGCCCACCAGCCGGTACTGGTGGCGGAAATCGGGCGAGGTGACGTTGGCCGCCGCCTCGCATTCGAGCATGACCAGCTCTTCGCTCTGGTGGGCCAGCACGTCGAAGCTGCGCCCGTTCGGCGTGCCGATCGTGCCGAGATAGGCGGGGCGCTGACCCAGCTTTCCGTCGGCCAGTTCGGGTGCGAGCGCACGCGCTGCGGCCTCGCCGATCACCTGCGCCAGCGGCGGGCCGAGCACCTCTTGCGGCGCCAGGCCCAGGTGCGCCGCCAGGTTGGCGCTGGCCTGCGCCACCTCGCCCAATGGCGTCAGGCACAGCAGGAAACCGTGGGGCTGGATGCTGCCGGGTGTGCGAATCGGTTCCTGCTCGCAGGTGGAAAGATCGAGGGCGGGGAGCGCGCTAAGGTCCTGGGTCATGGGGGTGCGACATCAAGCAACAATTCGAGGATGGGATTTTAGCGGGAAACGCGGCTGTGCGACGCACATGAGCACGTCTGATCGCCCGTACTGGCGCGGTCCGTTCGGCGCGCACCGCACTGGTCGGCGGCGCGCTGGGTGCGACGACATGACGATCCTCGGATCGTTTGGTAAATCTTGGTTTCAACTCTCCACCGGAACCGACCGGCGTTTGCGGCCGCGACGAGGCGCTCGCCGGTCATGCGTCCGTCGCCACTTGCTCGTGCCGCGGCGCCGGCCGCTCGCCGATCTGTTGGCGCCACATCGCGTAGTACAGCCCCTTCAATGCGAGCAGGTCGGCATGGCTGCCGCTCTCGACGATGCTGCCTTTTTCAAGCACGTGGATGGTGTCGGCGTGCATGATGGTCGACAGCCGGTGCGCGATCAGGATCGTCATGCGCTGGGCGCGCGCCGACAATGCGCGCACCGTGTTGCTGATGTCTTCCTCGGTCAGCGAATCGAGCGCGGAGGTGGCCTCGTCGAAAATCAGCAGCGGCGGCTGGCGCAGCAGGGCGCGCGCGATCGACAGGCGCTGCTTCTCGCCGCCCGACAACTTCATCCCCATCTCGCCGATCACCGTGTCGAGGCCGGCCGGGGATTTGTCGAGCAGATAGGCGCACGCCGCCTGTTCCATCGCCGCCCGCATCTGGCTGTCGCTGGCGTCCGGCTGAACGAACAGCAAGTTCTCGCGCAGCGTGCCGGCGAACAGATGCGTTTCCTGGGTCACCAGGCCGATCTGGCGGCGCACCATGTTGTAGCGGAAGTCCTCGGTGGCGATGTCGTTGTAGTAGACCGTGCCGCTGGCCGGCGAGTACAGGCCCACCAGCAACTTCACCAGGGTCGACTTGCCCGAGCCGGATGGCCCGACGAAGGCGATGGTGTCGCCCAGCGCCGCGCTGAACGACACCTCGCGCAAGGCTGGCTCGGTCGCACCCTGGTGCTGAAAACTGACCTGCTCGAAGCGCACCCGCGTCACCGGCCCGATCTCGACCGGGTCGGCCGGGCGCCGTTCGATCGGCTTTTCCATCAGCGCGGCAAAGTTCAGCAGCGACGCTTCCGCTTCGCGCCAGGCGATGATGATGTTGCCCAGTTCCTGCAAGGGCGCAAAAATCGACACCGAAATGAATTGCATCGCGATCAGTTCGCCCGTGCTGAGCACGTCGCGAAAAATCAACCACAGCAGGGCGAACAGGATCGCCAGCTTGAGCATGCTGAGCGTGCTGCCTTGCAGAAAGGATAGCAGGCGGATCCGTTTCACTTTCTCCATTTCCAGCGCGAAGATGGCGTCGGTCTGGGCCCGCAGGCGGCGGATTTCGGGAAACGTCAGTCCCAGGCTCTTGATCAGCTCGATGTTGCGCAGCGACTCGGTAATGAAGCCCGAGTTGCGATTGGTCTCGCGCGTGATCGAGCGCTGCTGGCCCTTGATCTCGCGGCTGAGCAGACCCGTCAGACCGCCCAGCACCAGCACGCCGACCAGGAACACCGGCACCAGCAGCCAGTGCTTGGTCAGCGCGTACCAGCACAGGAAGGCGATCCCGACCACCACCGCGAACACGGTGTTGATGAAGGCGTTGATGAAGCGTTCGCTGTCGGCGCGCACCTTCTGCGGCAGCGACAGGGTTTCGCCGCTGCGCAACTCCTCAAACTGCTGAAAGCGCAGGCGCAGCAGGTGGCGCAGGCCGTCGTTGAAGATCGCCGTGCCGAGCTTTTGCACGATCAGGCGCGTAACGTATTCCTGCAAGGCCTTCGCCACGCGCGACAGCACCGCGACCACCACCGCCAGCCCCAGCAGCCGCAGCACGCCGGCCACCAGCGCTTCGCTGTCCTGGCCGGCGCGCTTGATGGCGTAGTTGTCGATGATCTTGCCGAAAATAATCGGGTCGACCAGCGCCAGGATCTGGCTGGCGGCGGCCAGCAGCAACGCCAGCAGGGCCAACCTGGCGTGCGGGCGCAGATAGTTCCATAAAATTGGCATACGGCTCCTGCGGTAAGTGATAACGCGACAAGACGGCACTGGCTGACCAGCACAGCGGGAACTTCCGCCGCGCGTGCCGGTCTAATCAGTGTCGCGATCATAATTGTTTTCAACAGGAGCAGGCGTATGTCAGGCGAACAGAAATCAGGCGAACAGCATTCAGGCACACAGAATTCAGGCGCACAAGGGGTAGGCGGGCAGAAATCAGGCGAACAAAAATCCGACCAGCAACAAGCTAATCAACAGCGCGCGGTGGAAACCATTCCATTTCAGTTTCCAACCTCTGAGCATCATCCGGCCGCGCCTGCGCACGTCCAATTTCCGCAGCCGCAACCTGCGGACGGCACGTCGGTGACGCCGGCCTCGACCGCAACCATGGCTTCCGACGAACCGGTTCCTGCGCCGTCCAGGGAGCCGATTCACTTTCCGACTTCCACGCCGGCCGCGCGCGAGCAATCGGCCGCCCCGTCGTGCGACGCCTTGTCTGGCTTGAAGGATGCTGAGAAGCAGACAGAACCGGAACAATTGGCGAAGCTTGAACAACTGGAGGATCCGGAAAAATTGAGCGCGGAGGATCTGCGCCTGATGGCCGACACCATGCCCGGAGAGGGGCCGGGCGACGACTGAATGCGATGGAGGCGCAGGTGGCAGCGGAGGTTCACCCGCGTCAACGGCGGCACCGCACCGGCCGCAGCAACAGCAGCCGCAACAGCAGCAGCCGCAGCCGCAACAGCCGCAACAGCCGCAACAGCCGCATCATACCGAGCGGCCCCGCTCGCATTGCTGCGTCTTCGCGCTGGGGCGCTGGTGCGCCTGTCGGTCAGGGATGCAATCCAACCGGGCCCGCGAACCGGTCTTCCGTGAATCGCTCAGCTCTGCGATTCATTGATCACCCAGCGAAACTTACCTGCGGCAGTATTGGGCAACTCATCACGCAGCGCGACCGTCACCTGCACGCCCGGATCGACCAGCAGATGAATATTGCGCACCAGCCTGGCCTGCTGTTGGGCGCCGAATCCCGGCAAGGGCACCACCCGTACCTCCCAGCGCGCGGGGCCGATCTGGGCCACTTGCGACTTGCCGATATGCTCCAGCCCCTTGAAGGCGAAGGTCAGCACCGATGCGCTGATCACCGCGCCGTTGCTTCCGGTAATGCGGTCTTCGTACTTTCCGCTCACCGGATGAATCATCGGAAACGGTCTGCCGCAGGTGCAGGCGCCGTGCTTCCAGCTGCTGCGGTCGCTGAGCCGGTAGCGCACCAGTGGCATGGCGTGGTTGTGAAAAGTGGTCCCGACCAGATAGCCTTCACCGCTGGTCGGCCGTTCCGCGTCGTCGACGATTTCCAGGTGGGAGTAATCGCTGTTCACGTGCAGCCCCCCGTGTTCGCATTCGGTGGCAAACGCGACCCGCTCGGCCATCCCGTACATGTCCAGAACCTTGCACCCGAGCCATTCCAAGATCAACGCACGCTGATGCGCGTACAGCGGTTCCGACGCCGTGAACACGCAGGGAATGGCCAGCTTGCGCCCGCGCCGTTGCAACAGGCCAGCAAGCGTGAAGGCGGTCGACGGATAGGCCTGCAACATCACCGGCGCCAGGCTGGCCAGGCGGTCGATAATACTGTCGGCATGGGCCTCGGTCAGATGGCGCGAGGAAATCAGCAATTGCTGGTTGTAGCGGTTCCAGAACCAGAATGGCGGCGCGGCGCGGGCGATGTCGACCACCATGTCGCCGCGCAGGCTGGCGCGCGGCATGCCGTCCAGGTAGCCGGCCCAGCCCCAGTGGCGCTTGACGAAGGCTTGTTCGAGCAACAGCGATTGCAAGCTGCGAAACACGCTCAGCGGGGTGCCGGTGGTGCCGCTGGTCTTGCCCTCCACGTGCCAGGGTTTGCGCACGCCGCCATGGGGATACAGGCTGGCGCGATGGTCCAGCAAGGTGCGCTTGTCGATGATCGGAAAGCTGCGCAAGGCGTCGACCGCCTCGGCGGGGGAAAAGTCGCGCGCCTGGCCGGCATAGAACGGCAGCCCCGCCAGCGCGCTGTGCAGAGTGCGGTGCAGCAGGGCCGAGCGGCGCAGCGCCAGTTGCTCGGCGCTGCAGCGTTCCTGCTCCCGCAAGCCGCGCAGCAGGCCGTGGCCGAACACATGGTCGCGCAGGATGGCCCGGGTGCCGAAGCGCAATTCGTTGGTCAGCTGCGAAGTCATCGGCGTGCTCCCTGTGTCGCGGCGGCGGCCCCGGCCGGATCAAGCCCGGCGCGCTGAAAACATGGCGCACCGACGGCAAGGTGGTAGAATTTTTTCCCTCGCATCCCGGGTTCACCGTTCATGCTGCAGTCCGCCATTCCGATTCATACCGCGATTCGTACCGAGTGCCCGCCCGGCGCCTGCGTGTGCGAGCGCGAGCTGCTGCTGGCCGATCCGGCCGCCGACTGCCGCATCCTCCAGCTCACCCGCGAGGAGGAAAAGCGGCTGGTGGCGCGCATCGACGCCATTTCCACTTACGAAGAGCTGCAAAAGCTCGAAGCGCGCATGCACGCGCTGCTCGGCATCGCGCTCACCATTTCGCCCGGCGCCAACGAGGTGCGCACCGTGCGCGGCTTCGTGATCGAGCTGGCGGCGCGGCCGGGCCTGTGCCGCAAGACGCGCCAAGCGGTGCCGGCGGCGATCCGGCGCTGCCTCGACCGCCATCCCGACATTGCGTTCGCAATCCTGAACGCGCACGATTTGCTCGGCCCGGCCTGAACGGCGAGGCGCCGCCCCGCCGACCATCCATCGGGCGCCCCGCAACGCGCCGGCGACCGCCCATCTTGCGCGCCGCCGCCCCTCACAGCGCATACACGATCTCGGCGATCTGGTCGTAGATCGGATACGGCGAGCGCAGCTGGCCCGGCCAGCCCAGCACGTCGAAGTGGTCGTAGCCGCGGTACTCGCGCACGAAGTTCCAGCTGCCG
>JBDSTZ010000239.1:0-3620 GCA_039927975.1 Massilia sp. | reverse complement strand
CCGAGCGCGAGCTGGCCATCCTGTCGCGCCAGGCGGTGCAAATGACGCGCCTGGTCGACGACCTGATGAATGTCGCCAGGATCAGCCAGGGCAAGCTCGACTTGCGGCTCGACGCGGTCGAGCTGGTCCAGGCGCTCAGATTCGTCGCCGAGGAGGCGGCGCCGGCGATCCAGGCCGCCGGCCAGAGCTTGCGCGTGAGCTTGCCGGAGGCGCCCATGTGGGGCAGGCTCGACCACGCGCGGGTGACCCAGATCGTCGCCAACCTGTTGAACAACGCCAGCAAATACAGTCCGGCCGGCGCCCATCTTGCGCTGACCGCCACGCGCGAGGAGGGCGGGCAGGGCGGACCGGATGTCGCCGTCATCGAGGTGAGCGACGATGGCATCGGCATCGCGCCCGACCAGCTCGGCCGCATTTTCGACATGTTCTCGCAGCTGACGCCGGCGATGGAACGCGCCCAGGGCGGACTGGGAATCGGGCTGTCGCTGGTGAAAGGCCTGGTCGAGCTGCACGGCGGCCAGGTGGCGGCGCACAGCGACGGTCCCGGCAAAGGCAGCCGGTTCACCGTGCGCATGCCGCTCGCCGCGCCGCTGGCGCCCGTCGCGGCGACCGCGCGCGCGCCGGCGCGGGCGACGCCGGGCGAACGCGCCCATGTTGTCCTCGTCGACGACAATCACGACGCCGCCGAGACGCTGGCGGCGGCCCTCGACATGCTCGGCTACCGGGTCAGCGTCTGCCACAGCGCGCATGAAGCCTTGGCGGCGATGGCGCAAGCGCCGCCGCGCGCCGCCGTGCTCGACATCGGCTTGCCCGACCTGAACGGCTATGAGCTGGCGCGCAGGATCAGGGGCACGCCGTGGGGCGCCGGCATCGTGCTGGTCGCCGCCACCGGCTGGGGCCAGGACACCGACAAGCAGGCGGCCCGCGAGGCCGGCTTTGACGCCCACTTTACCAAGCCGCTCGACTTCATCAGCCTGGATCGGGAATTGAAGTCCCTGCTGGAACGCCGCTGAGGCGCGCCGCGCGCGCTGCGTGTCTTACCCCGCCCCGTGGCCGAGCATGCCATGTCCGACCCGGTGCGCCTCGGCCTCGGCTTCCGCTTCGGTCGCGAACACGTGTTCGACCGCCACCCGCTGGTGCGGCACGATGTCGTTGCGGTGCATCGGATTGGTGGCCGGGCCGTACACCGTGAGCCAGGCGGCCCAGCCCTCGACGTCGGTCATCCGCACGCCGCTGTATTCGATCTCGTAGTCGCCTATCTGTTCGGTAGGCATGTGCGCTCCTCGCATGGACGAGCCCCCATCATGCCACCATTGGCGCCGGCACGCTGCCCGCTTGACGCCGCTTGACGCCGCTTGACGCCGCCTGTCGCCGCCAGCGCTTCATCATGCGGTCATATTCGCTTCCTAGAATGGCGCGGCACCCAACCACTTCTGGAAGAACATCGATGAGCAAAGCGCCCAACCTATCCCGCCGCAAGGCCCTCACCCTGCTCGCCGGCGCGCCGCTGCTGCCGCTCGGCACCTCGTTCGCCTTGTCGCCGTTGCTGGCGGCCTGCGGCGGGCCGACCGATGCCACCCCGGTCTATCTGTCGAGCAGTTTTTCCGCCAGCGCGCTGCCGACCCTGGCCAATCCGGCCGCGATGGCCAGCGTCAGCGTCGCCTCCAGCTTCAACGTGCGCTATTCCGACAGCAGCGTGCAAAGCTACCAGCTTGGCTACCAGAGCTTCTTCATCACCGGCGACAAGGTCGCCGACGGCAAGGGCGGCACGATCCTGGCCGGCGGTTATGTCGACATCAACGGCGCGCCCATCATCGACCGCTCGGTCGCCGGCAGCGAGCGCCAGTTTTATTCCGATTCGCCCGACGGCACCTCGCTGTTGTCCCTGCCGAACGCCAGCGTACCCGGCATCAAGGGCAAGGCCGTGTTCGCCGTCGTGCAATTCGAGTACACCACCCGCGACCAGGCCAACGTCAGCGCCTACGGCCTGCTGCCCTCGCCGATCGCCATCCTCACGCTCGACCAGGACCAGGCCACCGGCAAGCTGTCGCTGGTGAAGTACCACAATGTCGACACCGCCCAAGCGCACGGCTTGTGGATTACCTGCGGCGCCAGCCTGTCGCCCTGGAACACCCACCTGTCGAGCGAGGAGTACGAGCCGGACGCGTTTGCCGCCACCAACCCCCAGCTCAAGGCGTTCAGCAAGAACCTGTTCGGCAGCGAGACCACCGCCAATCCCTACCACTACGGCCACCTGCCCGAGGTGACCGTCAATCCGGACGGCACCGGCACCATCCGCAAGCACTACTGCCTCGGCCGCATCTCGCACGAACTGGTGCAGGTCATGCCCGACAACCGCACCGTGTTGATGGGCGACGACTACACCAACGGCGGCCTGTTCGTCTTCGTCGCCGACCGCGAGAAGGACCTGTCCTCGGGCACCCTGTACGTCGCCAAACTGGGCGCCGGCTTTTCGCTCGACCCGGCCGCCGCCGGCGCGCCGCTGACCTGGATCCGGCTCGGCTCGGCCACCAGCGCCGAGATCGAGGCGCTGGCCAACACCGTCAAGCCGGCCGACATCATGACCGCGCTGCTGGCCGATCCGCTCGATCCCGGCTACACCCGGGTGATCGTCGACGGCAAGGCCAACTGGATCAAGCTCAAGCCGGGCATGGAAAAGGCCGCCGCCTTCCTCGAAACCCACCGCTACGCCAACCTGGTGGGCGCCAGCATGGGCTTCACCAAGCTCGAAGGCACCACCGTCAACATCAAGGACAAAGTCGCCTACTCGGCGCTGCAGAACGTCCAGGGCTCGATGGTGCGCAACAACGCCGCCTGGCGCGCCGAGACCAACATCACGGTCGACAAGGCGCTCGTCGCCGGCGCCGTGCTGGCCCACACCCTGACCGGCGGCCAGAAGGATAGCGCCGGCGCCGCCATCGACAGCGCATGGCTGCCGGTGCAAACGCGCACCCTGCTGGCCGGCGAGGACCTGGCCGTGGCCGACGCCATCGGCAACACCGCCAATCCCGAGAAGATCGCCAACCCGGACAACCTGAAGTTTTCGGAGAAGCTGCGCACCCTGTTCATCGGCGAGGACAGCAGCATGCACGTCAACAACATGCTGTGGGCCTACCAGGTCGACACCAAGGTGCTCACGCGCCTGGCCAGCATGCCGGCCGGCGCCGAGGCGACCGGCTTGAGCGTGGCCGACGACTTGAATGGCTGGACCTACATCACCAGCAATTTCCAGCACGCCGGCGACTGGAGCGCGCTGCACGCCAAGGTGCAGGGCGTGCTCGATCCGCTGGTGCGGGCCAACTTCAAGGACCGCTTCGGCGCCGCCGTCGGCTACCTGAGCGCGCAAGTGGGCGAGATCAAGGTGGTCGCTTAAAGGGGGGGATGGGCGCCTGAACGCCTGAACGCCTGATGGCCAGCCGCGCGGCTCGTCTCAGGCGTCCGGCAGCAGCGCCTCGCGCTGCTGCGCCAGGAAGGCGCGCTCGACCTCGTTGCTGACCAGCGCCAGCGCCTGGCCGTAGGCGCCGGCCGCTTCCTCGCGGCGGCCGAGGCGGCGCAGCAGATCGCCCCTGGCCGCGTGCAGGTAATGCGAGCGCGCCAGC
>JBDSTZ010000238.1:0-5368 GCA_039927975.1 Massilia sp. | reverse complement strand
GCGCAACAGCGCCGGTATCCAGAACAGCAATTTAGGATTCATAACTCGCCAGTATTATTTTTCCGACAGCATATACCCAACGCTGCGCACGGTCTTGATCAGCCGTTCCGACTGCTTGAGCGCCTTGCGCAGCCGCAGCACGTGGACGTCGACAGTGCGTTCCTCGATCACGGCGTGGTCGCCCCACACCTTGTCGAGCAGCTGGCTGCGCGAAAACACCCGTTCGGGATGGGCCAGGAAAAATTTCAGGAGCTTGAATTCGGCGTGGCCGATCTCGATCGGCTGCGAATCGATCGCCACCGTGCAGCTGACCGGGTCGAGCGTGACGGGGCCGGCGCTGAGCGCGGTCTCGGCCAGTTCCGGACTCTTGCGGCGCAGCAGCGCGCGCGACCTGGCCAGCAGCTCGCGCGGCGAAAACGGCTTGGTGATGTAGTCGTCGGCGCCGCTGTCGAGGCCTGCCAGCTTGTCTTCCTCCATGCTCTTGGCGGTGAGCATGATGACCGGAATGTTGCGGAAGTGGCGGTCGGCGCGCAGGCGCGACAGCAGCCGCAGGCCGGTCTGGTCGGGCAGCATCCAGTCGAGCAGGACCAAGTGCGGAATCTTCCCGCTAATGAAGTCCCAAGCCTCGGCCGCGCTCGCCACTGAATGCACATTCCACTGCGCCTCGCGCAGCGAAAAGCTCACCAGCTCGACGATCGCGGGTTCATCTTCAACGATTAATACGGTAATTTTCTCGGCTGCCATCGTGTCCCTATGCCGCGCTCTGATCCGGGGCGGCTGCCGGCTTGCTGTGGCGAATATCCTTGCCCTCGACCACATAAATAACATACTCCGCGATATTTTTCGCGTGGTCGCCAATCCGCTCGATGGCCTTGGCCACCCATAGCGTGTCCAGCGCCGACGAGATGGTACGCGGATCTTCCATCATGAAGGTGATCAGATTGCGCATGATCGAGCGGAATTCATGGTCGATCACGGCGTCCTGGGCGATCAGCTGCAAGGCTTGCTTGCCGTCGAGCCGGGCGAAGGCGTCGAGCGCGTCATGCAGCATGTCCGACGTCGAGGTGGCGATCGTGCGCACCATTTCATAGTGGTTCACGCCCACCGCGCCGCGCCCGTGCAGGTTCTTCGAGGTGCGGGCGATCTTGGCCGCCTCGTCGCCGATGCGTTCGAGGTCGGTGATCACCTTGATCGTCGCCATCACCGTGCGCAGGTCGTTGGCGGTCGGCTGGCGCCGCACGATCAGGTGGCTGCAGGCGTCGTCGAGCGACACTTCCAGCTGGTTGACGGTGTCGTCCTCGGCGATCACGCGGTCGGCGCGCTCCAGGTTGCCGATCCTGAAACAGGTCATGGCGTCGAGGAACTGGGTCTCCACGATGCCGCCCATCAGCAGCACCTTGGAGCGGATGGTCTCCAGTTCGTGGTCGTACTGTTTCGATGAATGCTCGCCTATCATGCTGCTCTCCGTGTCTGTGTGGGCCGTGGCTTAGCCGAAGCGGCCGGTAATGTAATCCTGGGTTTCCTTGCGCGCCGGGTTCATGAAGATTTGATCGGTCTCGCCGAATTCGACCAGTTCGCCCAGGTACATATACGCCGTGTAGTCGGAACAGCGCGCCGCCTGCTGCATATTGTGGGTCACGATGGCGATGGTGTAATCCTGCTTGAGTTCGCTGATCAGCTCTTCCACCTTGGCGGTCGAGATGGGGTCGAGCGCCGAGGTCGGCTCGTCGAGCAGCAGCACTTCCGGTTTGACCGCCACGCCGCGCGCGATGCACAGGCGCTGCTGCTGGCCGCCCGACAACGACAGTCCGCTCTTGCCCAGCTTGTCCTTCACCTCGCCCCACAACGCCGCCTTTTTGAGCGCCCATTCGACGCGCTCATCCATCTCGCCCTTCGACAAATCCTCGTACAGGCGCACGCCGAAGGCGATATTGTCATAGATCGACATGGGAAACGGCGTCGGCTTCTGGAACACCATGCCGACCTTGGCGCGCAGCATGTTGACGTCGACGCCCTGGTCGAGAATGTTCTGGCCCCGGTAGCGGATCGCGCCCTCGGCGCGCTGGCCCGGGTACAGATCGTACATCCGGTTGAGCGTGCGCAGCAACGTCGACTTGCCGCAGCCGGACGGGCCGATGAAGGCCGTCACCTGCTTGTCGTGGATGTCGAGATTGACGTTGGTGAGGCTCTGCGTCTTGCCGTAGAAAAAATTGAGCTGGCTGATCTCGATCGTCTTCTTGCGGTCGCTGACAGTCGGAATCGGGGTGGGCATGGGCATGGTCATAGGATCAGTGGGAAGTGGTTTTCTTGCTGAACACGCTGCGCGAGAGAATATTAAGCAGCAGCACGCTTAAGGTGAGCAACAGCGCGGCGGCCCAGGCCAGGTCGCGCCAGCGGTCGTACGGGCTCAGGGCAAACTGGTTGATCACCGCCGGCAGGCTGGCGATCGGGCTGTTCATGTCCTTGGTGAAGAACTGGTTGTTCAGCACGGTGAACAGGATCGGCGCCGTTTCGCCGGCCACCCGCGCCAGCGCCAGCAGCAGGCCGGTAATCACGCCGGCGCGCACGGCGCGCAGGCGCACCATGGTCGCCACTTTCCAGCGCGGCGCGCCCAGCGCGAAGGCCGCCTCGAGCAGGTTGTTGGGCACCAGGCGCAGCATGTTTTCGGTGGTGCGCACCACCACCGGGATGGCGATCAGCGCCAGCGCGATACTGCCGGCGTAGCCCGAGTAATGCTTGACCTGGCTGACATACAGCGCCCAGACGAACATGCCGATCACGATCGACGGCGCCGACAGCATGATGTCGGACACGAAGCGGGTGACCTTGCCGAACTTGTTGTTCTCGCCGTACTCGGCCAGGTAGACACCAGCCAGGATGCCGACCGGGGTGCTAATGAACGTCGACAGGCCGACGATCATCAAGCTGCCGACGATGGCGTTGCGCAGACCGCCACCCTCGCTGCCGGCGCCCGGGGTGTCGAGCGACAGCAGGCTTGGCGAGAGTGCGGCGGCGCCCTTGGCGACCAGGGTCCAGAGGATCCACAACAGCACCGCCAGGCCAAAGGACATGGCGAGCACCGACAGCGCGATGCCGATGCGGTGGCGCCACAGGCGCTTGCGGTAGACCGGATTCATGGCCGGGTTTATGGCCGGGTTTATGGCCGGGTTTATGGCCGGATTCGTGGCCGCATTCATGGCCGATTTCACGACTGGCTTCATGCCGGCGAGACTCATTTGACACCTTCCTTGCGGGACATCCCGGCCAACATCAACTTCGCGCTCGACAGCACCAGGAAGGTGATCACGAACAGGATCAGTGCCAGGGCGTACAGCGAGGACACGTGCAGCGGCGTCGAGGCCTCGGCGAATTCGTTGGCCAGGGTGGAGGAAATGGAATTGCCGGCCGCGAACAGCGACGGCGACAGACGGTTGGCGTTGCCGATGACGAAGGTGACGGCCATGGTCTCGCCCAGCGCGCGGCCCAGGCCCAGCATGACGCCGCCGACCACGCCGCTCTTGGTGTATGGCAGCACGATCTTGCGCACCACTTCCCAGCGCGTGCAGCCGAGGCCGTAGGCCGATTCCTTCAGCACCGCCGGCACGATTTCGAACACATCGCGCATCACCGAGGCGATGAAGGGGATGATCATCACGGCCAGGATCAGGCCGGCGCACAGGATGCCGATGCCCATCGTCGGACCGCTGAACAACACGCCGACGAAGGGCAACTGGCCGAGCGTCGATTTCAGCAGCGGCTGCACATGGTCGGCGAACAGCGGGGCGAAAATGAACAGGCCCCACATGCCGTAGATGATCGACGGCACGCCGGCCAGCAGTTCGACGGCGGTGCCGAGCGGACGGCGCAGCCACACCGGGCAGATTTCGGTCAGGAACAGGGCGATGCCGAAACTGACCGGAAAGGCGATCAGCAAGGCGATGAAAGAAGTGGCCAGGGTGCCGACAATGGCGATCATGGCGCCGAACTGGTCATTGACCGGGTCCCACTCGACGGTGGTGATGAAGGCCGGGCCGAATTGCTTGAAGGCCGGCCAGGCGCCGATCATCAGCGAGACGATGATGCCGATCAGCACCAGCAGCACCGAGGCGGCGAAGCTCAGCGTCACTTTATGGAAAATGAAATCCTGGATGCGCTGCTTGCGCATGACCGAGTGCATGGCCGCTTGCGCCGCCACCTCGGGCAGCGTGGCCTCGCGCAGGTCAGTCATGGTGACGGGGGGATGTGCGCTCATGGGAGTGGTTCGATCTGTTGTTAGCGGCCGGGATCACTAAACAGCCATCCCGGCCGGCGCTGCAACTTGCCGTTAATTACCAAATGGCCTTGCCGGAAGCATCTTTCAGGTTGGCTTTCCAGGCGTCCTCGATCTGCTTGATGACCGCGGCCGGCAGCGGCACGTAGTCGAGGTCGGTGGCTTGCTGGCCGCCGTTTTTATACGCCCAGTCGAAGAACTTGAGCACTTCCTTGCCCTTCGCGGCGTCGTCCTGCGACTTGTGCAGCAGCACGAAGGTGGTGCCGGTGATCGGCCAGCTGGCCTTGCCCGCCTGGTCGGTCAGGACCACGCCGAAGCCCGGGGTCTTGGCCCACTCGGCATTGGCGGCGGCGGCGCGGAAGTTGTCGTCGTCCGGCTGGAGGAACACGCCATCCTTGTTCTTGAGCTGGGTGTGCGCCATCTTGTTCTTCTTGGCGTAGGCCCACTCGACGTAACCGATCGAACCCTTCAGGCGCTGGACGTAGGCGGCGACGCCTTCATTACCCTTGCCGCCCTGCCCGGCGATCCACTTGACGGCGGTGCCGGAACCGATCTTGGTCTTGAAGTCGGCGCTGGTCTTCGACAGGAAGTCGGTGAACAGGAAGGTGGTGCCCGAGCCGTCGGCGCGGTAGATGACGGTGATGTCCTCGGCCGGCAGCTTGACGCCCGGGTTCAGGGCGGCGATCTCGGCCGCGTTCCACTTGGTGATCTTGCCGGTGTAGATATCGGCGATGACGGCGCCGGTCAGTTTCAGCTGGCCCGGGGCGACACCTTCGATATTCACCACCGGGACCACGCCGCCGATGATGGCCGGGAACTGGAACAAGCCATCAGCGGCCAGTTCTTCGGCCTTGAGCGGCATGTCGGAGGCGCCGAAGTTGACAGTCTTGGCCTTGATCTGCTTGATGCCGGCGCCGGACCCGACCGAGCTGTAGTTGACACTGTTCCCAGTGGCCGCCTTGTACGACTCGGCCCACTTGGTGGCGATCGGCGCCATGAACGAGCTGCCGGCGCCGGTCACTTCGGCGGCCTGGGCCGACGACATGGCGATGGCTGCGGCGCTGCCGACGACGAGGGAGGAAAACAGGTGCTTCATGC
>JBDSTZ010000237.1:0-3053 GCA_039927975.1 Massilia sp. | reverse complement strand
GTTCGGCCAACTGCCTGAAAGCGGAAAACATCTACTACATCGGCGACCTGATCCAGCGTTCGGAAAACGAACTGCTCAAGACGCCGAACCTGGGCCGCAAGTCCCTGAACGAAATCAAGGAAGTGCTCGCCTCGCGCGGCTTGACCTTGGGCATGAAGCTCGAAAACTGGCCGCCGGCTGGTTTGGAAAAATAAGAGCAATCACCCGAAAGTACACACCTACTTTCGGGTGGGTCTAGCCAAAAAGGACTGGCGGAGCCAGATCCTTTTTGGAGAGAAAAGCATTAATAGAAGCACCATTAAACCCAATAGACCGGTCCGCGGCGCGGTCAACGACAGCGCCGATCGAAGAACTGGAATAAAACCAACCGAAAGGAATTACCATGCGTCACCGTCACGGCCTTCGCAAGCTGAATCGTACTTCGTCCCACCGCCTGGCTATGCTGCGCAACATGACCGTTTCCCTGCTGCGTCATGAAGCCATCAAAACCACCGTGCCTAAAGCTAAGGAACTGCGCCGCGTTATCGAGCCGATCCTGACCCTCGGCAAGACCGACACCCTGGCCAACAAGCGCCTGGCATTCTCGCGCCTGCGCGACCGCGAAATGGTGTTGAAGCTGTTCGCCGAGCTGGGCCCGCGCTACGCCAACCGTAACGGCGGCTACCTGCGCATCCTGAAAATGGGTTTCCGCGTCGGTGACAATGCGCCGATGGCGTATGTCGAACTGATGGACCGTCCTGAAGTCGGCGACGTCGACGCCGCTCCAACCGCCGAGTAATCACGGTTGCCGTCGTAACAGAGAAGCCAGGCCTAGCCTGGCTTTTTTGCTTTTACGGCCGGACTTCCCGATGGACATTTTGACCGGGTTTGGCACGATGCCCGGCGCGATGACTTGCGCCGGTGTACCATTGCCGGGTTGCCCTTAACCTGTCCGCCGTGTCCCCATTCATGCGACCGCTTTCCCTGTCCCTGCCACGCTGGCTGCTGGTCTTGCAATTGCTGCTGTCGGCCATGCTGTGCGGCCTGTTGCAGGCCGGCACGGCGCGCGCCGCCACGACCTTCCTCGATCCCTCCGCCGCGTTCGCGATGACCGCGCGCATGAGCGACCCCGGCACCATCGAAGTGCACTACCAGATCGCCGACGGCTACTATATGTACCGCGAGCGCTTTGCCTTCGCAGCCGCCGGCGCCACGCTCGGCACGCCGGTCTTCCCGCCGGGGAAGGTCAAGTTCGACGAGACCTTCAAGAAGGACGTGGAAACCTATCGCCACGCGGTGACGATTCATATTCCGCTGGCCCAGGCCGGCGGCGCTTTTACCCTGAACGCGACTTCGCAAGGCTGCGCCGATGCCGGCCTGTGCTACGCGCCGCAGGATGCGCGCGCCAGCCTGAGTGCGGTGGCCGGCAGCGGCAGGCCGACGCTGGTCTCGGCCGCTCCGGCTGCTGCTACCCCCAGCGCCCCGTCCAGCCCGGGCACGCTGGCCACGCTGCTCGGCGGCGGCCGCCTGCTGCTGATCATGCCGGCCTTCCTGGTGCTCGGTCTCGGCCTGGCCTTCACTCCTTGTGTCTTGCCGATGGTGCCGATCCTGTCGTCCATCATTGTCGGCGAAGGCGCCGGGGCGCATCGCGCCCGCGCGCTGCTGCTGTCGATCGCCTATTCGCTCGGCATGGCGCTGGTCTATACCGCGCTCGGCGTCGCCGCCGGCCTGATCGGCGAGGGCTTGGCGGCGGCGCTGCAAAACGCCTGGGTGCTCGGCGCCATGGGCCTCTTGATGGTGGTGATGGCGCTGTCGATGTTCGGTGTCTACACCTTGCAATTGCCGGCCGCCTGGCAAACCCGCCTGGCCGGCGCCTCGGGCCGCCAGCGCTCGGGCAAGCTGGCCGGCGTGTTCGCCATGGGCGCGCTGTCGGCCCTGATCGTCGGGCCGTGCGTGGCCGCGCCGCTGGCCGGCGCGCTCGTCTACATCAGCCAGACCCGCGACGTGATGATAGGCGGCGCCGCCCTGTTCGCCATGGCGATCGGCATGAGCATTCCCTTGCTGGCGGTCGGTGTGTCGGCCGGCAGCCTGCTGCCGCGTGCCGGCGCCTGGATGGATGCGGTGAAACGTTTCTTCGGCGTGCTGCTGCTTGCGGTGGCGCTGTGGCTGGTGTCGCCGGTGCTGCCGCCGGCGGCGGCCATGGCCGGCTGGTGCGTGCTGCTGCTCGCTTACGGCGTGTATATGTTGACGCGCGGCGGCCTCTGGTCCGGCAAGCTGGCCGGTGTGCTGTTCGTGCTGCTGGGGCTGGTGCAAGCGGTAGGGCTTGCCACCGGTGGACGCGACGCGCTGGCGCCGCTGGCCCACTTGAGCGGAGCGCGCAGCCACTTGGCCTTCACCCGCATCAAGACCACCGCCCAGCTCGATGCTGCCCTTGCCAAGGCCGGCGGCAAGCCGGCGCTGCTCGACTTTTACGCCGACTGGTGTGTCTCATGCAAGGAAATGGAAAAGCTGACCTTCGTCGACCCCGGCGTGCAGGCGCTGCTGGCCGACACCGTGCGCCTGCAGGTGGATGTGACTGCCAACGACGCCGACGACCGCGCGATGCTCAAGCGCTTCGGCTTGTTCGGCCCGCCCGGCATCATCCTGTTCGACCGCCAGGGACGCGAGATCGCCGACGCCCGCGTGATCGGTTACCAGGACGCGCCGACCTTCAAGGCATCGCTGGCGCCGTTGCGCTAGCGCCTGGCGCGGTCGGCAGCGCGCTTCAACCTTCGGGCAGGATGAAGTCGTCGACGGCCGGCTTGCCGCCCAGCAGATGGTCGAGCCGGTCGCGCAGGCTGCGCACCATTTCGCTGCCCTTCGACTTGTAGACCGCTTGCAGATAAGGCAGGCGCAGCGCGCGCATCGCCGCCAGGTCGCCGGCCTTTTCGACTTTCAGCTGCAGCGTGAAGCCGCGCAAGCCGATCGCGCTCTTGATGGTCTGGTTATAGAAATCGTACAGCGCGCGAAAGCGCTCGGCATCGCTGGCAAACTCGGCGCGGGCGCCGGCGGACGCTGCCGCAGGCGCCTGCGCG
>JBDSTZ010000236.1:0-11409 GCA_039927975.1 Massilia sp. | reverse complement strand
GTCGACGCGGCCGCCGCCGTGCTGGGCGCCGCCAACACCGTGCAAACGGCCGACACCACGGCGCCGGCCGTGCGCATCGACGCTCCGCTGGGCAGCAGCACGGTGTCCGGCGTGGTGGCCGTGAACGCCAGCGCCAGCGACAATGTCGGCGTGGCGCGGGTCGATCTGCAGGTCAACGGCACCACGGTGGCCTCGAGCGCCTCGGCGGCCGCCAGCTTCAGCTGGGATTCGGCCGGCGTGGCCAACGGCATGAACAGCCTGGTGGCGGTGGCCTTCGACGCGGCCGGCAATCGCGGCCAGTCGAGCGCGGTGGCGGTCAACGTCGCCAACGCCGTCGCGCCGCCGGTCGCCGACACCAGCGCACCGGTGGTCAGGTTCAACAACCCGGTGGCTGGCGCGGTCGCAGGCAATGTGTCGGTCAATGTCAGCGCCAGCGACAACGCGGGCGCGGCCGGTATCAGCCAGTCGCTTTACCTTGACGGCAAGCTGGTGGCCCGGGGCAGCGGCGGCACGCTGTCGTACAACTGGAACACGCGCAAGTCGGCGACCGGCAACCACACCCTGCAGGCGATCAGCACTGATGCGGCCGGCAACAGCGGCAACGCCAGCGTGAGCGTGTCGACGCGTTAAGCGCCCGCGCGTCCCCTTCCCGACAATCCCGCCCTCGGCAACGACGGCGGGATTGTTGTTTTGTGGGAGCGGGAAGCAGGCAGCGGGAACGCCGGGCGGCAGGCGCCGCGAGCCAGTGGCGTGTTCCGATGACAACATCAAAGGGCGTTGTCGTGCACGTGGTTCTAGTGGATAATCGCTGCCCATGAACGATACCACCGCCCCAGCCCAGCCGCCGCTGCCCGACCGCCTGTCGATCGACCCGCGCAGCCCGCACCACGTCGCCGCCGTCTTCAAAAACGATGTCGGCATCCGTTTCAACGACAAGGACCGCCTCGATGTCGAGGAATATTGCATCAGCGAAGGCTGGATCAAGGTCGCCGCCGGCAAGACGCTCGACCGCAAGGGCAAGCCGATGCTGATCAAGCTGAAAGGCAAGGTCGAGGCGTTTTACCGCTGAGTCGGGCTGGGGCGGCGCGCCACGCGTCCGTTCCATCTTCCCTCCCCGCCTTTTACCCGCTCGCATGAGCCTGCTCGCGCGAAGGACCGCGTTCCCGCGTCTTGATGCGCGCCTTGGGCTTCCGCCCGCGGCGTCGGCATCACCTCTCCATTCCAGCGCACCGACGAAAAAAAACCGCCTTGTCGACCAAGGCGGTTTTTTTCGCTGGATCGCCGCAAATTAGCTGATGAAGTTAAACAGCGACAGCCCCGACAGCGTCTTGAACGACTTCTGCGACGCTTCGAGCGTCAGCTGCTGCTGCGAAAACAGCGACAGCGCCGCCACCATGTCCAGGTCTTGCAGGTTCGACAGGGTCGAGGCGTATTGCAGGTTCAAATCGTCGCCCGCGCTGTCGAGGTAATCGAGTTCCTTCATGCGCGAGCCGACCGAGGCTTGCACGCTGAGCACATTGTCGAGCGAGGACGACAGGTTGGCGTTGGCCGCGTTCAAGCCGTTGGTCAGCCGGGCCTGGCCGGCGGCGCCGGTGCCCGGCGCGCGCAGGGTGGCGATCAGATTGGTGATGGTGGTGAAGATCGATTGCTTCTGGCTGGGCGCGACGCTGAAGGTGTCGCCGTTGGCCGGATCGCCCTTGATGTCGAAGGACATGCCGTCGACGCTGATCTGCTTGCCGCTTTCATATGGCTGCGGCGTGCCGACCGCCGTGTTGGTGGTGGTGTCGGTCACGGCGTAGGTGGTGACCGCCGGCGTGCCGGCGACGCTGAAGGCCAGCGAATAGCTGTGGCCGGTCAATGCCGTCGCGTTCGACACCGCGCCGACCGAGACGATGCCGGCGCCGGTGTTGGACGTGCTCGGCTTGGTCTCGAAGGTGCCGTTGCCGGTGATGTTGTTTTCAAAAATGGAGGCGCCCGAATCGCTCACCGCCAGCTGGCGCGAGGAGCCGACCTGCAGCTGGCGCTGGCCCTGGTCGCCATTGTACTGGGCGCCGGTGGGGGTCTGGGTGAACGGCACGGTGGTCGATTTGTAGCCGGAGAACAGGTAGCCACCGGCGCCGTCGGCGCTGTTGGCCAGGCCCATCAGGTCGTCGAGCCGGCCCGTCAGCGCGATCGCCAGCGATTCGCGGTCGGACTGGCCGAGCGCGGCGTTGCCGGCGTTGATGGTCAGTTCCTGGATGTCCTGCAGCAGGCCGGTGGTGCCCTGCAGCGCCAGTCCGACCTGCGACAGCGAGCTCTTGGCGTTCTGGCGGTTGGTGGCGAACTGGGTGTTCATCGATTGCGACTGCGTCACTTCCAGCGCGCGCGCCGAGGCGATCGGGTCGTCGGCGGCGGTCAGCATGCGGCGGTTGGTCGACAGCTGCATCTGGGTACGCGCGATATTGCTCTGCAGCGTGCCCATCTGGTTGGTGCCGGTTTCGAAGATAGTGCTCGTGGCGATGCGCATGACGGTTCCTGACGCGTGTCTAAAGTTAGCGGCCCAGCGAGAGCAGGGTGTCGAACAGGGTGCTGGCCATCTGCATGACCTTGCCGGCCGCCTGGTAGGCTTGCTGGTAGCGCAGCAGATTGGTCGCTTCCTCGTCGAGGTTGACGCCCGAGACGTTTTGTTGCGACTGGGTCGCCTGGGCCAGCAGCGCGGCGCTGGCCTTGCCGTTGACGTCGGCTTCGCGCGACTTGTTGCCGACAAAACTGACCAGCTCGGCGTACGCCGACTGGAACGTGGCGGTGCCGCCGTCGAGGATGTTGGCCGACTGCAGGGCGCCGAGGGCGCGCATATTGCGGTTGTCGCCCACCCCGCTGGTGTTCGGCCCCACCGTGAAGGTGTCGTTGGCGGCCGGCTGGCCACTCATGGTCAGGTTGACGCCGCCGAAACTGTAGCTGGCGCCAGCCACGTAAGGAATGCTGGCGGTGCCGGCCGGATAGGTGGTCGGCACGCCGTTGCTGGTCACCGTCACCGCCTTGCTGGCCGGGAAGCCCGACAGCGCGCCGGCCGAAAAGGTCAGCGTGACCGGCGCGCTCAACGCGTTGCCGGGCGTCAGGTAGGCGGCGTCCACGCTGCCCTCGCTGATCTTGCCGCTGCCGGTGTTGCTGATCGGCGCGCCGGTGCTGATCGGCGCCGCCGCGGCGATCTTGCTGCGGTCGTTGATCGCCACCTGGAACTGGGCCGCGCCATTGATGGTCGGGCGGATCACGAAACTGTCGTTCTTGGCCGCGTTGCCGGAAATGCTGTAGGCGACGCCGTCGATGGTTTGCGGCACCGTTTGCGGATACGGCGAAATGGTGGTCTTGACGTTGTCGGCCAGGCGTGTGACGGTGAAGTTGCTGCCGTCATAGCTGAGCTTGTAGTCGCTCTGGGTCAGTTTGGTCGGGTCGGTGATGGCCGCGTCCACCACCGTGGTGCTGGTGGCGTTGTTGGCCTCGTTGCGGCCAACCACGGGCGCGGCCTGAGTGAAGAAATCGCCGCCCATGTTGTCGGCGTCGTCCTGCCCCAGGCGATGCTGGGCGTTGACGGTGGCGGCCAGGCCGATGGCGACCCGGCCCAGCGAACTTTGCGCGCGGTCGAGCGACTGCGAGCGGAACTCGAACAAGCCGCCCAGTTCGCCGCCCGTCAGCGAGCTTTCGGCCAGCACCGTGACCTTGCCCGGGGTGACGTAGCCGACTTCGAGCCGGGTCTGGTCGGTCGGCGAATGGGTCACCGCCAGTTCGAACGACTTCTTGCCCACCACCAGCGGCTGGCCGGTGCCGATCGACACCGTCAGACTATTGTTGTCGCCCCTGACGACGGTCGCCTTGACTTGCTTGTTCAACTCGGCGACCAGCTGGTCGCGCTGGTCGAGCAGGTCGTTCGGCTGGCTGCCGGTGTTGGCGAAGCCGGCGATTTTCTCGTTCAGGTCGGCGATCTGGCCGGCGTAGGAATTGATCGCCGTGACATTCGCTTCGATCTGGGTGTTGACGCCCTGGCGGATTTCCTCGAGCCGGGCGTTGACGCCCTGGAAGCGCGCGGCCAGCGAATCGGCGGTCGACAGCATGGCCTGGCGCGAGGCGACCGAGGCGGGGTTGGAGGCCAGGTCCTGCACCCCCTTGAAGAAATCCTGCAGGGCCGGCGACAGGCCGGAGGTTGTGTCGGCCAGCAGGTTGTCGACCTGGTTGATCTGCGCCGAATAGGCTTGCAGCGAACTGGTCGCCGATTGGGCGGTGCGCACCTGGGCGTTGAGGAAGTCGTCGGAGTAACGCTTGATGTCGGCGATCTGGGTGCCGGAGCCGACGAAACCGTAGCCGACATCCTGGGCGGTGGCCGACTCCTGCACCACCAGCTGGCGGCTGTAGCCGGCCACGTTGGCGTTGGAGATATTGTGGCCGGTCGTCGACAGGCCCACCTGGGCGGCGAACAGGCCCGACTTGCCGACATTGAGGAGATTACCTGCCATGATGGATTCTTTCTATTCGTTACTGTCGTTGACGGCAGAACCCGGCCAAACTTGAATTGCCACAATTGCAAGCACGCTTAACCGACCAGCGAATGCTTGATGATGTGGCTCAGTTTAGCCCCATACAGCGGATCTGTCGCGTAGCCGGCTTTCTGCAGGCCGTGGGCGAATTTGCTGGCGTCGCCGGCGCTGGCCATGACGTTCTGATAACGCGGATTGGCGGCGATCAGATTGGCGTAATCCTTGAAGCCTTCGGCGTACGAATCGTAGGCGCGGAATTTCTCGACCCGGGTTTGCGGCTTGCCGTTGACGTACTCGGTGGTGATTGCGGTGGCCACCTTGCCCTTCCAGCCCGGGCCGGCCTTGATGCCGAACAGGTTGTGGCTGGCGCTGCCGTCGGCATTCTTGATCTCGCGTTTGCCCCAGCCCGATTCGAGCGCGGCCTGGCCGAGAATGAACTTGGCGGGAATGCCGGTCGCTTGCGCGGCCTCGTCGGCGTGGGCGCCGAGCTTTTCCTGGAACGCGCGCACGTGCGGCGACTGGCTCTTGGCGCGCACCCCGCCCGGCTCGATGGCCGCGGTGTCTTCCACCCCGGCGCCGGCCTTGGCGGCCGCGCGCGCCGCGCTGGCCTGCACCTTGAACATGGTCTCCGATTCGAACGGCGAGGTCGCACCGGCCGCTCCGCCCGCGCCGCCCGTTGCATCCGCGCCGAGCGCGAGCGCCTGCGCGCCGGCGTTTTGCGACGACAGCTGGCGCACCAGCACGTCGGCCAGGCCGACCCCGCGCTTGGCCAGGTTCTGGCTCATCTGCTGGTCCAGCATCGAGGTGAACATCTTGGTCTGCTGGTTGTCGAGCATGCCGTCCTGCGGGGTGGCGTCGCGCATGCTCTTCATCATCATGTTGATGAACATCGCCTCGAACTGGGTCGACGCGGTTTTCAGCGCTTCGGGCGAGCCGGCCTTGGCTGACTGCTTCAGTTCGCCCAGGCCCTTGGCGTCGAAGGCCAGGCGGGAATCGAGGTTGTTGGTTGGCGCGATCATGGCGGACCTAAATGATTTCCAGGTCGGCGCGCAGGGAACCGGCCGCCTTGAGCGCTTGCAGGATCGACAGCAAGTCTTGCGGCGAGGCGCCGATCGCGTTCATCGCCTTGACCACCTCGGCCAGCGAGGCGCCGCCCTTGACCATCAGCACCTTGCCCGGGTCCTTCTTGACTTCGATCTGGGCGCTTTGCGCGACCACCGTCTTGCCGCCCGAGCGCGGCGCCGGCTGGCTGACCTGGGTGTCGGGGGTGATCGTCACCGACAGGTTGCCGTGCGAAATCGCGCAGTTCTCCAGCGTGACGGACTGGTTCATCACCACCGAGCCGGTGCGCGCGTTCATGATCACCTTGGCGGCGGCGGCGGCCGGGTTGACGTCGAGCCCTTCGAGGATGCCGAGAAAGGCCACCCGCTGGTCCGACGAGGATGGCGAGCGCACGCGGATCACGCGGCCGTCGAGCGCGGTGGCGATGTCGGGACCGAAATGGTTGTTGATCGCTTCGACCACCCGGCTGGCGGTGAGGAAGTCGGTCTGGTTCAATTCGAGGCGGATCTGGTTGTTCTCGCCCAGGTTGTTGGCGACCGCGCGCTCGACCGTGGCGCCGCCCGAGATCTTGCCCACGCTCAGGTGGTTGACCTGCACCTGGGCGCCGCCGGCGGCTGCGCCGACGCCGCCCACCAGCACATTACCCTGGGCCATGGCGTAGACCTGCTGGTCGGCGCCATGCAGCGGCGTCATCACCAGGGTGCCGCCGCGCAAGCTCTTGGCGTTGCCGATCGACGAGACCGTGATGTCGATGGTCTGGCCCGGCTGGGCGAAAGCCGGCAGCGAGGCGGTGACCATCACGGCGGCGACGTTTTTCAATTGCAGGCTGGTGCCGGGCGGCAGGGTCACGCCCTTTTGCTGCAGCATCGAGACGATCGACTGCACCGTGAACGGGGTCTGGGTGGTCTGGTCGCCGGTACCGTCGAGGCCGACCACGATGCCGTAGCCGGACAATTGATTCTGGCGCACGCCGGCGATGCTGGCGAGGTCCTTGAGGCGTTCGGCGTGGGCCAGCTGCGGCGCCAGCACGGCGGCGCACAGCAGCAGGAAGGTGGAGACGGGACGGTAAAGAGCGCGCATCGCGGTTCCGATCAGAATGGCAGCAGCGATTGGAAGAAACGCGACACCATGGCCGTCATTTCAGCGCGGTCGATCTGGCTGTTGGTGCGGTATTCGACGCGCGCGTCGGCGACCTGGGTCGAGGACACGGTGTTGCCGTTCTGGATCATGTCGGGACTGACCATGCCGGAGAAGCGGATGAATTCGACGCCCTTGTTCATCGCGACCTGCTTCTCGCCGGCGACGATCAAATTACCGTTCGACAGCACTTCGGTGACGGTCACGCCGATCGTGCCGCTAAAGGTGTTGCTGGCGCTCTGGTTGTCGCCGTCGGCGAACTTGGTGGCGCCGGTGGCAGCCACCGAAGCACCGATACGGCCCTGCAGTACGCCCGGCGCGTTAAAGGCGACCGAGCCGGACTTGTTGCCCGAGCTGGCGCCGGCCTTGACGGCGGCGGTCTTCTCGACAATGTTGATGATCAGGACGTCGCCGATGTGGCGCGCGCGGCGGTCTTCGAACAGCGGACGGTAGGCGGCCGCCTGGAAGATCGCGCCGTTCGAGGCCGGCGCGGTGTCGGCCAGCATCGGACGGCTGCTGACCGGGCCCTGGACGATGGTGGTCGGGGTGGCCGCGCAGCCGGCCAGCAAGGCGAGCACGCCGGCGATGAGAACGAGGGAAGTGAGCGAAATGAGCGATTTCATAATTGGGACAGCTTCTGCAGCATCTGGTCGGAGGTGGTGATCGCCTTGCTGTTGATCTCGTAGGCGCGCTGGGTCTGGATCATGTTGACCATCTCTTCGACCACGTTGACGTTGGAGGTCTCGACAAAGCCCTGCATCAGCACGCCGGCGCCGTTGGTGCCCGGGGTGTTGGTGTTGGGGCTGCCCGAGGCGCCGGTTTCGACGTACAGGTTTTCGCCCTTCGATTCGAGGCCGGCCGGATTGACGAAGGTGGTCAGCTGCAGCGTGCCGATCTGCGACGGCGCGCTCGAACCGGGCACCGTGACCGACACCGTGCCGTCGCGGCCAATGGTGATCGATTGCGCGTTCGACGGCACCGTGATGGCCGGCTGCACGACGAAGCCGGACGAGGTGACCAGCTGGCCGTTGGCGTCGCTCTGGAAGGAGCCGTCGCGGGTGTAGGCGGCGGTGCCGTCGGGCAGCAGCACCGAGAAGAAGCCGGAGCCGTTGACCATCACATCCTTGGCGTTGCCGGTCTGCTGGGGATTGCCCTGCGTGAAGATGCGCTCGGTGGCGACGGCGTGCACGCCGGTGCCGATCTGCAGGCCGGACGGCAGGTTCGACTGCTGCGAGGACTGGGCGCCTGGCTGGCGCACGTTCTGGTACAGCAAATCCTCGAACACGGCGCGCGAACGCTTGAAGCCGTTGGTGCTGACGTTGGCCAGGTTATTGGTGATGACGTCGAGATTGGTCTGCTGCGCTTCCAGACCCGTCTTGGCGATAAACAGGGAACGAATCATTTTTTTCTCCAGTAACGTGGCTGACGGTGGACGCGATGGGCATCGGGCACACCTTCGTCAAGCACACGTCAATTATGCGCTGGAGGCGATCAGTTCAAAGCGAGGATCTGGGTAGCTTTCGTCTCGTTATTCTCGGCGTTCTTCATCAGGCTCATTTGGGTGTCGAACGAGCGCGCCAGGGCGATCATATTGACCATCGCGTCGACCGGGCTGACGTTGCTGCCTTCGAGAGAACCGCCAACCACGGCGACGTTCGGGTCGGCCGGCGCGGCGGCGCCGTTCTTGAGGCGGAACAGGCCGTCGTCGCCGCGCACCAGGTCGGCCTCGGGCGGGTTGACCAGTTTTAAACGCCCCAGCACCGTCGGCGCGCCCGGCTTGGTGGTGCTGGCGATGGTCGAAATTGTGCCGTCGCCGCCGATCGCCACCGTCACTTCGGGCGGCACCGTGATCGGCCCGCCGTCGCCCTGCACGGCGTTGCCGCCGGGCCCGGTCAACAGGCCGTTCTGGTTCATCTGCAGGGCGCCGTTGCGGGTGTAGGCTTCGCTGCCGTCGGGCATCTGCAAGGCGATCCAGCCCTTGCCGCGCAGCGCCACGTCGAGGTCGCGCCCGGTCGCCTGCAAGGGTCCCGAGGAAAAATCGGCGCCGACCGTGGCGTCGACCACGAAGGCGCGCGTGGGCAAGCCCTCCGACACCACCGGCACCGCGCGAAAGGCGTCGATCTGGGCGCGGAAGCCGGTCGTCGTGATATTGGCCAGGTTGTGCGAGGTGGTGGCCTGCTGTTCCAGGATGTGCTTGGCGCCACTGGCGGCGGTGTAGATCAAACGGTCCATGCGGTCCTCTCAGGGCGGCGGCGGCGACGGTGCAAAAAAATCAACGCAGATTGACCAGGGTTTGCAGCACCGAGTCCTGGGTCTTGATGGTCTGCGCGTTGGCCTGGTAGACCCGCTGCGCGGTGATCATGTTGACCAGTTCGGCGGTCAGGTCGACGTTGGAGTTTTCCACCGCCGACGATTGCAGCACGCCCAGGCTGCCCGACTGCGGCGCGCCCACCAGCGGCACGCCGGAGGCCGAGGTTTCGGCCCAGGCATTGTTGCCGAGCGGCGACAGGCCGTTCGGATTGGCGAAGTTGGCCAGCACCACCTGGCCGAGCGCGTGCGACTGGCCGTTGCTGTACTGGCCGAGGACGATGCCGTCGGCGCCGGCGGCGAAGCGCTGCAGGTGGCCGGCGGTGTAGCCGTTCTGGCTCGATTTCTTTTCGCTGGTGGCGGCGCCGTACTGGGTGGTGCCGGAAAAGCCGAAGTCGAAGTTCAGGGTGGGCGCCGCGCCGGTGGGCGGGAAGATCGGCAGCGAAACGGCCAGCGGCAGCGTTTGCGGCGACATCAGGGCGGTCGACAGGGCGCCGCTCGAATCGAAGTCGAGGTGGCCGACCGGCACCGAAGGCACGCGCACGGCGGCGGCGATGTCGCGGTCGACGTCGGCCGGCGAATTGCCGACCGTGTTGCCCGAACTGGTGGCGGCGGCGGTGATGGCGGCCTGCTCGGCGGCGGTGGCGCCGGCGGCGGCGGCGGCGGCCACCACCAGCGCGTTGGCGGCGGTGGCGTAGGTGGCCAGCGTGCTGGACAGATTGGCCGGCACCAGCGGCACCGCGGTCGAGGCGGCGGCCCAGGCGTCGCGCGCGGCGTTCACGGCGGCGAACGGCGCGGTGGTGCCCTGGGCGGCGGCGGCCACGGCCAGGTTGGTGATCTCGGTGCCGTCGTTGGCGACGTACACGTCCCAGTGGCCGGCCGAGGTTTTCACATAGAACGAGGACATCACGTGCGGGTTGCCGAGCGTGTCGTAGACATCGATCGGGGTCTGCTTGTTGTAGCTGCTCGGATCGGCGGCGTTGAACGGCGAGGTGACCGGCACCGTGCTGCCCGAATCGAGATTGAGCACGGTGTCGACGCGGCTGGTGGCGACCGGTTCGAGGTCGCCGGCGTTGATCTGGATCGGCACGGGCGAACCGGCCAGGATCTGGCCGGTGGCGCTGGCGGTGTAGCCGGTCAGCTTGGCGCCCTGGGCGTTGACCATGAAGCCGTCCTTGTCGAGGGCGAACTGGCCGTTGCGCGAATACTGGGTGGCGCCGGCCACCGTGGTGCGGAAGAAGCCGGCGCCGTTGATGGCGATGTCGAGCGGGTTGTTGGACGACTCGACGTTACCCTGGGTGAACTGCTGGGCGATCTGCGAGACCTTCGAGCCGATCCCGGCCTGGTTGCCGCCGGCGCCGTTGAGCGAGTTGGCGTAGACGTCGGCGAACTGGGCTTGCGAACCCTTGAAGCCGACCGTGCTGGCGTTGGCGATGTTATTGCCGATCACGTCGAGCGATTTTGCAGCGCCGTTCAATCCGCTAAGACCTTGTTGGAAAGACATGGTGTTCTCCTGATAAAAATGTGGGGGCGACTCGGCAGCGAGCGCGGATTAAAGGACCTGCTTGATGTCGGCCATCGACACCACGCCTTTGGTCGGCAGATTGAGTTTGACGCCGTCGGCGGCATTGGTGGTGACGCTGGCCACGCTGTCGAAGGCGAGCGCCCTGGCGTCGGTGAGCTTGTCGCCGCCACGGGTGGCGAC
The DNA here is from genome assembly GCA_039927975.1 of Massilia sp. Lineage (GTDB taxonomy): Bacteria > Pseudomonadota > Gammaproteobacteria > Burkholderiales > Burkholderiaceae_D > JBDSTZ01. The sequence goes on along the minus strand of JBDSTZ010000236.1, from coordinate 690 downwards.
GACGCGGAAGGTGTATTTGCCGTCGGCCAGGGTGACCGGCTTGCCGCTGGCGTCGAGCTTGGTCGGATCGGGCACGCCGTCCCAGGCCAGCGGCACCACGCCGGCCGGATTGGCGCCCAGCTCGATGGTGTCGACATCCTTGCCGGTGCGCGGATCGGTGATGATCACCTGCACCTTGTCGGCCGGCGTGGCCAGTTCGACCCCGAGGATCGACGTGCCGCCTTGCAGCTTGGCGAAATCGCCCTCGACCAGTACGCCGTGGCCGATCAGATTGGTCGCCTGCAGCGCCTCGGTCGACTGGTAGCTGGCCTTGAGCGAGTCGAGCGTGGTGTTGAGCTTGTTGACCCCGGTGACGGTCGACAGCTGGGCCAGCTGGCTGGTGATCTGCGCGTTGTCGAGCGGATTCATCGGGTCCTGGTTCTTCATCTGCGTCACCAGCAGCGTCATGAACTTGTCGGTGTCGGCCTGCACGCTGTCGGTGGCGACGGCCTTCTTGGCGTTGACCGTGCTGAGCAGATCTTGCGAGATCGGCGTGGTGGTGGAATTGATGGTGGACATGGCGGCTTTCGGGGCGGTCGGGGCGGTCAAATAAAGGGCGCGGGCGCTCAGGAGCCCAGCGTCAGCGTCTTGAGCAACATGCTCTTGGCCGCGTTCATGGTTTCAACGTTGGTCTGGTAGGAGCGCGAGGCC
>JBDSTZ010000235.1:0-41232 GCA_039927975.1 Massilia sp. | reverse complement strand
GCGCCCATCCCCACGCGGGGAAAAAATAGAAGCGCTTGAACGCCAGCCAGGGTTTGAGCGTGCCCATGTCGAACACCTGCACCGCCAGCAGCGTGATGACCGCCAGCGCATAGCTGACCGCCAGTTGGCGCGGCTTCTGCCGCCCTAGAAAACGAAACACGAAGTGCAGGAAAAACACCGCGTTGAGCGGCCCGCAGTTGACCAGCATTTTGCCGTTCTGCGCGGTGCGATCGTCCCCCAGGTTCATGGCGAGCTGGCCGAATCCCCAGCAGCCGACGCCCACGCAGAACAGCGCCAGCGGCTTGATGCCGCTTTGATGCGGCCCCTTGGCCCACAGCCAGGCGGCCAGCGCCAGGCTGACCACGCATTGAAAGGCGAGCGAAAAATAATAGAGGCCGTAGAGATCCATCGGGCAGCTGTATGCGAGCTTGATAGTGGAGACGCGCTAACTATATAGCAAGCTTACAGCCAGTGGAGCAGAGGGAAAATAAATCGCTTGAAAATCAGCGGCTTACGGCCCACCGCGAAGTGGCATGGCGATTGCGTATAGGAGAGTAATACCAACTCGCCAGCACGGCCCCACATCATGAACACACTGCACCTCGCCCACATCTTCCCCCAGGCCGTATCAAAACTGTTCTGGATGCGGGTCAACCGCGCACTGGCCTGGTCGCTGATCTTCTCGCCGCCGCTGCAATGGGCGCTGCATATGCCCTTCGTCACCGGGCTCGGAATCGACCTCGCGATCCTGCTTGCGCACGCAGCCATGTCGTTCGCCCTGTTCGGCAAGCCGGAGACACGGGAGCGTGTCTTCAACGCCGGCATGCACCTGTTGGGATTCCGTGCGGGGGGAATGAGCGAGCGGAATCGCTTTCTGCTCAGTGGCTACCGGATCGCGCTCGGCGCCATCCCGATCGCGCTGCTCGCCTCGCCCCTGAAATATGACGCCACTATCGCGGCCGTCGTCCTGGTCTACCCGCTGCTGCGCCTGCAACTGACAGTGATCCAGCATATCTACCTCGCCGTGCGGTACGCACTGCGGCGTTGGGGCATGCGCGAGGACGCATCGGGTGGCGCGCTGGCGATCGTCATCGCCTACGTGCTGGTATCGTTCATCAATATGGTGCGGTGACAGCATGGACCACCACCACATCACGCTCACCCGCCGCAGCGCCGGCCTGCCGCCGCTCGACGCCATCGACGGCAGCCTGCGCGACACCGGCATCGCGCCGCGCATCGTCACCGCGCTCCTGCCTTTCGTGACGCTGCTCGCCTTCGCCGGCGCCTGGCGCATGCACTGGTACTGGCTTCTGCCGCTCATCCTGCTGGCCGAGTTTGTCGTCGCCGTCTCGTACGTGCACGACGTCGCGCACGGCTCGGTGGGACTCAACGCGCGCCAAACGCACTGGGTCATGTTCATCATCGGCGCGACGATGCTGCAAAGCGCGCACGCCTTCCGCCACACGCATCTGCATCACCATTCGCACTGCCTGGAAGAGGACGACCTGGAAGGCGCGCCGGCCCGCATGGGCATCGGGCGCGTGCTGCTGGCGGGACCAGGCTATCTGCCCGGCTTGTGGTGGAAGGCCGTGCGCGAGACCGGTTCACGACGCGAGCGGCGCTGGATGGTGGCGGAGCTGGTCAGCGCGATCACGGTCGCCGGCATGGCGCTGTCGCTCGTCAAGTGGAGCGCCGGCCCGCTGGCCTATTGCGTGATGATGTACCTGGGAGGATGGCTGTATCCCCTGATGACGGCCTACCTGCCGCACTACAAGCCGGGCGCCAGGCCGCTCGATCAGGCGCGCACGATGCGCGGGGCGATTCTGCCGGCCCTCTTCATGAACCTGCCCTATCACCTCGAACACCACCTGTACCCGCAAGTGCCGTGCATGAATCTGGGACGCCTGGCGCGCCAGCTCGATCCCCTGCTGGCCGCGCGCGGATTGCGTCTGCCGTCAGCCGAAAACAAGCCTCAGCGCGGTGAAGCCTTGCCCGACTTCTCCGCCCGCTCGATGGACGCCAGCGTATCGAGCGCCGCCGTGCGCCACGGACCGCCCAGCGCCACCGCTTTTTCCGCCGCCGCGCGCGCGTCCTTCAAGCGGCCCAGCTCCATCAGCGTGGCCGCGAGGTTATTAAAAGCGGGACCGCTATCCGGCCGCAACACGCTGGCGCGCTGGAACGCATCGGCGGCGGCTTCGCGATCGCCGGCGGCATACGAAGTATTGCCAAGCCCGAGCAGCAGTCCCGTATTCGCGGGCCAGCGCTGCACGGCGAGCGCATAGGTCCGGCGCGCGTCGGCCGGCCGGCTGTTCTTCTCAAACGCGACCAGCGCGTCGAGCACCGCGGTGTCGCTCGCCGTCGCCGGCAGGCTGCCCGGCGCCAGGGTCAGCATGCCCCAGTAGCCGCTGCGCGCCCAGGTGTTTTCAAAGGTGGACATGGGCATCACCATCCTCTCGGTGGTGCCCGAACGCAGAATGATATCGCCGCGATCGAGGTCGTAGCCGATCGCCACCGCGTAGTGCCACATCGGCACGAACGGCAGACTGAGATTCTGCAGCACCAGCACTGGACGCCCGCCCGCCAGTTCCGTCACCAGCGCGTCAACCCGGGGAGCAATCCTGACGCTGAACGCGCCATTGCGGCGCGCCGACGCCAGCATCTCCACCTGCAGGCTGCCCTCGCGCTGCGGCAGATAGACCTGCGACACCAGCGCATCGGCATCCACCGCAAAGCCGGCGGCGCGCAGCGTCATGGCCAGCGCAGCCGGCCCGCACTGGTAGCGGGCCTGCGCAATGAACGGTGTCGACTTCAACTCGACCTGGCGCGGCAAGTCCGCCGGCGCGGCCGACAGCAGCGCCTTGGTCTGGGTGGCGCAACCGGACAGCATTATCAGCGCGCAGGCAAGCAACGCCAGGAAGCTGAACCGGATGCGCATCCTCACCGCCAACTTAACGGCGCATCGACTTGGTGAATGGGAAAACCTTGGTCAGGCCGAGGATGTCGGTCACCAGCAGCAGCACGAAGATGAAGACGATCGCGCCGACGATGCCGTCGCCGCCGGCCGGCAGTGAATCGACCTGGTTGGCGATCGATGCGGTTTCCGCGTCGGTGAGCGAAGCCACGCGGGCTGCCGCCTCCTCGGTGTTCACGCCCATCTTCTGCAGTTCAGCCCGCACGTCGGCGCGCGAGAAGGCGGCGGCGACCTTGGCGCGGTTGAGCTGCGCCGCGTCGGCATTGACAACCTGCTCGGTGCTGATCATCGCCGCCTGTGCCGTTTGGGCCAGGCCGGTGAACATGAATGCCGTGATGAGCGTGTGGACGAAGATTTTTTTGAGAGGATGGATCATGGAAAGCTCCTTGAACAAGTGGGGGGGTGTCGTCCATCTTAACCGGAGATTATTTTCTGCAACATGCGCACGATTCACCTTGCCGTCTCGTTGGGATTTAGTTGGCGTATTGTCGTCTTTTAACACAAAAACATTGCCGATAAAGCATTTCGGTCCGAAGTCACCTGCGGTTTTCAACCCTGATACGGCTCACCAAAACCATGAAACTTCGGTCCGCCAGCGCTCTCTAACCTGTTGGAGGCCGAACCCGGCTGCCGCAGCGTGAGGAGACATGTATGACGGCGATAGTGCGGATCGACGATGAAGTCATCGGGGTCGACGATTTCATCCGGACCTTGAAGCTGAGCGGACAGTTCGATGGCCTCATCGAACAACTGGTGCGCGACAAGCTCACCGTGCACGCGGCAAAGCAGCAGGGGCTGGCGCTGGCGCCCGAAGCCATCCAGGAGCGGGCCGATCAGTTCCGCCGCATCCAGGGCTTGCACCGCGCCGCCGACATGAACCACTACCTCGACACCCTCGGCGTCAGCCTCGACGAATTCGAAACCTTCATCACCGACGGCCTCTACCAGGAAAAAATGCTCGAGCAAGTCTGCAGCGACCAGGCCGTCGAGCACTATTTCAAGCTCAACTCTCCCCGGTTCGACAGCGTCGAAATCAGCCACATCGTGCTCGATACCGAGGGCAAGGCCAAGGAAATGATGTCGGCCCTCCAGGACGATCCCGACAGCTTCGCCGAAATGGCGCAGGAGCATTCAATCGGCGAAGCGCGCGAGCGCGGCGGCGTCATCGGCCGCGTGCTGCGCGGCTCCCTCAAGCCCGACCTCGAAGCGCGCATCTTCCACGCCGCCGCCGGCGAGCTGCTGGGCCCATTCCCATCGCCCGACCGCGCCTTCTACGAAATCTTCACCGTCAACGCGGCCTTTCCCGCCGCGCTCGACGAGGACACCCGCATCGAGGTGCGCCGCCTGCTGCGCGAGGAATGGCTAATGGCGCGCGCGCAGGAGCACATCATCGAAGCCTGCCCCGCCCGCTGACACCCCAGCCGACCCGCGCGGTCGATCCGCCTCTTGCCAGGACCCCCATGGATTCGATCGAAAAACAGCCATCGCCCCCGTCGCCCGCCGATTTCCTGTCGTCCGTCGAGATCCTCTCGCCCTTCACGCGCGAGGAAATCGCCGCGCTGGCCGCCGCCATCGAACCGCGCTTCTACGCCTTTGGCGACAGCGTCTGCCAGGCCGGCGAAGCGGCCAACGGCTTGTACGTGATCAAGTCCGGCTCGGTGCGCATCTTCAGCGACGAGCATGGCAAGGAAGTGAGCATGGGCGTGCGCAAGACCGGCGAGGTGTTCGCCGAAATCGCCATGTTGCGCGACTACCAGCACGAACTGTCGGCGCGCGCTTCGCTCAAGAGCGAGCTGTGGTTCATCCCGCGCCCGGCCATCGAAACCGTGATCGCCGGCCATCCGGCGGCGCTCGACTTCGTCAACAACTATGTCGCCATCAGCTCAGCCGGCGGCCTGGTGGCGCGCCTGTTCGACTTGCGCGGCAAGGTCGACAAGGCCGAACTCGAAGAATTCGTCCGCAGCGTCGGCGTCAAGCGCGTCAGCGCTGGCAAGGAAATCCTCAAGCAGGACGCGCGCGACGACCGCCGCCTGTACGTCCTGCGCCAGGGCCAGGTGCGCATCGTGCGGCGCGACGCCGACACCGAACACGTGCTGGCCACCCTGGGCCCGGGCGAAACCTTCGGCGAAAAAGCCTGCCTCATGCGCCAGGAACAGATGGCCTCGGCAATCGCCCTCACCGATGTCAGGCTGCTGGTGATTCCCGAGAAAACCGCGCAGCTCATCCTCGAACGCAACACCAAATTGCGCGAGGTCATCGAAGAGCGCATCCGCTTCTTCGAGCGCGAACTGCATCGCCAGCAGAAACTGGCGGAACGGCGCAAGCGCCCGGTCGTGCTCGACCTGCATTCCAAGCCGCGCGCCGGCGAAAAAGTCATCAAGCGCTTCGCGCTGGTCGAGCAGGCCGAAGAGATGGACTGCGGCGCCGCCTGCCTGGCCATGCTGTGCCGCCACTACGGCATTGGCATGACGCTCGGCAAATTGCGCGAACTGGCCAACGTCACCACCCAGGGCGCCACGCTCGACAGCCTGGCGCGGGCCGGCGAATCGCTCGGCTTCGGCGCGCGCGGGGTCCAGTGCACCTACGACGCCCTGCAGGGCTTCGAACTGCCCTTCATCGTGCACTGGGAAGGCTACCATTACGTGGTCGTGTACGGCGTCTCGCCGCAGCAGGTGTGGCTGGCCGACCCCGCCATCGGCTTCCGCCAGATGCGGGTCGAGGAATTCGAGCGCCACTGGAGCGGCACCTGCCTGGTCTTCACGCCGGGCCAGCAACTGGTGCAACTGGAAGCGGCGCGCTCGCCCTGGCTGCGTTTCGTCGGCTACCTGAAGCCCTACAAGAAGATCCTCCTGCACCTGTTCCTCGCCACTTTCGTCATCCAGATGCTGGGCATCGTCCCGCCGATGATCATCCAGAACATTCTCGACGGCGTGGTGGTGCACCAGAACGTCGGGCTGCTGCACCTGCTCATCATGGGCCTGGTGATCGCCACCGTGTTCAGCCAGGTCATGTCCACCCTCCGCGCCTACCTCGCCAACTACATGGTGCGCAACCTCGACTTCTCGATGATGGCGCAATTCTTCAAGCACACCATGTCCCTGCCGTTCTCCTTCTTTGCCAAGCGCAAGACCGGTGACATCCTCGCGCGCTTCCAGGAAAACCAGACCATCCGCGCCTTCCTCACCGAGTCCACCGTCACCACCCTGCTCAACCTGCTGATGGTGTTCATCTACTTCACGATTCTGTTTTTGTACAACGTGAAGCTCACCTTGCTGCTGATCGCCTTCGTGATTCCCATCATGGCCGTCACCGTGCTGGCGACGCCGCGCATCAAGGACTACGCGCGCGAAGTGTTCACTAGCGGCACCGACGCCCACGCCTTCCTGATGGAAGCGCTGGGCGGCATCGAAACCATCAAGGGCATGGGCAGCGAACGCCCGGTGCGCCTCAAGTGGGAAAAGAAATACGTGCGCGCGCTCGAAGTGCAGTACCGCGCGCAAGGCTTCAACATCCTGGTGGGCCTGGCCAGCCAGCTCTTGCACGCGGCCACCACCATCGTCATCCTGTGGGTCGGCGCCTCGCTGGTGCTGGAGCGCGAACTGAGCATCGGCCAGCTGATGGCCTTCAACGCCCTGATGGCGAGCGTGCTGGCGCCGCTGATGGGCCTGGTCGGACTGTGGAGCCGGCTGGCCGACGCCACGGTCGCCATGGAACGCCTGGGCGACGTGCTCGACATCGAGCCGGAGCAAAAGCCGTCCGATCTGGCCTCGCGCGTGGTGCTGCCCGACCTGCAGGGCCAGATCCGCCTCGAGCGCCTGTATTTCCGCTACGGCGGCGAGGACACTGCCTACGTGCTGGAGGACATCAGCCTCGACATCAAGCCCGGCGAGCTGGTGGCCATCGTCGGCCGCAGCGGTTCCGGCAAGACCACGCTGGCCAAGCTGCTGGTCGGCTTCTATCCCCCCACCGAAGGCAAGATCTTTGTCGACGGCTACGACATGGCCGTCATCGACAAGGACTACTACCGGGCCCAGCTCGGCTACGTCATGCAAAGCAATCTGCTGTTCTCCGGCACCATCGCCGAGAACATCGCCAGCGGCGACGACAGCCCGGACCGCCGCCGCATCGAAGAGGTGGCCAAGATGGCCGACGCCCACGCCTTCATCAGCAAGATGCCGCTCGGCTACGAGCAGGTGGTTGGCGAGCGCGGCGTCGGGCTGTCCGGCGGCCAGGTGCAGCGTTTGTGCATCGCGCGCGCCCTCTACCACGACCCGCGCCTGCTGGTCTTCGACGAAGCCACCTCCGCGCTCGATACCCAGTCCGAGAGCAACATCATCGGCAATATGCAAGCCATCCTGCACGGGCGCACCGCCGTCATCATCGCGCACCGGCTCAGCACGATCATGCGGGCCGACAAAATCGTCGTTCTGTACGAAGGCAAGATCGTCGAGCACGGACGCCACGAGGAGTTGCTGACACGGCGCGGCATGTATTACGAACTCGTGCAAAAACAATTGAGCGCGGCATGAAACTGTTCAATCCGGCCAGCCAGCCGGGCTCGGCGATGTCCTATGCGGCCCTGCTCGAAAAGATCGAGATCCTGCGCTCGACCTTGCGCTGGGCAAGTACCCTGCAACGGCCCGACATCGACAAGCTGCTGCGCCAGGCCAACGCCCTGCGCGACGAAGTGATGCAACTCTCGCACAAGGAGCGTTTCGTCAACGCTGTCAGCGCCGAGCCGGCCGCCGCCTCGGTGGGCGAACGGCGCCAGGCCCTGCTGGCGCGCAGCTTCGTGTTCGAAGGCACCTTCGGTGACAACCCGCGCCTGCTCGACGCCCTCGAAATCGCCGAGAAGGCGGCGCCGACCGACCTGCCGGTGCTGGTCGATGGCGAGAGCGGCACCGGCAAGGAATTGATGGCCAAGGTAATCCACGCCAACGGCTCGCGCGCCGACAAACCCTACATATCCGTCAACTGCGGCGCCATTCCCGACAATCTGCTGGAGTCCGAACTGTTCGGCCACAAGAAGGGCGCCTTCACCGGCGCCGTCAACGACCGCAAAGGCAAGTTCGAAAGCGCGCACCGCGGCACAATCTTCCTCGACGAGATCGGCGAGCTGCCCTTGGCGGGCCAGGTCAAGCTGCTGCGCGTGCTGCAATCGCACGAGATCCAGCGGGTCGGGGCGGACGACACCGTGTCCGTCGACGCCCGCATCGTCGCCGCCACCAACCGCAACCTGCGCCAACAGATCGAGCAGGGCAGCTTTCGCGAAGACCTGTTCTACCGACTCAGCGTGATTCACCTGACCTTGCCGCCGCTGCGCGAACGCAAGGACGAGATCCCGCTGCTGATCGACTACTTTACCGGCGAGGCGGCCGAGGCGCTCAAGCGGCGTCCCATCGGTCTCGCCCCGCGTCTGAACAACTTCCTGCTGGACTATGCCTACCCGGGCAACATCCGCGAGCTGCGCAACCTGATGTACCGCATCTCCTGCCTGGCCGGCGAGACCGCCGACCTCGCGCATCTGCCCGAAGACATCCGCCCGGCCCCGCCGCGACCGGCTGCGCGTGCTGCCGCCACTGCCACCGCCACCGCCAGCGCCACCGCTGCCGTGCTGTCGCTTGGCGAAGCGAAGCGGGTCGCCAGCGACGAGGCCGAACGCATCTGCCTTGAGCGCGGCTTGCAGGAAGTGGCGGGAACAGTTGCCGAGCTGGCGCGGCGCTGGGACATGAACCGCTCGCACCTGCAGCTCCTGCTGAAGAAGCACGGCTTGCATTCCAAGGATTTTCGCCGCACGGGCGACACGGGCGGCACAAGCGGCGCCGGCGGCACGGGAGGCACGGGAGGCACGGGGCGGCACGGGTAGTACGGGTGGTACGGGTGGTACGGGTGGTACGGGTAGCACGGGTAGCACGGGTAGCACGGGTAGCACGGGCAGCACGGGCAGCACGGGCAGCACGGGCGGTGCCGGCCGTGTGCTCAAAGCGCCGGATTGAGCATCGTCTTGTCGCCCGCCATGTCGTCGGCGCGCACCACCACCGCCGTGACATTGTCGCGCCCGCCGTTGGCCAGCGCCTGCGCGATCAATGACTGCGTCGCCTGCGCGCAGTCGCCCGACGCCAGCGCCGCCGCGATCGCCTGCTCATCGACCGGGTTGCTCAAGCCGTCGCTGCACAGGAGGAACATGTCGCCATCGCGCACATCGAGCAACTCCTGGTCGAGATCGAGCGCATCGGCGGCGCCGACCGCCCGCGTGATCATATTGGCGGCGAGCCCGCCCGGCGCCGCCTGGTTGTGGTCGCGCGTCAGCTGGCGCAGGCGCGCATGGCGATACAGGTAAATCCGGCTGTCGCCGGCCCACAGGCAGGCCAGCTCGTGTCCGCAGGCGAGCAGCACCACGACCGTGCTGCCCATCACCGGCACCCCGCGCGCCATCGCTTCGGCGCGCAGCTGCTGGTTCACGCCGAGCAGGCGCTCGCGCGCGGACGCGGCGAATTGCGATATCGAATCGCCCGTCGGCACCCCCGCGAGGGCGTCGCCCACCATCCGCCCGGCGACGTCGCCATAAGCGTGCCCGCCCATGCCGTCGGCCACCGCCCACAGGCCGCGCGACGGCTGCGCAAGGTAGGCATCCTCGTTGCGGTTGCGCACCAGCCCGACATCGGTGCGGGCCGCCGAGGTCCAACGGAATTCGGCTGTGCAAGCCATGGCCTGGTCCGCGCCGCTCAGCCGCGCCGGTTGTTGACGCTGCTCTCGTCGACCTTGATGTCGACGTTCGAATTCGGCGCGGTGTTCAGCACCGACACCGTCTGGTACTGGTTGATCATCTGATCCGCGTAATTGTTGACCTGGTAAAAATTGATGACAGGCGAGGGGCCTGGCGAACCGTCCACGAAGGGACTGATCCAGCCAAACACCCAGGGCGCTCCCGCTGCGCCACGGACATTTGCCATGGCCTGGCGATCAAGCGCGGTACTGTTGGGCAGGTCGTTGATGGTGATGGTAGCCATGATGCATCTCCGTGGTGAGGGAAAAACGGGAGGCCGTACAGGCCTCCTCAGTTTAGACGAAACGCGGAATGAACGCCTTGTTTGTCGCCTGTTGCAGAACATCGAGATCGAGCTTCGGTCCCGTGAAACCGGCGCCGATCACGCCGTTGTTGTTGAGGACGTTGACGTCGATGTCCTGCACTTGAAAGATCTTCTGGTCGACGTTCAGATTGGCGTGCACATTGGGCGAAAATGCGAAGCCGCCGCGTACCGCGCGCATGCCGTGCTGGTCGAGTTCCGCGCTGCGCGACAAATCGCGAATGGTAATGAATGACATGTCAATTCTCCTGGTGAAGGCTTGCTTCGGTGGCGGCCGCCGTGGTCGCCACCGTGAGCGTGCTGTGGATGGCGAGGTGTTAGATCGCGAAGATGTTGTTCTGGCCGTCTTGCGAAGTCTTGTTGTTCGCGTGGACGCCGGATAGGAAGGCCGAGCCGTTGGCGGTGGCGTTGACCACCTCCTGCATCTGCGCCAGGTCCTGGGTCGCATGCAGCGACTTGTCATAGCTTGGCGCGTAGCTCAGGTCGCCGTACTTGTAGGAAGGCGTGCTCATTTTCCAGCCGCCGCGTACGCTTGCCATGGCAGCGCGATCGAGTTGTTCGGTGCGGGCCAGGTCTTTGATGGTCAAGGTTTTCATGGTATTTCTCCGTAAGGTTTGAGGTTTGAAGGTGAGCTTTTTCTGCGCTCGATAGACATTTAGCAGAAGGCGTGCCAGCCCCCGCGTGCTTACGGGCGTCATGGTTAAGCCATTGAAAAATAAGCGGATTTTGATTGATGGCGAGCTCTGGCGAGGGCATTCCGCAAGCGCTGCCAATGACAGCGTGAGCGGCATAGCCCAACAGATTTATCGAATGTGTTCGGCGCCACCAGACACGTGAAATCGCGCGCGAAAAAAAGCCGTTCGGCGTAAAGCGGAACGGCTCGATCAGTGCGAAAGAGGCGCCTGTTACGATGGCGCCCTGTAGTTGCGAGGCGTGCCTGCGCCGGTGAACGGATCGAACAGCTTCACGCGCTGCGGCGCGGGCTGCGCATTCAGCGGAGCGCCCGCGCGCAAGCGCGAACCCCCGCTGATCGCGCGCATTGCCTGGCGATCGAGTTCGGTACTCTCGGTCAAATCCCTGATAACGATGCGAGCCATGATGCCTCCTGCTTCAAGTAAGTTTTCAAGTAAGTTAACGTGGTTCACCCCAACCATCAGGTGATGGCCGGGGCGAACCGGTGGATGCGACGACGCGCTTGCGTTCCGCCTTAGAGCTTTGGCAGGGCTACCCGGTTCTCCGCCCATTGCGCCGCCGCCAGCTTGAGGTCCGGCCCGACGAAGCCGGCGCCGATCACGCCATTGTTGTTGAGGACATTCACGCCGATCTGCTGAAACTGCCCGATCTGCTGATCGAGCGACACATTGACGTTGATGTCCGGCCCAAAGCTGCTGCCGCCGCGCACCGCCGCCATCGCGCGACGGTCGATGTCGGTGCTGCGCGCCAGGTCACGAATCGAAATGGAAGACATGTTCTTTCTCCTTAAGTTCGGGCGCTTCGCGAAAGACCGCGCGGGCCTTCCGCGAAGGCGCCGGGATTAGCTGACGAAGATGTTGTTCTGGCCGTCTTGCGAGGTGTGGTTCTTCGCATGCACGCCATCCAGGAAGGCCGAGCCGTTGGCAGTGGCGTTGACCACGTTCTGGAGCTGGGTCAGGTCTTGCGTCGCGTGGACCGAGGCGTCGTACTTCGGTGCGTAGCTGTAGCTGCCGGGCAGGTACGACGGGGTGCTCATCTTCCAGCCGCCGCGCACGGTGGACATTGCGGCGCGGTCGAGTTGTTCGGTGCGGGCCAGGTCTTTGATGGTCAGGTTTTTCATGGTGATTCTCCTAAAAAGTGAGGTGTGGATAGTGAAGTTGAGGTGAAGTTGATGTCGATCAGGCGAAGATGTTGTTCTGGCCGTTTTGCGATGTGTGGTTGTTCGCATGCACGCCATCGAGGAATGCCGAGCCGTTGGCGGTGGCGTTGACCACGTCCTGCATCTGCATCAGGTTCTGCGTCGCGTGGATCGACTTGTCATAGCTCGGCGCGTAGCTGACGTCGCCGTACTTGTAGGCAGGCGAGCTCATTTTCCAGCCGCCGCGTACGCTTGCCATGGCAGCGCGATCGAGTTGTTCGGTGCGGGCGAGGTCTTTGATGATCAAGGTTTTCATGGTATTTCTCCGTAAGGTTTGTGGGTTTGAAGGTGAGCTTTTTTCTGCGCTCGATGAACATTGAGCAGAATGCGTGCCAGCCTCCCCGGCATGCTGCGGATTCGTCCCAAATCATTGATTTCACAGCGCTTTTCTCCTCACGCCCGATTCGTGTGAACCCCTTGGCAAGACCTGAGAACCACGCGCTGATCGGTCCATCCCGACACTTTTCCACCACCTGTTCGGCGCCATGCGACAGCCATGCGCGCGAGGCTGTCCGTTACGGTCCGCGCTCTTGGTCGCCGACGTATTCATGCTAGTCTCCCAATCGAGGCGCTTGGAATTTGGACAACTCAAAAGCCACATGAAAAATCTCGCGCACGCGATTCGTCAGCTCCACAGCGGCGCCCTCACGCGCCCGGAATTCCTCGCCCAGCTTGATCGCGTGCTGGCCGCCGCGCCCGCCGGCGCCGGCCCTTTGCTGGAAGAACTGAGCGAAGAAAACGCGCGCGCGCCGCTCGACGCCGAGCTGTACGCGGAAGTCCAGCGGCGCATCGACCTGCTCGCCAAATCACGCCAGCGGGTCGGCGCCGACGACACCTTTTTCCAGACCACGCCGGGCGCCGAAACGATCGGCCGCGCACCGCCGCAAGGCGGGCATGACGAGCCGTTCGGGGCCGAGCCGCCGCGCATGAAGTCGGTCGGCGACACACTCAACGGCCGCTTCGTGCTGGAAGAATGCATCGGCTTCGGCGGCATGGGGACGGTGTACAAGGCGCTCGACCTGCGCAAGCTCGAAGCATCCGACCGCAAGCCCTATATCGCGATCAAGGTGTTGAACGTCCAGTTCCGTGGCCATCCGAAATCGCTGATCGCGCTGCAACGCGAAGCGCGCAAGGCGCAATCGCTGGCGCATCCGAATATCGTGTCGGTCTACGATTTCGACCGCGACCGCGATGGGGCGATGGTCTACCTGACCATGGAGTACCTGTCCGGCGAGCCGCTCAGCCAGGTGCTGCGCGCGCCGGGGTTCGCCGGCATGCCGTATTCGGAGGCGATGCGCATCGTCAAGGGCATGGGCGCCGCCCTGGCGTACGCGCACGAACGCGGCTTCGTCCACTGCGACTTCAAGCCCGGCAACGTGTTCCTGACCGACGCCGGCAAGGTCAAGGTGATCGACTTCGGCATCGCCCGCGTCTTTCAAAAGGCCGAAGAAGATGTCGACGTCACCGTGTTCGACCCCGGCAGCCTGGGTGCGCTGACGCCCGCCTACGCCAGCCCCGAAATGCTGGAACATCGCGACTCCGATCCGCGCGACGATATCTATGCGCTGGGCTGCATCACCTACGAGTTGCTGACCGGACGCCACCCCTTCAACCGCATGTCGGCGCTCGATGCCCGCAATGCCGGCATGCGGCCGCGTCGACCGCCCAAGCTGGGGCGCCGGCAATGGCGCGCGCTCAAATGCGCAATGGCATTCGAGCGCGGGGCGCGCACCCCGACAGTGGCGCGCTTCCTCGCGCAAATTGGCGAGAACCGCCGTGGCGTGCAGCATGTCGGGTTGGCGGCGACTGGCGCCGGCATGATCGCGGCAGCGGTGCTGGCGGTGATTGCAGCGCGCTACTTCTGGCCGGGTCCGGCTCCCGGCCTTGCGCAGCAAACCGTCACGCCGGCCCCAGCCGCGCCGAGGTCTGCATCCACGCCCGCACCCGCAACCCGAACCGCGCCGGAACCAGCGACCGGATCCGCAACCGGACCCGCAACCGCAGCCGCAGCCGCAACCGGATCCTCAACCTCAACCGGACCCGCAAGCGCAGCCGGATCCTCAACCGCAACCGCGCCCGCAGCAGGACCCGCAACCGGATCCGCGAACGTGCCCACAACCGCACCTGCACCGGCACCCGCCCGCGCGCCAGACGTGGAAGCAGTGGCGAAGACGCTTGCTGCGGTTCCTTGCTCGGCCTTGGTAGCCTCGGTGGAAGGGCATGCCTTGACGGTGCACGGCTACTTGCCAAAGGGCCCGGACGGCACGCGTGTGCGCGACCGCCTCGGTGCGCTCCCCGGGGTCGCGCAAGTGAGCCTGGACGTGCAACCGGTCGATCCGGAGAAATGCGCGGTGGTATCCACCTTCGCGCCGTACTGGATCGCGCATCGGCGTGCCGGCGGTGGCGCCAGACTGCGCCTGGCCGCCCCGCACGCGGGACCCAACGCCATCCTGACCGAAGGCGACCCGCTGGCGGTCGACGTGACCACCGGCGCTTCGGAGTCGTTCGTCTCGGTGGACTACTTCGCGCTTGACGGCAGCGTGGTGCACCTGATGCCCAACCCGCGCGCGCGCGACAACCGCGCCCCACCGGCTTACACCGCGACCATCGGCAGCATGGGCGAATGGGCGATTGGCAAACCGTTCGGCACCGAACTGCTGGTGCTCATGACCACGCCGGTCCCCTTGTTCGACGGCCTACGCCCCGTGTCGGAATCGCGCGCCGACTATTTGCCGGCCGTCGCCCGCCAGCTCAAGCGAATCGGCGCGCGCAACGGCGCCGACAAGATCGCCGTCGACTTCCTGCAAATTGCCACCCGGCCGCGCACGCCGTGACGTGAATCTTTGACGTGAACCCGCGACGTGAACCCTCGGCCTGAATCCTTGGCCTGCATCCTTCGCCTGAACCCCGACCGTTAATTCGACAGCACGCTCCTGGCCACCCTGAATCCATTTTGCGCATTGCGCACGCTGGCGTCGTACTTGAAGCGGGTCGACGAGAGCATGTAGCTGGCGTCTTCGCGCCACGAGCCGCCGCGAATGACCCGCACGCTGCAATTCGGCTCGTCCCATGCGCTGCCGTTGGCCGGCGCGTTCTTGAACGAGGGATGCCAGCAGTCGCTCACCCACTCCCACACGCCGCCGTTGATATCGTACAGCCCGTACGGATTGGCGCCGAAGCTGCCCACGTCGGCCGGGCCGTCGCTGCGCCACGGCTCGCCGCAATCCTTGCAGTTGGCCTTGCCCGCGATCAGCTTCTCGCCCCACCAATAAGGCGTCGCCGTGCCGCCCCTGGCGGCGTATTCCCACTCGGCCTCGGTGGGCAAGCGGTAGGACTTGCCGCTAGTCGCATCCAGCCACTTCACATATTGCTGGACATCGTCCCAGCTGACGTCGCGCATCGGCGCGGCCGCGCGGTAGTTGGCGCCCAGCGACGTGCGCTGACAAGCCCCGGCGTCGGCGCAGGCCTTCCACTGTTCCATCGTGACCTCGTACTTGCCAATCGCGAACGGCACAGCGAGTGCGACCCGATGCGCCGGCCGCTCGCTCGGATCGCTGGCGTTACTACCCATCATGAACGAGCCCGCCCGCAAGGCAATCAGCGCGGGGCAGACCGGACAGTCCTTGAGCTCGGCCAGCATGACCTGGCCGGCCGCCGGCGCCTCGACGCGAGCGGTGTCTTCCTCCTGCGGCCTGGCCTTGACCAGTGCCGGCGGCTTCGGCTTGGCCGCCGGTGCCTGCTTGGCCGGCGTCGCTGGTTTGGCCTCGGCCGCCGCCGTCGCCTCCGGTGCGCCGCCACCTTTCGCGCCACTGTGCAGACGCTCGATGCGGGCCTGCGCCAATGCCGCAAAGCGGCCCTTCGGATAAGCCTTCAAGTAGGCTTCGTAATCGCTGACGTGCTGACTATCCTTGACCGATTCCCAGAACGCGAGTTCGAACTGTTCGGCGCTATTTTTAGGAATGACCCCTGCCAGTTTGATGCCGGAAACGGCGTTCGATCCGGCGCCGAGCGCGACGATGGCGGGCGCCATGAGTAGGCAAACGAGCGAAAGTTTCAGCGACATGAACGGTTCTCCTTGTTGGTCACGCTTGTGAGGAATCGACCTTGCAGTGTGGCTGATAGTGTGACACCTTTATGACTACGCAGTCGCACGTGGGGCCAGCCGAATAGAGGGATCCGAGCATGCGCAACAGGACGAAATTCTTCATCATGCTGGCGGCGGCCCTGCACGGCCCGGTGCTGGCCGAACCCACCGCGGCGCCCGAAAATGCGCAGGTGTATTTCATCTGGCCGCAAGACGGCGCCGTCATCGCGCACGGCAAATTCTGGCTGCGCATGGGGCTGCGCAACATGGGCGTGGCGCCCAAGGGAACGGCGCTCGCCAACACCGGCCATCACCACGTGCTGATCGACACCGAACTGCCACCGATGACGGAGCCGATACCGAACGACCGCAACCATCTGCACTTCGGCGCCGGCGAAACCGAAGCCCGCATCGAGCTACCGCCCGGCAAGCACACCTTGCAGTTGCTGCTGGGCGACCAGGACCACCGGCCGCACAATCCGCCCGTGTACTCAAAGCCCATCACGGTCACCGTGAAATAAACCGACCCATCGGCAACGTCCGCCCAACCTGCCCAAACGGAGAAGAGCATGCGCAACGTCATCGCCGCCGCCGCCCTGATGGCCACCCTGTCGGGCGGGGCGGCATGGGCCACCGACGCTCCCGCCGACGCCTATTGCTACATCGGCTGGCCGAGGGATGGCCAGATCGTCGCGGCCGGCAAACCGTTTCGCGTATGGTTCGGGCTGCGCAACATGGGGGTGGCGCCGAAGGGCGTCGCGTTCAGTCATACCGGCCACCATCATCTGCTGATCGACACTGGCCTGCCGGCCGCCGGCGAAGCGATTCCATCGGACCGCAACCATCTGCATTTCGGCGCCGGCGAAACCGAAACCATGCTTGAGCTGCCAGCCGGCAAACACACGCTGCAGCTGGTGATGGGCGACGAAAACCACTTCCCCCACACGCCGCCCGTCTACTCGAAAAAAATCACCATCACCGTCAAGTAAAACGCCATGGAACCCAGGGCCACATTTTCCGAAGCGGGCGGCGCCGTCAAGGCCTACCTCGAACTGATCGCCAGCGAGGGCGCCAAGCCCTGCGTCTTTCCGCTGCACGACGAAGCCGTGATCGGGCGCGACCCGCAAGACGCGCTGACGTCCGACCAGTACTTCTGCATTCCCCGGCACACCATCAGCCGCCGCCACGCCCGGGTGCGCCGGCGCGGGGCCGCCTACCTGGTCGAGGACCTGCACTCGCGCAACGGCACCTTCGTGCTGGGTGAGCGGCTCGCACCCGGCGCGTGGCATGTGCTGCACGACGGCGACGTGCTGGCGCTGGCCTCCGCCCAGCTGGTCTTCCACTCGCTGGTCCTGCCCGAGCCCGGCAGCAAGCCCTCCATGATCACCAAATCGGTCGACGCCACCCAATACGCGGCCCTGTCCGTCGACACCGGCAAGGCCGACCGAGGCGACCTCGAACAAACCGTGCAGAAGCTGCACGCCATGGCCCAGGCCAGCATCGCGCTGGGCGCCGTGACCGACCGCGCAACCCTGATCGAAAAGATCATGAACTTCATCTTCGAGCTGTTCCCGCTGGCCGAGCGCGCCTTCATCCTGCTGCGCAACAACGAGCGCGACCCGCCCGCGCCGGTCGCCGCGCGCCGCCGCGACGGCGCGGTCGAAGACCCGCAGCAGGTCAGAATCTCGCACACCATCATCGACGAAGTGCTGCACAAAAAGCACGCGATCCTGTCGGTCGACACCTTGGGCGACCGCCACTTCGCGGCGCACGAATCGATCATCGCGCAAGCCATCCTCAGCGTCATGTGCGTGCCGCTCATCCTCGGCGACGAAGTGCTGGGCATGATCCAGGTCGACACCTCATCCGACCCGTACGCGTTCAAGGAAGCGGACCTCGAAATACTCAGCGGCGTGTGCGCCGAAACCGCCGTCGCGCTGAAGAACTTCCAACTGTATTCCGACATCAAGGGCCTGCTGGACGGCTTCGTGAGCGCCTCCGTCCAGGCCATCGAAGAACGCGATCCCGTCACCGCCGGCCACTCCTTCCGGGTGGCGGCGTATGCGGAACACCTCGCCATGGCGCTCGAACGGGCGGACGAGCCGGCCCTGCGGCCCGCGGCGTTCAGCAAGGACCAGCTGCGCGAGATTCACTACGCGGCCCTGCTGCACGACTTCGGCAAGGTCGGCGTGCGCGAGCACATCCTGCGCAAGTCCAAAAAGCTGCACCACGCCGACATGCGCCTGCTGGAACAGCGCTTTCGACACGCCCGCGCCTGCCTCGAACGGCACGCCTACCGCGACCTGGCCGAGCGCCACTTGCAAAGCGGCTGGAGCATGGCGGCGTTCGGCCAGGAGCGCGACCGCATCGAGGCCGAGCTGGCCGTCGAATGCGCGCGGCTCGACGAATTTTTCGCCCTGATCCTGTCCGCCAACGAACCCTCCATCTCGGCGGGCGGCGCCGTGCCGGGGCTCGCCGCCGTCCGCGGCTACAGCTGCCTCGACGCCGACGGCGAAGCCTTTCACCTGATCGACGATGCCGAACTGAGCGCGCTGAGCGTGTGCAAGGGCTGCCTCACGCCGGATGAACGGCACCAGATCGAAGCCCACGTGGCCGACACCTACTCCTTCCTGATCCTCATCCCCTGGACGCGCGAACTGGCCGGCGTGCCGGCGATCGCCCACGGCCACCACGAAAAGCTGGACGGATCGGGTTACCCGATGGGCCTGCGCGGCGGGCAGATCAGCCTGCAAACCCGAATCCTGACGATCAGCGACATCTACGACGCGCTCACGGCGGGCGACCGCCCGTACAAGCAAGCCATGCCGGCCGCGCGCGCGCTCGACCTGATGGCCGAGGAATGCCGCGCCGGCCATCTGGACGACAGACTGTTCAAGGTGTTCGTCGATTCGCGCGGATGGCAGGCGCACGGCAACGCCGAGGTGGCCCCATGAAAAACCCGGGCGCCAGAATGCTGCACTGGATGCTCGCCGCGCTCGTCGCCATGCTGTGCGGCTGCGCCGATGTGCACATGACGCCCTACCAGCCCCCGGACAGCCCCGCCAAGGACGCCTGGTCGCGCCAGCAAAGCCTGCCGGTAGCGCCGTCCGAGATGATCACCGTCGATTGGTGGAAACAGTTTCACGACCCCTACCTCGACACGCTGGTCGCGCGCGCGATCCAATCGAGTTTCGATCTGAAAATCCTGGCGGCGCGAATCCAGGTGGCGGGCGCAGAAGTCGGCGAGGCCCGCGCCGGCGCCCTGCCGACCCTCGACGCCGGGGCCGGCGCCAGCTTCGAGAAAAGCACCGGCCAGAAATTCACCAGGCAATTCAACCTCGCCACCCAGGTCAATTGGGACGTCGACGTGTGGGGCAAGGTGGCGAAAGGCGTGCAGGCGCAGCGCGCCGAGTTCAACGCGACCGAGGCCGACTGGCGCGCCGGCTACCTGACGCTGGCCGCCGACGTGGCCACCACCTATTTCCAGATCCTGCAATTCGACGAGCAAATCGGGCAACAAGAAAAGACCCTCGCCAGGAACCGGGAAATCGTGACGACCTACGAAGCGATGTTCCAGAACGGCCTGGTGCCCAACACCCGGGTGCTGCAACAGCGCGCCGAAATCAACCGCCTGAGCAACGACCTGATCGAACTGGGACGCCTGCGCGCGCTGGCGGGCAACGCGCTCGCCACCCTGATCGGCACGCCGGCGGGCGAATTCACCGTGCCGCTCGCCTCCCTCCGGCAACGCGTGCAATTGCCGCAAGTGCCGGCGGGCCTGCCATCCCAGCTGCTCAAGCGCCGGCCCGACATCGTCGCCGCCGAGTACCGCGTGCTGGTGGCCCACGACCTGGTCGGACAAGCCAAGCTGGCGCAGCTGCCATCCATCAGCCTGACCGGACACGGCGGCAGTTCAAGCTTCGCGCTGACCGACCTGCTGCGTTCGTTCACCTTCGGCCTCCTGCCGAGCATCAACCTGCCGATCTTCGACCCTGGCGTCAAGGCGCGCCTGAAGACCAGCGAGGCGCGCACCCAGGTGGCCGAACAGGAATACCGGCGCACGGTGGTCGGCGCTTTCGAGGAAGTCGAGAACGCGCTCGTCAACCTTGACGCCCATCGCCGCCAGCACGAACAATTGCAGCAGCAAGCCGACCAGTTGAACGTGGTAGTGGCCCAGGTCCAGGCCCAGCTCGGGGAAGGCATGGTGTCGCAGCCGGAAGTATTCGAGGCCGAGCGCTCGCTGTTGGGCGCGCAACTGGCGCTGCTGGCCAACCACCAGCAGATCCTGTCCGACACCGTGACCCTGTACAAGTCGCTGGGCGGCGGCTGGCCGCCGGTGAACGTGCGCGATGTGGCGCGCGACTGACGGCGCGGTCCGGCCATGGCACCCGACATGCTGATCGCCAAGCTGCGCCCGTCGCCGGCAGCGACACCGCCGCTGATCGTGCTGCAGCCGATATCGCACCCGGAACTGGCCCCCATCCACATCCACGACAGCCTGTTCGCCATCGGGCGCACCGAAGCGCCGTTCGACGCCTACCCGCCAGAACTGATTGCCGAGCTCTCGCGCCGGCACGCCAGGATATTCTGCGAGAACGGCGCCGTCTACCTGGCCGACCTTGAGAGCAAAAACGGCAGCACCGTCAACGGCGTCGCCGTCAAGAAAGCGATCACCACCCTAAAGCGCGGAGACCAGATCGGATTCGGGGGCGGACTGTCGTTCCAGTTGCAGATTGAAGAGGGCGCGCAGATGCCGCGCCGCGCCGCCCGGCTGGCCAGCCTGGTGCTGAGACCCGAGCATCGCGAACATGGCCTGCAGCCGATCGTCGTCACCGAATTCCCCTTCCTGATCAGCAAGGCGGACGACAGCTTCTCGCGCTACCAGCAAGTCTGCCCGCAACAACAACTGAACTACCTCTCGCGTCGGCATGCCCACATATTCCTCAAGGACGGCCAGCCTTGGGTCGAGGACCTCGGCAGCACCAACGGCAGCTTCGTCAACGACCAGCGCCTCGACGAACATGCGGTGGCGCTGCACGAAGGCGACCTGCTCGGCTTTGGCGGACACCACTTTGTGTATCGCATCGAAGCGCAGTGGGCGGCGACCGCACCCGACCCGACCCTGACGCGAGTGAGCCTGCCGGTAACGCCAATCGCGCAAGCAGTGGAAGACAGCGACAAAACCACCTTCGTTGCCGCCGCCGACTCCTTCCTCGATATCTTCTGCGTCGACCAGGCGGCGGCTGCGGATGAGACACCGGAAGCCGACGCGCCGGCACCGGAAGCCGCGCCCGCCGCCCCGCGCGGCAAAAAGGCCGAGTTCGGCGCGCAATTGCTGGCGGCCTTGGGCGGCAAGAGCGCGGCCAGCCTGCGGCGCGCGTCACTCTGGGGCGCGGCGGGCCTGTTGCTGGCGGCGCTGCTGGCTTGGGCGCTGTATCAGACGGGCGCGGCGGAGCGCGAGGCGCAGAGCTTGTTTTCCGAGGGCGCGTATGCCCAAGCCGCGCTTGCGGCTGACCAGGGGCTGGCGCGCGATCCTGACAATGGCAGCCTCAGATCGCTCGGCACCGCGGCGTTGCTCAAGGCCAGCCTGCCGGCCTGGATGGCGCAGCTCAAGGCGCAGCGCTTCGAGCGCGCCGCCGCCGTGCTGACCGCCATGCGGCAACAGGGCCGGCACAATCCCGACCTCGGTCCGCTGCTTGGCGAACTCGAATGGATCGGCGGGCTGGAAGCCTTCGTCGCGGCAAGAGGCGGCGCCCTCGCGCCGATACGCAGTGCGGACGACGCCGCCAGGATCGCGCAGATTCTCAAGCAATGGGAAGACGAGAAGGAAGGGCACCAGCGCGCCTTCATGACCATTGCCGCGTATGTGCCGCAGTACCGCGACGCCTACGCCGACGCCCTCAGCGACGTGCGCAAGCTGGCATTGACAGGGGGAGGCCGGGAGCGGAATGAACCAGCGACTCCTTAAACCGCTGACCGAAGCGCTCGAGGACCACAGCGCCGAAGGCATCGGCATCCTCACCGCCGACCCGTGGCGCTACACCCAGGCGCTGATCTACGCCATGGTGGCGCTGGTGCTGGCCGGCCTGGTGTGGTCGTTCTTCGGCCACGCCGACGTGCTGGTGACGGCGGGCGGGGCGCTGGCGCCGGCGTCCGAGGTGCGGCGCCTGTACGCGCCCATTGATGGCGAGCTGGCCAACATCTTCATCGCCGAGGGACAACCCGTGAAAAAGGGCGACGTGGTGGCGAGAATCTACGCGCGCGGCGCGATCGAGGCGGCCAGGAACGCGCTTGAAGCGCGCCTGAAGCTTGAAGACGCCGAGCGCGAGTGGCGCGAATTCCCCGAAAAGAAAGCGCTGATGGAGCGCCGCGCCGCCGCCTTGCGCGAAGCGACCAACGTGGAGGAACGCCAACACCAGCGCAGGCTGGGCGAAGGCACCAGCAAGCTCGCCGAAGGCCAGCGCGCGCAGCAGCAGGAGGTGCGCACCAATGTCGAGGACGCCAAGCGTGCGCGCGACGCCGCCAAGGACGAGGCCGACAAATACGCCCGGCTGTTCGCCATGCCGGGCGGAGGAGGGGTGTCGCAGCTGCAAGTCGAGAACAAGCGCAACGCGCTGCTGGCGGCGGACAACGCGCTGCGCGTGGCGCAATCGCGCGTGAGCGAGCTGGGGGCGAGGCAAAGCCTGGAATCGACCGAAGCCAGAGGGCAGCTGGAAACCAGCGGCCAGGAATTGACCAAGCTGCGCTTGCAGTCGGAGGCGGCCGAGCGCGAAGTGGCCAACGTCGAGGACAAATTGCGGCTGCAAGTGCAAACGGCGCGGCTGGTGGCGGACGCCGCCGCGCGTATCAAGTTTGAAAACATCGACAAGGACAACTTCCTGCTGATCGTCGCGCCGGTGGATGGCGTGATCACCGACGTCACCTCGACCCAGACCGGCGACAAGGTCCAGGCCAACGCGCCGCTGGGCGGCATCGCGCCGAAGGATGCGCGGCCGGTGCTCAAGATCGAGATCGCCGAGCACGACCGCGCCTTCCTGCGCGAGGGCTTGGCGGTGCAGCTGAAGTTCAATGCCTTTCCGTATCAGCGGTATGGGCTGATCCGCGGCACGCTGCAATTCATTTCGCCGGCCACCAAGCCGGGGCGGGAGAGCAAGCAGCCGGTGTATGAGGGGAGGGTGACGCTGGAACAGGATCACTACCAGGTGGGGGAGACCAGTTACCCGCTGCGTTATGGCATGACGGCCGTCGCTGAAATTGTTGTGCGCGAGCGGCGGTTGATCGATCTGGCGCTGGATCCGTTCAGGCAGATTGGTGGGTGACGTGGACGGATTGCCGATGCCAACCTCCTAAGAATTCCAGCTTTAGAGAAAATGTCGCGTACCAAGCAAGCTAAAAGATGTAAGATATGTTCAATATCTTTTAGTTAACCGTCTTAGTGCTACCTCATGCGACTATCTCTATTCTATATTTTAACTTCCCCTCGTAGCGCAACGGTTATCGGCTTTGCTCGTTAATGAGTACGGTCGATTTGGATTTGTCCATTGGCCCCACCTCGTTAGCAGCCGCATCGCCCATAGATCTCGCGATTGCCTTCGTGCAGCACGAGGTGCTGTTGCCGGCGTTGAACAGCGATTTACCGGATGCGCTTAAGAATAAAGTTAGGAACTCCCGAGTCTGGATTTCAAGATTTAAACGCGTCGGCGATCTTCGCATTTTCTTGAAGCGATTCGATGTCAGCCACGATGATCCAATGTATGTCGCGATGAAGAAATGCGGCTTGCAAACTTTCGAGGATATCGTCGCAGAGTTCGAGTTAAAGTTTCAGCAGTGGTCTGGAGACTGTTCGCGAATAACCGACTTCATCATCGGAGAAACGTATAGTCCATACGACATTCTCATATTGGCACGTAACTACGACACCCGCGCCGGTGGTATGTTCGTTCTCGAAGCAGACGGTGAACCTACAGCGGTCATCATTAAGGCTACGCTTTCGGACGGCGCTTATCCCAACGAATGGATTGAAGAGCCAACGAAACTAAAATATTATTTGAAGGCGATCAGCGGAAAATTTAATGAGGACTTCAAGGCCAACAAGGCGATACTCAAAAACGTCGGTTTGCCCATAGTCACCTTCGTTCGGCAGAAGGCTAACGCTGACTTCGTCTTCGCTGGATTGTTCGCCTACGAAACGCTCCTTAACAATGCGGACTCATCAAAAGCTTTTGTGTTGTCGCGCAAAAATAGCGAAGTCCAAGGTCCCGTTTCGGATTCGGAGTTCGTCGCTAACCGACTCTCGAAATCGATAGCGCGCTCCCAAGGATCGTCTCGCGGCCTGCGATTGGCTCGACTTGCGAAGGCCCCAAAAAAGCCAGCAAAGTTCAGAGTTGTTTCGACCGTGTACGATCGAAATAGTGACGTGATAGCTGAAGTGTTATTTCGTGCAAGAGGAATTTGTGGCGGTTGTTCAAACCCGGCCCCGTTTAATCGGCTCACGGATGGAACCCCATATCTCGAAGTACACCACCGTGTTCACTTAGCCAACGGGGGCGACGATACGGTAGAGAACGCGATTGCCCTCTGTCCGAACTGCCACCGGCAAAGGCACTATGGAGTCAGTATTGATGGAATCGACGTCATTACCTCAATAGAGGAAAAAATATAGCCGTTTCGTCGCCCGCCGCGCTTTACTTTGCTTTGTACTAATGACGTGGAGCGTCAAGGCATCAGCGAGGGTGGCGCCTCTTCGGTGACAACAACGAGTTTTCGGAATCTGGGACTGACGCGGACTGATCTCAGAAGAGGTCAATCCATTCAGCGCATCTATTGTGCTCCTCCGTCACGATATAACGCGGCGCAGACGTTAGGCCAAGCAATTCGCTCTTGCTCGAGCCGCAAATTTTGCCCCCATAGGTTCCGCTTCAGCGCCTCGTACACGTTTTGCTCATCATCCGTTAGCAACTTTAGTACTGCGCCAGAGTGTTGTCTGCTTTCTGTACCCCACAGGGACGAAAATTCCTTCATTGTTTTTTCGTCCATGAGAAAGGAGTCCAGATTGGGTAAGTATGTACGCGCACGATTCAAAATAGCAAAGCCGTGGGTGTCAAGATCGCCCCAGTACCTACCCTGGATGTTGCGCAACCAGGAGATTTGCCCGAGCAAGTCGACCCCATAACCGAGACCGATGATGGCGACTGTGCCGGGTAAGTCGGGCAGTGCAAGTCCACTCTGGAGATTTTCAACAATGAGCACACTTAATGCCGGTAAGTTGAGTTCCGCGATCTGATCGACCGGCGCGGTGATCTCGCCGATTCCGCGTACGAGTGCCCTTAAGTTCGGATCGAGAATTCGAAGACGTATCTGGGGCGGCATGCGACGTAGTCCGCATAGGCTGTAAAAGTCAGCCTCGCCTAATTCATCTTCGCTTAAAAAGGATACTAAAGTGGCCAACACGGGCCGCCGCGAGTCGAGCCATTTCGTGACGAGTCCGGCGATCGGTAACTGGCGCGGGTATAGACCGGACGCAGGATTGGAGTTGATCCAATCAAGCACATCTACAAGACGTTGGAAGTCGGCTTCTGAATAGTCGGCTAGCACAGCGAACAAGCTGCCGAGCCGCCGCGCAAATCGCGGCCAGCGTCGGGTAAGCATAGCCTCTCGATCCGCGGCCCTGGTCCACCGATCAAGTTCTCCCGCCCATGCGGCAGCCTGGCGTGCGGTAGCGAGCACCAATTTGTCGGGCAGGCGCTGGCTACCCAGCACCCGCCAGCGCGGCGTCGACCAATAGAGGTCGCCTTCCCCTTGCCAGTCGCGCCAGGCATTTACCCAGGCACGCACAGTATCGATCTGCTTTAGCGCGACGGTCTCGGTAGGCATGCCGAGTGCTATCGTCAGTGGCCAGAACGATGCAGGTTCATCTCCAACTAGCCAGTCGCGGTGCTTGAACTCGAAGCGTCGCACCAGCAATTGGTGCACATTAGCTGGCAGTTTCAATCTGAGCCTCGCTGCGTACATCGTCGGACAACTTTAAGCGGCGCTGCTCGTCATCGTATTCGATCAGTAGCACTCCCGAGTTGCGCCGGTCACGAATGTCGACGAAGCACGCGCCACCGATAAAAGGCTCTAGTGTCATTACAGATTTCAAGGGGGTGGCGACGATCATTTGAAAGCCGAAATTGGCAAAAATATTCATCGCAAGGGCGGTAAATTCGTTGTCGGCCTTATCGAACGCTTCATCCAGCACTACCGGAGCGTACGATGGCACGCCATCTTCAGTGCCGCCAAGCTGGTAGCGCAAGGCCGCCGCGAGTACCGTGGTGGCCAGTTTCTGGCGTTGTCCACCGGACTTGCCAGCACCGCTTTCATGTACTTCCTGCTCGACTCCGTGATTATCGTATTCCTTTCCAATGAACTCGACATGCATGCGGACATCAAGCACCGCCTCGCGCCAGCGACGCTGCTCAGTGTCCTGGCTTGCTAGTCGCACAACCAGCTGACGCAATTCGACGAATCTTACTTCCGCTTGTTCCGGGTCGTCATTCCAGGCATGACTAAGTGCCTTGAGAATATCCTGTTTGAACTGGCGTACTTCCGGAAGTTGCCGGTCTTTCGGTTGGATTTGCAAATAGGTGGTGCGCCCAATACTCTGGTTGAAAGGCACCTGCTGCAGA
This sequence comes from Massilia sp., assembly GCA_039927975.1. GTDB lineage: Bacteria > Pseudomonadota > Gammaproteobacteria > Burkholderiales > Burkholderiaceae_D > JBDSTZ01. Next base: position 14,531 of record JBDSTZ010000235.1, on the reverse strand, counting down.
CTCTCGTTGACCAGTTCCATTCGCGTAAGGATGGCCTTGCGTGCATCGTTGAGATAGGTCGACAGCGCAGCCAAGTTTTGATTGCTCTGATTTTGCAGCAATTCGAAGAAACGCTGTTCATGGGCCGGCAATCCGTCGGTTTCGAGCCGTGCTAGCTTGCCGAACAGGTCACTTGAGGAGGCCAGCGTGGCATCAATACCTTCGGCCTCTGCTTTCCAGTTTCCAATGAACACCGCGAACTGGGCCTCGATGAATTTAACGCAATCTGCGATGTCGTTGTTCAGGGTAGTGAAATCATCATTCAAACTTTTTCCAACAGCGCGGTCGGCGGTGTCCACATCTTTAAGCGTCACCTCATACTGCAAACAGGCGAAGCGTTCGTCCAATCCGACGCGCTGAAATGGCGTCAGCCGCACGATCGACGGGTCAGCGCGTAGCGCGCTCAGTTGGGACTCCTCCGAATCAATCAGCTTCTTTGTTGTGCCCCAGTCTACGTTGGCGTCTCGCTCAGCTTTCTCTGCCTTTTTCACCAAGTCGAGTTGCTCTCGCAAGCGCTCATCGATTGCCTTCAATGTCGTATTGCCGTCGCGGATGCTTGCCAATTGCCGATCGATTGCGGCTATGCGGTCGGCAAGCGGTAAGGCATCGACTTCCTGCCATTGCAAGTTGACGAGCGTCTGGCATTGCAGGAGGCGCCCGGCACGGCTAGCGACTTCAGTGCGTAAGTTTTTGATCTGCTGCTGCAAGGTATTCATTTGTTCGCGCAATGCCAGTTCATCGCTCTCGAACAGCGCGAGCTTGTCTCGGTTGTCAAAACCGAGCACCCAGTTGTTGCGCGCATCGATATTGCTGCGATCATTCTTTTCGTGGCGTGCGCGACTGTGCTTGACCAGGCCTTCTCGCGTCATGGCGCGGTCGCTAGCGGCGCGAAAGCTCTTGAGAGATTCCACGCATTCGTAGTCAAAACGCACGCGTAGATCACCTTCGAGCCAGGAGGAAAACGCAGATTGCTTGACGGCCACCTTGGTGATGAGCGAGTTAACGTTCATAGTTCGCGCATGCGCATGTTCGTTACCGCGACCAGTGCGGAAATAAATCAATTTCGCCCCAAGATAGGTTTCGTTGATATAGCTAGACAGGGCTACATAGTTACTTTCGTCGACCAATATTGAAACGGCGAAGCCGTACAGGACCCGTTCAATAGCGCCGCGCCACTGCGCCTCCTCTGGTCGCACTTCGATCAATTCGCCTACAAATGGCAGTGCGCTCTCGGCAATGCCGATAGCCGCAGCGATCGCAGCGCGCAGCTTTAGCATTGGCGCCGGAATGCTCGATGGTTGACGGCGTAATGAATCTACCTCTTGCGTCACGCCATCATGACGGCGCTTGATTTCGGTTAGCGTGCGGTCGAGTGCCAATAACTGTTCATGCGCGGCTCCGTCGCGCTGCCAGTCTTCAATCTCGGCTCGCGCCTTTCCGCCAAGCGCGGCAAAGCCAGTCGGGCTTCCGAGGAACTCCCAGCCCAGCGCGTTGCAAGCATCGAGGGCTTGTTTGCGTTTCCGCATGCGTTCGCTTCGCTGAGTATCCAGCATGGATTTCTCGTTCTCCAACGCGGTAATCTGTTCTCCTCCGGCCTTGCGCTGCTGTTGTTCGAGGTTGCGTTGCAGCGCGACGCGGTTTTCTAGTACGGCGGCATGGTGCTGCACTTGGCCAGCTAGTCCCTCTGCTTCAATTCGCAGCGAAGTGAGGTGAGCGATCAACAAATGAATGCGCAGTTGTTCGCGATAGCTGTTCATGCCAAGGCGCAATTCATCAAGTTCGTTTCGCTGTAAGTGCAGCGTCGCCATCTGCTGATGGCGTGCGCGGGCCGGTGCTAAGGTTTGTACTTGCTGGCGCGCCGTAACCACCGCTTGGTGGGCCGCGTTGAGTTCAGCGAATTCGTTGACCAGGCGGTTGGCTACCTCAAATGTTTCTGGCTTGTCGAGCATGAAGTCGCGCAGAAAAGTGTTGAGGTCACCCACATTTTTGGCCGACTGCGTTTTGTGCAGTAAGCGAAGTGCCATCTCGCTTTCGATACCAAGCAAACGACAAAAGCGCTCGCAGTAAGGACGGAACTCATCGCGAATGAACACATCGGGAAGCGCGGTCTTGAGCTTCCGCACATCGAAATTCTGGCTGCCGAACTGCGCGATTTCGCGCACATCGAAGGGGCGTTCAAGCACCAGGAAGAGACGCTTAACATCCGCGTTAGCATTGCTATTACCACGCAACCAAAATAGCTGAACCAGCGTTACATCGCGCCCGTTCGCATTGTGATAGTTCAGTGCAATTGCGGACCAGGTGGTGGCCGCCCTTAGGTAGCGCGTTGCCGCCTCTCCTGAGCTGGCATCGCTTTGTGCGGCCCAGGCTCCTCGAACGTAACTGACCAAGTTGCGATCACGGCCTGCCCGGTCAGCCTCACGGGCTGCGGCGTTGAAATCAATCCAGCGCGGCGGCACCAACAGGGCCGAAAACGCGTCGAGCAGGGTAGATTTGCCAGCGCCGGACCGACCAACAATGAGGAAGCCTCGTTCGCTGATTGGCACGTCGTGTACGCCGCCGAAAGTGCCCCAATTAAAAACCTGCAGTCGAGTCATGCGGAACTGCTCTTGCTGCGATAATAGGTAGAGGGGCGCCTTCATACTGGATCGTCCTCCTCGTCGAGCGGCTGGCGATCGAGTTGCGGCGCGTCGCCGGCGGCCATGCGGTTATAGAGTGCGGTGAGGGCAACAATCTGTTCCGCCGCAAACAGCAATTTAAGTGTAGCGGCAATTTCAAAGCGCTCATCGCTACCGCGGATCTTTTGCAGAATATTGTGCTTCTTGAGTTTTTCCACCGACGCATGAACGCGCTTGGTGAACCCGGCGCGGTCGGTGCTCACGGCGCGTTCATATGGCAGCAAATTCTCGATTATCTCGTCGCGCGCGATCACGCCTCTTTCCCCTTGAGATTGGGCCTGTGTCAATCTCTGGCGCAGGAACAAGAGCAACACCGAATCGATGAAGGTAAGTTGGGCGCGCCGCAGCAGAATCGGGATCTCGAGTTCGCCCGCTTCGACCTGACTGGTGAAGGCAACCTGTGAATCGCGGTCGATGATCAGTTCGAGGAACAGGTCACCAAGACGGCTGCGCACAATAACTTCGTCGCGCAACAACACCGGCCACAGCCTAGCGTGGCGCTTTGCTTCAAGCGACGGACCGGAGAGCAATTGCACGAGCACGCGGCGCGTTTCCGGAGGGAGCGAACCGCTGTCGTTGAGGAACAGAGCCGTCGGCTGTGCACTATCCGGAGGCGGCACGGGTGAGGCGTTCTCCTGTTCAGGCCAGTTCATCAAGGCGCTCCCTCACGAAGTAGATTAACGGTATTTTAGCCTTGCGAGAGATAGCGTCGCTTCCTGTCCACGCTACCGTTTCCGTGGACTCGCCGTTAAGTCCGTGCCTGCTGCCAAGAGCGAGAAGGCCGAGGACGCTCCCTAGGCCTTGCGTGGCGGGAAAATGGTTCAGAACATCCCCGATCGTCGCTTGCGAGCACGAAGCCAGCACTTTTCGAACCTGCAATACTAGGCTTCGGAAATCAATTTCGGACTGCGCAACGAGCTCGCCCACCGTATCGAGACCAATTTGGGCGGTCTCGCCATCGGCCATAGTGTCAGGCAGAGCCTGCAAGGCCGGGTCGTGCAGAACCCATTGCGATAACGAGCTGAGCTTGCTGCTTGTCAGTGCTAGCGAATAGCACAGCGTGTCGCTGGCACCCACGGCTTCTTTCAGGGCGATGGCGGCGCGCTGAGCTTCGCGTAGCACTTGGTTAAGTCGTCGGTGCTCCATGTATTCGCGGCTCTGCACAAAATGCTTGAGACTGCGGGCGAATGACTGGAGCACGTCGTGCACCATTCCACCCTGGTCCAGCAAAGTACTCGTCAATTGCAGCAGGAATCGCCGCTCGCCCGGCGCTAGGGCTGCCATGAACTGGCGTGACATTAATTGTTCAAGGGCCTCGTCCAGTGTTGACGACTGTACGGGGTCGGTCAGCAAGCGCCAGAATGCCGAGAATGTTCGGCCTGCATCGCTATCGGCAATTAAGTCGATACCGGCGAACAGGGCATCGAGCACATCACCTCGATTGCCCTCGCTATCCATGATGCGCTCGCGCAGGTCGCGATTAAGCTGTTCAAAGCGGTCGCGCACTCGCCGGAAGTCGCCGGCCAGGTTGTCGGCGAGCGCAATAATTTCGCGTGTGCGTTCGAGCGCGGCCGCTTCGGGCAAAACGTGCAGGACACCTTGCTCGACTGCGGCAATCTCGCGCTCGATGCGGGATTGCTCGGCGCGTAGACGTGCGACGCGGCGCACCTTATCACCGTCGGTATCGTCAGATAAGCGGGCCAGCGCACTGATGACCAGGCTGAGTCGGCTTTCTGTAGCTGCGCTGTGAGGCGTGACCAAGCCGGATATAAAGCGAATGGCTTCTACCGCGGGTGTGGCTAGCTCGTATTGTTCTTCCTGAGAACCTGACGGGAAGCGCCGTTCGAGGTAACCGGCGGCCAACCAGGTGGCGACGTACTGCTGCGCAGTTTGGGGAAAGTCGTCGCCGAGGTTGCGCAGTCGCTCCAATTCGCGCTCGATGCGCTCATGGAAAATCGACGCCGGCAAGCTACGCACTGTCTCGTACAGCGTCGCTTGCAGAAGGGCGAGTACGGTAGGGCCGTTATCGGCGGCAAGCAGGCTCCACAATGGCTGCTTACGCATACGGCGATAGGTGACGATAGCCTTATCTGGTTTCATGGCGACTAACGTAAAGTGCCACTTGCCGCCGGTTCTTCTGGAAGGCAGGGTGCGAGCACGCAATTGTCTTATTTGAACAAATTCAGGTCGACTGATCGTGATTGCATATCATTTGTCGCGGCGAGCAATTTGATCCTCGCGTACCTGCGCTTCACGGCGCATGTTGCACTAAGAAAGCTTTGTCGCTGTACGCGTTAAATGAGACGCCACCTTGCCTTTCTGCCTCACGTAGTAGACATCTGACCTAGTGCATTTCTGCATCTATATCGGATTTACGCCCATTCGTTCGACCACTTATCGGTGGCGTCGAGATTCTCCCCGCGCCAATACCAGCTGCTATGACCTCTATTGAAGAAATGGCTCCCTTTTCTCCAACGACATCTGTGCAAGAGTGAACGAATCAACTAGCTGAACGAAAGAGAGCGGCATCAAGGGCATCACGGATATTTCACCAACATTCCACAGTTCAGTATCCGTGCCAAGAATTTAGTTACACGTCAATATTCCCCGCATGCAGCGCATTCGACTCAATAAAGTTCCTGCGCGGCTCCACGTCATCGCCCATCAAGGTGGTGAAAATCTGATCCGCCGCGATTGCATCCTCGATCTGCACTTTCAACAGCCGGCGCACCGTCGGATCCATCGTTGTCTCCCACAGCTGCTCCGGATTCATCTCGCCCAGCCCTTTATAGCGCTGCTTCGACACCGTGCGTTCCGCCTCGTCGCGCAACCAGTTCATCGCGTGATGGAAGTCGTCCACGGTTGATTCCTTCACCCGGTCGCCTTCGCCGCGACGAATGAACGCGCCTTCGCCGATCAAGCCCTTGAACGTCGCAGCAGCCGCCGCCAGCAGGCTGTAATCCGCGCCATCGACAAAGTCCGCATCAATCGCGCTGACCTTGATATTCCCGTGATGCATACGCTCGATGCGCAGCGCGTGCTTCTCGCTCAATTCATCCGAGCGCACCGTCACCTTCACCGCCAGGTCGTCAATCGCCGCTTCCAGCGCCGCTGCCGAAATCTCGGCGCTTTCCAGCGTCGACAGGTCGAGCTCCACGCCGGTGGTAATCGCCGTCAGCGCCGCACGGTCGATCACGCGCGTCAGGCGCATCATCACCGCGTTCGACAGGTTGTACTGGCGTACCAGCTCGGCCAGCGCATCGCCGCTGATCGGGTCGGCGCCGTCACGCGGCACCAGCGCGGCGGTATTGAGCGCCACCGTCATCATGTAGCTCGCTTCTTCGATATCGTCCTTCAGATAGCGCTCGTCGCGGCCGGCCTTTACCTTGTACAGCGGCGGTTGCGCGATATAGATATGGCCGCGCTCCACCAGTTGTGGCATCTGGCGATAGAACAGTGTCAGCAGCAGCGTGCGGATGTGGGCGCCGTCGACGTCCGCATCGGTCATGATAATAATGCGGTGATAACGCAGCTTGTCGACGTTGAATTCGTCCGGGCCGATCGAGGTGCCCAGCGTGGCGATCAGGGTGGTGATCTGCTCCGACGACAGCATCTTTTCAAAGCGCGCTTTTTCCACGTTCAGCACCTTGCCGCGCAGCGGCAGGATGGCCTGGAATTTACGGTCGCGTCCCTGCTTTGCCGAGCCGCCTGCCGACTCACCCTCGACGATGTACAGTTCGCAGAGGGCGGGGTCTTTTTCCTGGCAGTCGGCCAGCTTGGCCGACAGGCCCAGGCCGTCCATCACGCCTTTACGGCGGGTCAGGTCGCGCGCCTTGCGGGCCGCTTCGCGCGCGCGCGCAGCTTCCACGATTTTGCCGCAGATGATTTTGGCGTCGTTCGGCTTTTCCATCAGGTAGTCGGTCAGCGTCTTGGCGACGATCTCTTCGACCGGGCCGCGCACTTCGGACGACACCAGTTTGTCCTTGGTCTGCGAGCTGAATTTCGGCTCCGGCACTTTCACCGACAGCACGCAGGTCAGGCCTTCGCGCATGTCGTCGCCGCTGATCTCGACCTTGGCTTTTTTCGCGAACTCGTGTTCGTCGATGTATTTGTTGATCACCCGCGTCATCGCCGCGCGCAGGCCGGTCAGGTGGGTACCGCCGTCGCGCTGCGGAATGTTATTGGTGAAGCACAGCACCTGTTCGTTGTAGGCGTCGTTCCACTGCATCGATACGTCGACGCTGATATTGGTGCCCTGGTCCGACTGGCGCTCGCCGGTCGCCTGGAACACGGTCGGGTGCAGCACGGTCTTGGCTTTGTTGATGTATTCCACAAAACCGCGCGTGCCGCCTTCGAAGGCGAAAATTTCTTCCTTGCCGGTGCGCTGGTCGGTCAGCTTGATGTTCACGCCGTTATTCAGGAACGACAGTTCGCGAATACGCTTGGCCAGAATCTCGTAATGGAATTCGACGTGCGTGAAGATTTCTTCGTCGGCCCAGAAGTGGACGTCGGTGCCGCGCTTGTCGGTTTCGCCGATAACCTTGATCGGGCTGACGGCCACGCCGTTCTGGATTTCGACTTCGCGGTTTTGCGGAACGCCGCGCACGAATTCCATGTAGTGCACTTTGCCGTCGCGGCGAATGGTCAACTTGAGCAGTTTGGACAAGCCGTTCACGCACGATACGCCCACGCCGTGCAGGCCGCCGGATACCTTGTACGAGTTCTGGTCGAACTTGCCGCCGGCGTGCAGTTCGGTCATCACGATTTCAGCAGCGCTGCGCTTCGGTTCGTGCTTGTCGTCGAACTTCAGGCCGGTCGGTACGCCGCGGCCGTTGTCGGTGATCGAGATCGAATTGTCGGAGTGGATCGTGACGTGGATCTCGGTGCAGTGCCCGGCCAGCGATTCGTCGATCGAGTTGTCCAGCACTTCGAACACCAGGTGGTGCAAGCCGGTGCCGTCCGAGGTGTCGCCAATGTACATGCCTGGCCGCTTGCGCACGGCTTCCAGACCTTCCAGGATTTGGATCGAGGCGGCGCCGTATTCTTCAACCTTGGCGGTGACGGGCAAACTTTGTGGATTCTCGGACATGGACTGCTTTCTCTCTATATTACGAATACTGATTTATTTCGGGACTGCGGGGCGAGGGGCGGGCGGTGAACAGCCCTTGAAATCTGGCGCTTGAACTTCCAGCAGCTAACTCAAATTTCCAGCACACTGAAACATCCCGCGAACTCATTTCGACCCCCGTCCCTAAAACCGTCGTTCCCGCGAAGGCGGGAATCCATAGCATCTCTGATCAGAGGTGGTATAGGTTCCCGCCTCCGCGGGAAGTCGTTTCCGCCAATGGCGGGAACGACGGCTAAAGGAGGCTTGGCAGGTTGCCTTCTCGCCTTGGCTACTCTAATCAAATACGCATCGGCATCACAACATACTTGAAGTCCGGATTATCCGGAATCGAGATCAGCGCCGACGAGTTCGAATCGCCCAGCGCGATGTTGATCTGGTCGCATTTCAGGTTGTTGAGCACGTCCAGCAGATACGTCACGTTGAACCCGATATCGACCGCCTCGCCGCCGTAATCGATCTCGAGTTCTTCGACCGCTTCTTCCTGGTCGGCATTGGTCGAGCTGATCTTCATGCTGCCCGGGCTGATAATGCAGCGCACGCCCTTGAACTTATCGCTCGTCATGATCGCCGCGCGCTGCAAGGACCGCAGCAGCTCGTCGCGGCCGATCGTGAAGTCGTTCTTGTACCCCTTCGGAATCACGCGCGTGTAATCCGGGAATTTGCCTTCCACCAGCTTCGACACCAGTTCGATATCGGCAAACCTCAGCTTGACCTGGCTGGCCGCGATATCGAGCTGCACGGTCTCGTCGCTTTCTTCCAGCAGGCGCTGCAATTCGATAATCGTCTTGCGCGGGATGATGACTTCCTGGCGCGTGAATTCCTGCTCGGTCTCGACCTGGCAGAACGCCAAACGGTGGCCGTCGGTCGCCACGGCGATCACGTTGCGGCCGTCGAGCACAAGCAGCAAGCCGTTCAGGTAGTAACGGATGTCCTGCTGCGCCATCGAGAAGTGCACCATCTGGAACAGGTGCTTGAGGGTCTTCTGCGGCAGCGTCACGCTGGCATTGAAGGTGTCGGCCACCGACACGGTCGGAAATTCTTCGGCCGCCAGCGTCTGCAAGGCAAAGCGCGATTTACCGGTTTGCACGGTCAGGCGCTTGTTTGCCAGCGTCATGGTCACGTCGCCCGATTCCGGCAGCGCGCGCAGAATGTCGAGCAGTTTGCGCGCCGCCACCGTGGTGCCGGTAACGTCGGCGCCGGAACCGATGTTCGCGTGCGTGGTGATCTGCACTTCGGTGTCGGTCGACAGGAATGAGACGCTCTCGCCGTCCTTGCGGATGAGGATATTGGCCAGAATCGGCATAGTGTGCCGACGCTCGACAATACCGCTCACGATCTGCAGTGGCCGGAGAAGGGTATCTCGGGTGGTTTTGACCAATTGCATAGTTATCCTCGGTTGGTTATCAAAAATACTATTTCTAACGCCTGATGCTTCAATTTTACTTCGCGCGCGTATTTTGCCAGAAATTGCTTACGCAACACTTATTGCGGTGTCGCGCGCGGCGGAGGCAAGGGCCGACTCACCCTGCCGAACGCGTCGGCGGCGCTCCTTCCGCCTGGGCATAACGGCTTGCCCATCCTGCAAAAGCGCATGGTGCAATCGCCCACGCGCTCACCATCAGCCCTTCAAGGTCTGTTCCAGCACGTGCAGCTCGTGGTTGCACTCGGGGTTCTTGGTGCGGTCGAGGGCAATCTTGCGCACCGCGTGCAGCACCGTGGTGTGGTCGCGTCCGCCAAACAGTTCGCCGATCTCCGGCAAGCTTTTTTGCGTCAGCTCCTTGGCCAAGTACATCGCGATCTGGCGCGGCCGCGCGATATTCGCCGGGCGCCGCTTCGAATACATGTCGGCCACTTTGATATTGAAAAAGTCGGCCACCGTCTTCTGGATGTTTTCCACCGAGATCTGCCGGTTCTGCACCGACAGCAGGTCTTTCAGCGCTTCCTTCACCACGTCGATGGTGATGTCCTTGCCGTGAAAGCGCGAATACGCGAGGATCTTGCGCAGCGCGCCTTCGAGTTCGCGCACGTTCGAGCGCAAATGCTTGGCAACAAAGAACGCCACGTCGTCCGAGAAATTCACGCCTTCCTGGTTCGCCTTCTTGAGCAGAATCGCCACCCGCATTTCCAGCTCGGGCGGCTCGATCGCCACCGTCAGGCCGGAATCGAAACGCGAAATCAGGCGGTCGTCCATGCCGGTGATTTCTTTCGGATAGGTGTCGCTGGTGATGATGATCTGCTTCTTGGCCGCGATGAGCGCCTCGAACGCGTAGAAAAACTCTTCCTGCGTGCGGCTCTTTCCGCCAAAGAATTGAATATCGTCGATCAGCAGCATGTCGAGCGAATGGTAGTAATGCTTGAAGTCGTCGAAGCCCTTGCGCTGATAGGCCGTCACCACGTCGCGCACATACTGCTCGGCGTGGATATAGCGGATTTTCGCGCCCGGCTGGTCGGCCATCACCTGGTTGCCGATCGCGTGAATCAAGTGGGTTTTACCAAGGCCCACGCCGCCGTAGAAAAACAGCGGGTTGTACGACACGCCGGGGTTGTTGGCCACCTGGATCGCGGCGGCGCGCGCCAGCTGGTTGGCCTTACCCGTCACGAAACTGTCGAACGTCAGGTCGGTGTTGATCCGGCTTTGTTCGCGGCGCGGCGAATTGCCGATGTTGAACATCTCCGGCGCGCCCGGCGCCGCATCGGGATTGCGCACGTCGGCGGCCACGCCGCTGTTGTCGGGCGCCGGTGCCGGATGGGCTGCTGCCGCTTTTTTGGGCAGGTTGTTTTTCGGGTCGAGCACGAACTGAACATCGATCGGCGCTTCCCAGTACTGGGCCGCCAGCGCGCTGATGCGGTTGGCGAACTGGGTCTTCACCCAGTCGAGCTTGAACCGGTTGGGCGCGGCAATGCGCAGCCGGCCGTCCTCGAAATCGAGGGCGACCAGCGGTTTGATCCACGCACTGAATTGTTGCGGTGTCAGTTCCAGTTCCAACTGCGCGGAACAGGTCTGCCAAAAATTTTCCATGAATCGTCTTGTCGAATAAGCGGTGAAAGGGCGGACCACGCGGCGTCGGCCACCCCGGTGCGCGATCGACGCAGGGCGCTTGCACGCACCGGCGGTTCGCTACACGTAACACGCTATTCTACTCTCGACAGGCTGAGTTATCCACAGGCTCCGGCTTTATTTTCGACGCCGATGCCATCCGGTCAGGGCCTGCCCGGCCGACCCGCCGACGGGGTAACCGAAGAGCGAAAACGACACCTGCCTTGACAAGCCGAGCTGAAATAGAGTCTAATTCAGGGTTCCCCGCCCGTACTCCTTGCTATTTGGTAAGTCAGTGCTGACTTGTCAGAGGCAGATTAGCGGGCGAAAAGCTGTATTTTGCTGTGGCGTGACGCTGGTCTAAACCTCCGCGTGGTGTCATTGGCGCCGAACACTGACGGGACGTCAGACCCGATTTTGCATTTTATTTTGCTTTAAGCGAGACCACCATGAAACGTACTTACCAACCTTCCGTCGTTCGTCGCAAGCGCACGCACGGCTTCCGTGCACGTATGGCTACCCGTGGCGGCCGCGATGTGCTCAACGCGCGCCGTGCCAAGGGCCGCAAACGCCTGGCAGTATAAGCTCGCATGACAAGCGAAGGTTCACACGACTTCGCGCGCATTCGGCGTATCGTTAAAACGGATGAATTTTCATCCGTTTTTCGTTTGAGACCTGCGCAAAAAACGGCGCATTTCGTGCTCTATACCCGATCGAATGAATTGCCGCATGCGCGGCTGGGCGTCGTGGTGGCCAAGCGGTTCGCGCCGCGCGCGGTCACCCGCAACACGATCAAGCGGGTCACGCGCGAGCTGTTCCGGGTCGCACCGCTGCCGGCGCTCGACTGCATCGTGCGTCTCGCGCGCCCCGTCAACACCAAGCAAGGCCCGGCCACCACGGCGGCGCTGAAGGCGGCGCTGCGCGTGGAAATCGCGCGCCTGTTTTCGTCGCAGGCGCCGCGCGCGCCCAAGGCGGACTAGCGCCATGCGCCGCCTGCTCGTGGCCCTGTTGCGGGGATATCAGATCTTCATCTCGCCCATGCTCGGCCAGAACTGCCGCTTCTATCCTTCCTGCTCGAGCTACGCGATCGAGGCGCTGCACACGCATGGCGCCGGGCGCGGCTCGCTGCTGGTGCTGCGCCGCGTGTGCCGCTGCCATCCGTTCAATCCCGGCGGGCTCGATCCCGTGCCGCCGGCGAACGACAAGCATTCATCTACAACCGCATGCGGTTGCAACCACTCCTGATAAATACCTCAATGGATATCAATAAACGTACCATCCTGTGGATCGTGTTCGCTGTATCGCTGGTAGTTCTCTGGAACGACTGGATGGTCTCGAAGGGCGGGCAGTCAATGTTCACGGTCGCGCCGCCGGCCAAGGTCGCGAAGGCGCCGGCCGCCGCCGGCAGCGCCGCCGCCACGCCTGCCGTGGCCACCCCGGGCGCGCCCGCCGCCGTCGGCGCCAATGGCGAACCGGTCGCGCCGTTCAAGCCCGAGATCATCACCATTACCACCGACCTGATCAAGGCCGACATCGACACCGCCGGCGGCACCGTGCGCCGCCTTGAGCTGCTCAAGTTCCAGGGCACCGGTCATCCGGGCTGGTTCGGCGGCTGCTGGGGTCTGTTCAAGGCCTGCAAGCCGGATATCGACGCGAGCAAGAACGAAGTGCTGTTCGATGAAGGCGTTGACCACGCCTACCTGGCGCAGACCGGCCTGATCGGCGCGCCGAATCTGCCGAACCACCAAAGTGGTTTCGTCGCCAAGCCGGGCCCGCGTAGCATCGACGGCAACAACGACGTGCAGCTGGTGCTCGAATCCGAGTCGGGCGGCGTCAAGCTGACCAAGACCTTCACCTTCCATCGCGGCAGCTACGTCATCGACGTGCGCCATGACGTCAGCAACGTCGGCCAGACGCCGGTCGCGCCGTCGGTCTACCTGCAGCTTTACCACGATGGCAACAAGGCGCCGGATTCGTCGTATTTCAACACGAGCTTTGTTGGCCCGACGCTGTACACACCGGAAGAGAAATACAAGAAGCTCGACTTCGCCACCATCCAGAAGAATGGCCACGCGGAGCACCCGGCCTCGTCGACCGGCGGCTGGGTCGCGATCTCGCAGAAGTTCTTCGTGTCCGCCTTCATCCCGCAGCAGAACGCGGTTCACGACATCGTCACCCGCAAGGAAAAAGACGCCAACCGCTACTCGATCAGCACCATGACCCCGCTGGGCACCGTGGCCCCCGGCGCCACCGTGACCAACAGCGCGCGCCTGTATTCGGGCCCGCAGGACGAGAAGGTGCTCGAGAAAGTCTCGCCGGGTCTCGACCTGGTCAAGGACTACGGCATGTTGACGATCATCGCCAAGCCGATTTTTTGGGTCATGGACCACATCCACAGCGTGCTTGGCAACTGGGGCTGGACGATTATCGTCTTCACCATCCTGATCAAGCTGCTGTTCTTCCCGCTGTCCGCGGCCGGCTTCAAGAGCATGGCCAAGGTCAAGAAGGTAACGCCGAAGATGCAGGCCATTCGCGAGCGCTACAAAGGCGATCCGGCCAAGATGAACCAGGCCACGATGGAGCTGTACAAGACCGAGAAGATCAACCCGCTCGGCGGCTGCCTGCCGCTGGTGGTGCAGATGCCGGTCTTCATCGCGCTGTACTGGGTGCTGCAAGCCACGCTGGAATTCCGCGGCGCGCCTTGGATTCTGTGGATTCAGGATCTGTCGCAGCACGACCCGTGGTGCGTGCTGCCGGTGCTGTACGCGATCACCATGTTCGTGACGGCCAAGCTGAACCCGACGCCGGCCGATCCGATGCAGGCCAAGATGATGATGTTCATGCCGATCGCGTTCTCGGTGATCTTCTTCTTCTCGCCTTCGGGCCTGGTGCTGTACATGGTTGTCAACAGCATCCTGTCGGTGGCGCAGCAGTGGTTCATCACCAAGAAGTACGGCGAAGCGCCGGCGAAGTAAGGGTTGATGGCCGCCAGGTTTGATTCAGGTGGCCGCCGTCCGATACTGTCGGCCACCGGCCGCAGAAAACCGTCGTTCCCGCGCAGGCGGGAATCCATAGCACCGCTGCTCAAAGGTGCTATAGGTTCCCGCCTCCGCAGGAACGACGGTTTTTAGTTTCGAGATCACGAGGCCGACGGTTTTTAGCTTCGAGGTCGAGAGGCCGACGGTGTTAGTGTCGAGGTGACGGTGGTTTTCGTTTAGCCGTCCTTCTCGTCGTTCCCGCGCAGGCGGGAATCCATAGCACCGCTGCTCAAAGTGCTATAGGTTCCCGCCTTCGCGGGCACGACGGTTTTTAGTTCCCCCCATTTCCCCTACAATCAGCACATGAAACTCGACACCTCCCCCATCGCCGCCATCGCCACCGCTCCCGGCCGCGGCGGCATCGGCGTGGTGCGCGCCTCCGGCAAGGACCTGGCGCCGCTGCTGGCCGCGCTGTTCCCCGCCACCGCGCTCACGCCGCGCCGCGCCACCTACCTGCCGTTCACCACGCAGGACGGCGAGGTGATCGACCAGGGCATCGCGCTCTACTTCAACGGTCCGCATTCCTACACCGGCGAAGACGTGCCCGAACTGCAGGGCCACGGCGGCCCGGTCGTGCTGCAAATGCTGCTCGCGCGCGTGCTCGAAGCCGG
>JBDSTZ010000234.1:0-22362 GCA_039927975.1 Massilia sp. | reverse complement strand
GGGCGAGCCAGGGCATCCGCTCCTGGTTCGCCCGGCCACCGCGTCTGGCGCCGGCATCGGCGCCGGGCCGGGACCGCGTTTAACGCATCGTTCATCTGTTTCATTGCGAGAGGGGGAATTGACAGGTTCGCCTGCGTCAATGATGGGCCGGTCACGGCTTCGCCCCGCCTGCCTGTTGTCGACCGTCCTGGCGACAATACACACAACTACTTGTTTCAGAGCTAGCGGCCTCGCAACGGGGTGTCATCGCTGCACTTCATGGCGGCCGCCAATTAAAACCAAAAGAAAAGTGGAGATACTCATGAAAAGGTTTGCATTCATATTGCTGTTTGCATTGGCCGCGCAGGCACGTGCCCAATCGACCGTCGACGACAGCGTGACGTTCAAAATCAAGAACGTCAAAAGCGGATTGGTCCTGAATATTCCGGGCGCCAACCAAACGGCGGGAGCCACGCTGGCGCAATCGAACGACGACGGCGCCAGCGACAAGTTGTGGCATTTTGTCCCGATGGGCAATGGCCAGTACAACATCGAAAACATGGCGACCCACCAGGTGATGGGCGTCTCGAGCGGATCCACCGCGAATGGCGCATTGATCATTCAATGGGCCGACAACAGCACCAAGGATCACCTGTGGACGCTCGCCCAGGCCGCCGACGGCAGCTACATGATCAAGAACGTCAACAGCGGCCGCTACCTGGAGGTCTACCAGGGCAGCACCTCGACAAGTGCGGCCATCGATCAATGGGCTGCGACGGGGTGCGTGTGCCAGAAATGGCAACTGGTCAGCACCGGAGCGAGTCCCTACCCAATGCCGGGCACCGTGAGCGGCACCGGTACCGGCGTGCACGATCCGTTCATGCTGCGCGCCGCCGGCGGCACCTATTGGCTTTACGGAACCAACCGGTCGCTCGCCTCGTCCACCGACCGAATCAATTTCACCAATGCCGGCAGCGGGCTGACGCCCGTGCCTTCGTGGACCAACACCTACACCAATGGCGGCATGCTGTGGGCGCCGAACGTGGTCTTCATGAACAACCAGTACTACCAGTACTACTCCGCATCCAGCGACGGATCGCAAACCTCGGCCATCGGCCTGGCGACCGCGTCGACGCCGAACAGCACCGCGTGGACCGATCAAGGCATCGTTGTCTCGTCGACGCCCTCAAGCGCCTTCAACGCCATCGACCCCAGCGTTCTCCAGGACCAGAGCGGCAACTATTGGATGTCCTACGGATCATGGTGGAATGGCCTCTACATGATTCAACTCGATCCAACGACCGGCAAGAAATCAACCAGCAATACGAGCACCTATCATCTGGCGCAGCGCGCGAATGGCCTGGAAGGGTCGTACCTGTACTACTACAACGGTTACTACTATCTGTTCGCGTCGATAAATACCTGCTGCAGCGGCGTCAACAGCCACTATCGCGTGATCGTCGGACGTTCCACCACGATTACCGGTCCTTACCTTGATCGTGGCGGCCTCAACATGCTCAATGGCGGCGGCACCATCGTGTTGAGCGCGCATGGCCGCATTCAGGGGCCGGGCGGTCAGAGTCTGATGACCGACAACGATGGCCCATTGATGATTTACCACTACTACGACGCCAACAACAGCGGCAAGGCGACGCTGGGGATCAACCGTATCGGCTTTACGGCGGATGGCTGGCCCTACGTTCAGTAGTCCACCTGTAATCAGGTAAATTGCGCTGACTCCGGGCGCGCGTTCCGTACGCGGCCAAAGGCGTGGCTCCGGCGCCAGCGAGGACGGCCGCACCGTACAGGCAACGGTGCGGCACGCCGTCCACGTCGTTCCCGCGAAGGCGGGAACCTATAGCATGGCGATTAATAGGTGGTATGGATTCCCGCCTGCGCGGGAAGTCGTGTTCTGCAATGCCCAGCACGACGGTTTTTTGTCTGCGCGGTGACCGTGCCGCTGAAAAACTCGGGCGCGCCGGCCGCGCCCCCCGGCTTCAATTTTTTGACGTCGATCGAGGCCGGCGGCCGGCTTCCTGGCGTCGCGCCGGCGCCTGGGCGGTCGACGCCCTGACGATCAATTCCAGCTCATGCATGCATTCCATCAGCGCGGTGCGATGCTCGCCTTTCTGAATTTCCATCAATAGTTCGATGCCGCGCGCGGCCAGGCGCGCGGTCGGGATGGCGACCGTCGTCAGCGCCGGCCGCGACTGGCCCGACCCCATGATATTGGTGATGCTGACCACCGAAAGATCGTCCGGCAAGCTGCGCCCCAGCTGCGCCGCCGCTTCCAGCACGCCCAGCGCGGCAAGATCGTTCGACACGAACAGCGCCGTCAGGTCCGGCATGGCGGTGAGCAGATCGATAGCGGCCTGTCTGCCGCCGTCGAAAGTGTCCGCGCAGTAGCGCACCGCCGAGGCGGGGCAGTCGATGCTCGCCGCGCGCAATTCATCCCGAAATCCCTGATAGCGAATGTCGTGCATGCCGTTTTCGGGACTGGCGATGATCGCACCGATATGCCGGTGGCCGAGCGCGACCAGGTGCTCGGTGGCCATCCGGCCCGCGCGCCGGCCGTCGAAGGCCAGGCAGGGAATGCCGGGATGCGTGTCGAGATCTTCCCACAAGGCGATGAGCACCGGCGTGCCGCCCGCGCTGACGCGTTTGAGCTGCGCGAAGTCGATGTTCGGATTGTTGGCCACCAGCACTCCGTCCGACAGCGAACCGGCGACCTCGTCGAGGAACTGGGATTCATTGTCCTCTTCATAGTCCGTGTTGCAGAGAATGAGGTAGCGGCCCTGCCGGCGCGCCGCCAGACCGACGTGCAGCATGAATTCGGGATAGAAGGGATTGGTGATGCAGGGCAGCATCAGCGCGAAGGTGGGGGCCTTGCCCTCGACCAGCGCGCGGGCCGTGAGATTGGGGCGATAGCCCATCAGCGCGACCGCATCGAGTACCCGCAAGCGCGTTTTTTCGCTGGTCTTGCCGCGCCCGCGCAAGACATTGGTCACGGTGGTCGGCGTCACGCCGGCATGCAGCGCGACTTCCTTTATTGTTGCCATTTTCAACTTTCCCAAAGCTTGGCCGTGATGGCCGCGTGTCCGAGTCGATCACATTCTGCCGCCGGTCGTCTCCCGGTTGCGCTCAGGCCGGCGCCGGCCAACGATTATACGGTCCTTGTCGCGCCAGGGCGCCAGCCGTTTTCCCGGCAGGGCAGTCCAGCGCTGCTGCATCGTTTTTGCAACAACGATGTGGCGTGTCGCGCCACTTGCGGCGCCGCGACAGCGATTGTTCTTGAAATTGGTTTTACGTTCAACTAAAATCGCTCGAAAGGCGAAGTTTAACGTTAAACCTATTAAATCACAGAGCCCCGGACGCTCATTTTCGGGCCTTGGCCTGGTTCTCCCCGATGTTCGGGTCCCTGCTTGGAAATGGAAAACGGACAAAAACCATGTCACGCTCGATACAGTCGGCCCACGCACCGGCCTCCTTGTTCGCCTTGCCACGCGGCGAAGACGATTTGCAGCGCCACTACACGTTCGACGCCGAGGACCGCGCGCTGATCGGGCGCCGTCGCGGTGACGCCAATCGTCTCGGCTATGCCGTCCAGCTCGCCCTGTTGCAGCATCCGGGTGTCGCGATGGGGCCCGACATGCCGATACCCGGCGCCGTCATCGACTGGATCGCCGGCCAGGTCGGGGTCGATCCAGCCGCCTGGACCCGCTATGGCCTGCGTGAAGAAACGCGCCGCGAACATGCCATCGAGCTGCGCGCCTATCTCGGCTTGTCGGCGTTCGGACTGGCGCACTTCCGCTACCTGGTGCGTTCGCTTGCCGAGTTCGCGGTGCGGACAGATCAGCCGCAGCGCATGGCCGAGCAAGCCATCGCGGCGCTGCGTCAACGCCGGGTGATTCTGCCGGCGCCCAGCGTGATCGAGCGCGCGTGCGCCAACGCGCTGGCGCTGGCGAACCGGCGTCGCTGGCGTGGCGTGACCCGGGCCCTGGGCGATGCCCAGCGCCGCCAGCTCGACCGGCTGTTGCAGCTCAAGTCCGATAGCAACCTGACCTGGCTGAGCTGGCTGCGCCAGTCACCCTTGAAGCCCAACCCGCCGTCCATGCTCGAGCACATTGCGCGCCTGCAAGCGCTGCGCGCCCTCGAGCTGCCTGACGACATCGGTCGCGGCAGCAATCAAGACCAGTTGCGCAAGCTCGCGGCCGAAGGCGCCCACCTGCCGGCCGCCGACCTCGCCAAGCTCGACAGCGAGCGCCGCCACGCCACCCTGCTGGCGCTGGTGCAGGAACGCACCGCCAGCATCACCGACGAGATCATCGACCAGCACGATGCGATGCTGACCGGCCTGCTGCCTGGCCCGACGGCCGATGACAAGCAGGCGGTCGCCGCGATCGTGTCCTGGCAGCGGCTTGGCAACGACGCCACCAACCGGCTGGCGCTGCGTGCCTCGCTTGACCATCCGCGCTTCGTCCGCGAGCAGTTCCGCTCGCTGCGCCGCTACACGCCGGCATTGCTGGACGTCCTCGCGCTGCACGCCAGGCCGGCCCGCCGCGAACTGCTCGGCGCCATCAAGAGCGTGCGCCGCATGAACGCGGGCAATCTCCTGAACGTGCCGCCCTTCGCACCGGTCGGTTTCATCCGGCCGCAGTGGAAGGCACTGGTGGTCGGCGAACACGGCATCGATCGACGCCTCTATGAAATGTGCGTCCTCCATGAGCTCAAGGACGCGCTGCGCGCCGGCGATCTGTGGATCGAAGGCTCGCGCCGATTCAGAAAGTTCAACGACTACCTGGTGCCGGCCCGAACATTCGAGGCGCTCAAGCGCGCCAACGCCTTGCCGCTCGATATAGACACCAGTTGCGAGCGTTATCTGCATGATCGCCTGGCGCTGCTCGAACAGCGGCTCGCGCAGATCGATCGACTCGCCACGGCAGGCGCGCTGCCCGGTGTCGCCATCGGCGCCGCCGGACTGCGCATCGCCGCGCCCGACACCACGCTGAGCGAAGCAGCCCGCGCGCGCATCGCGCAGGCGGTGCTGTACCTGCCGCGCATCAAGATTACGGACCTCTTGATGGAGGTTGATGAATGGACCGCCTTCACCAGCCATTTTGTCCGCCTCAAAGACGGCAAACCGGCCGGCGACAAGGCACTGCTGCTGTCCGTGATCCTGGCCGATGGCATCGACCTTAGCTTGAACAAAATGGCCGGCGCCTGTCGCGAAACGACCTATGCCAGGCTGGCGTGGCTGCAAGCGGGGCACATGCGCGAGGACAGCTATGGCGCCGCGCTGGCCGCGCTGGCGCGCTTTCCCCTGACACCAGAAAGCGCGCCGCGCCCGGACATCGGCTTGCGCGGCGAGGAGCATTGCAGCGACCACGCATTCGCCCTCATGCACCTGCTCGGCGCCCGTTTCGCGCCGCAGCTTGGCGGCATCGATGACGTCCAGCTGGCGATGCCGTGCACGGACGACGACTACCCCGCATTGAAGGCGCAGCTCGCCGGCGCGCTGGATCTGCGGCCCATACGCAGGCACTGGAACGATATCCTCCGCCTTGCTACCTCGATCAGGCAGGGCAGCTTGACCGCCGCGCAGGTACTGCAAAAGTTCGGCTGTCAATCGCGCCAGGACAGCCTGGCCATCGCGCTGCGCGAACTCGGGCGCCTCGAACGCAGCCTCTACACGCTCGACTGGCTGCAGCAGCCTGGCTTGCGCGCGCGGGTGCAGGCTGCACTGGACCGCGAGGCAGCATGCGATGCTCTGGCCCGCACGGTGTTCGGCAGCCGTTCGGCGGGCGTCTGCGAACAGGCGTTTGCGCAGCAGCGCCAGCGGGCCAGTGCGCTCAACCTGGTGACCGCCGCCATCATGCTGTGGAACGCCGTGCACCTGAAACGCGCCATGGCCGCCCTGCGCGATGACGCACCGCGCATCGACGACCAGTTGCTGTACTCGCTGCTGCCGCCGCTGTCGGCGCATATCGACCTGACCGGCGCGTATGCGTGGGGGCTCAAGAATGCTTAGCGTACGTTTTTTTCGATCCTCTGTTGTGGCGGCGCCTATCACTGGAAACGGGATCGACTGGCCGAGAAAAGCAATTGGATTTTGCGCCGCGCGTGCCGTACATTGCGCGCAACGGGATGGCCGCTGGCGGGCCGTCCTCGACGTTTTGGCGATCGCCCGAAAACCGCGCAAAGCACGTTCTCTCCTCCGCTGTCATGGCGGTTTCGGCAGCTACGGCTGCCTTTTTTTGTTGACCTGACGAGAGCGCGAGGACGATGACAGCGCCCATAACTATTTTGGAGAAAAACGAGATGACCCTGAATGTGATGTCCCTGATCAGACGGCGATGTGTTGGCCGCTATCTGTTCGCCGTGTTCGCCGGCCTGCTGTTCCTGCCGGCCCACGCCCACGCCGACGGCGGGCGCGAACGCCTCTCGCTCGACCGCGGCTGGCTGTTCCAGCTCGGCGACATTCCCTTCCACGTCCCGGCCACCCAGGACGAGACTTATTACGCCACCAAGGCCGGCCTGGCCTCGGGCGCCGCCGCCGTCAAGTTCGACGACACGGCCTGGCGCAAGCTCGACCTGCCGCACGACTGGCAGATCGAGCAGCCGTTCGACCCCAAGGCCAACATGGCGCAGGGCTTTCGCCAGCGCGGCATCGGCTGGTACCGGCGCTACCTGGCCGTGCCCGAGAGCGACCGTGGCCGCCATGTCGAACTTGAACTGGGCGCCATCGCCACCCACGCCACGGTCTGGGTGAACGGCAATCTGGTCAATCACAACTGGTCCGGCTACAACGAGATCCGCATCGACATCACGCCCTACCTCCAGTACGGCGACAAGACACCCAACGTGATCGCGATCCGCGTCGACGCCAACGCCATGGAAGGCTGGTGGTACGAAGGCGCCGGCATGTACCGCCACGCCTGGCTGGTCAAGACCGATGCCGTCCACATCGTGCCCGACGGCGTGCGCGTGACGCCGCGCCCGGGCAAGGCCGACAGCTGGGACATCCCGGCTGCGGTCACCCTGAGCAACGACGGCAAGCAAGCCTCGCGCGTCGACGTCGAGGTCGTGCTCACCGGCCCGGACGGCAAGCAGGTGGCGCGCCGCAGCAGCGCGATCGAGGTGCCGGTGCTCACCCAGGTGACCGCCTCGCTGCCCTTGACGGTACGCCGGCCGGCCCTCTGGTCGCTCGACAAGACCACCCTCTACCGCCTCACCGCCACCGTGCGGCAAGGTGGCCGCGTGGTTGACCGCATCGCGCTCGACACCGGCTTTCGCACGCTGCGTTTCGACGCTGCCAAGGGCTTCTTCCTCAACGGCGAGCACGTCAAGCTGCAGGGCGTCTGCCTGCACCAGGACCACGCCGGCGTCGGCGTCGCCGTGCCCGACGCGATCTGGGAATACCGCCTGCGCCGCCTGAAGGAAGTGGGCGTCAACGCGATCCGCTTCTCGCACAACGCCATCGCCTCCGAAGTGCTGGACATGGCCGACCGCATGGGCTTCCTGGTGATGGCCGAGAACCGCAACTTCAATCCCTCGCCCGATTACATGGCGCAGTTCGAATGGATGCTCAAGCGCGACCGCCACCACCCGTCGGTGATCCTGTGGTCGGTGTTCAACGAGGAGCCGATGCAGGCCACCGAGGCCGGCTACGAAATGGCGCGCCGCATGGTCGCCGTGGCCAAGGCGCTCGACGGCACGCGTCCCACCACCGCCGCCATGAGCAACGGTTTGCTGACGCCCTTGAACGTGTCGCACGCGGTCGACGTGGTCGGCGCCAACTACCAGATCCCCGAGTACGACAAGTACCACGCCGCCTATCCCGACAAGCCGTTCACCAGTTCGGAAGACACCTCGGCCTTCATGACGCGCGGCGAATACGCCACCGACAAGGCGCGCCACATCGAAAGCAGCTACGACGTCGAGCACCCAGTCTGGGGCGCTACCCACCGCGACGCCTGGCAGGCGATCGGCACGCGCGACTTCGTCGCCGGCGGCTTCGTCTGGACCGGCTTCGATTATCACGGCGAGTCGTGGCCGTACGCCTCGTGGCCCTCGGTCAGCTCCTTCTTCGGCATCATGGACCTGAACGGCTTTCCGAAGGCGTCCTACTACATCCACCAGGTCCAGTGGATCAAGGACCGCCCGCTGATTTACGTCGACCCGCACTGGAACTGGGCCGGCAAGGAAGGCCAGGAGATCGTGGTACGCGTGATGGCCAACACCGAGCGCGTCAAGCTGCTGCTCAATGGCCGCGAGATCGGCGAGCAGAAGACCGACAACTACCGCATGAACGACTTCAAGGTGGCCTACGCGGCCGGCAAGCTGGAAGCAATCGGCTACAGCGGCGGCAAGGAAGTCGCGCGCACCAGCGTCGAGACGAGCGGCGACGCAGTTACGCTGGAGCTGGTGCCGGACCGCGCCGCGCTGGCCGGCGATGGCCGCGACGCCATGCCGATCACGGTGCGCGCGCTCGACGCGCAGGGCAGGGCGGTGCCGCTGGCGCAGGACGAGGTGACTTTCGAAATCGCTGGCGCCGGCAAGGCGATCGGCCATGGCAATGGCGACCCGAACTCGCATGAGGACGAGAAGGGCAGGACGCGCAGGCTGTTCAATGGCTTGGCGCAACTGCTCGTGCAGAGCAATCGCGATGCCAGCGGCACGCTCGAGGTGCGCGCCACCGCCCCGGGCCTCAAGCCGGCCGCGCTGACGATTCCTGTGAAGGCCTTCGCCCAACTGCCCGAGGTGGCCGTTACTGCGGCGCCGAAAGCGGAGCCGAAAGCCGACAAGCCGTGAGGTGGTGATACCGCTGTCGATGGCGCTGTCACCGGCGCGGTAAATGCCCAATGAAAAAAGCCCGCAATGTGACCTTGCGGGCTTTTTCTACTTTCGTCGCCCTGGCGAGCAGGGCCGCGATAGTGACGCTATTGCTTCGGCCAGATCGACAGCGTGCTCGGGCTCACCCCATTCGCCCCGGTCGGGTCGCTCATCCGCTGCGAATTGAGATACCCGCGCGCATCTTCCATCCCGGCGTTGTATTCGGCGTTGCGAATCAGGTCGGCCGTCGCGACGGTCCACTCCTTGAAGGCCGTGGCCTTGTCCGGTTCGCGCCGCATTTCCGCCAGCACTTCCGCGCGGCCGACCCCGCTGCGCAGCCGGCCTTGCCAGCTCTTCGCCCAGGCCGCCATGGCGGCGTCGCGCGTATTGTGCGCGATCACCGCCAGCGCATTGTCGGCCTCCGTCGCGCGTCCGAGCAGCGCGTAGCTCAGCGCGGCAGCGCGTGCGTAAGTGTTCACTTCGTGGGCATTGCTCCAGGCCGCGATGGCGTTTTTCAGCACCGCTTCGTCAGGCTTGTCGTTGCCGCGGATTTCCGCCAGGTAGGTAGCGTACGCCGCCTGCGCCGACCGGGGATTCAAGCTGCGCGCGCGCGCCAGGCTGCGCTTGGCCGCCTGCGCGTAGCCGGCCGAGCCCGCGTCGTTGCCGCGCTCGGCCAGGCGCAGATTGGCAAGGCCGAGCAGGTAATGGGCCTCGGCGTTGTTCGCGGCCTTCCGCGTGATATCGGTCAGCGCCGGCAGCGCGTCGGCCGGATTGCCCCAGTCGATCTGGGCGCGGCTCACGGTCAGCCTGGCCATATCGTTGTTCGGCACGCCGCCGGCGCGCTGGCTCAGCGTGCGCAGCAGCGCCTCGCCGGTCTTGCGATCGGGGCAGGATTTCAAGGTGCCGTCGGCCAGGATGTAGTCGGTCACCGATGCCGGCAAGGTTTCATAGCTGACCTTCGCGGTCGGCAGGGTCGGCAAATCGACCTGCACCACGCGGTTGCCTTTAATACGGTAGCGCCACATCATCTCGTCAATCTGCGCCGGCGTCAGGCCGAACGCGGTCTCGAAGGCTTTGCTGGCGGGCACGTCCTGATACACCAGTTCCAGGTACTTGTCCTTGCGGCCCAGGTTCACGTCGGTCGACAGCATGTAGTGGGTCAACAGCCACGATTTGCTGAGGAATTCGAGCCGTTTCAGCGATTCGTTGAGATAGCCGTCGCCCGAGCCGTCGTCAGGCTCGAACACCTCCTTGTAACCCAGGCTCTGGCTGCGGCCGTTGTCGATGAAGCGGAAATACTTGCCCAGATTGGTCGGCACCCGGCCCAGCGTCAGCTGGCTGTCGGAAAACCGCACGCTCGAGAAATACTGCGCGAAGCCGTCGATGAACGAGGAGGGCGAGCGGATGTCGGTATTGCGGTACAGGAAGTGACGGGTGTAGGCCTCGAACAGGTAAGACAGGCTGTTGTTGAGCGGCGTCTTGCCCAGCTCCTCATTGGTGAGATTCCCGATGCGCTCCAGATGCACGCCGAATCCCTGCACGCCGGCGCCGCAACTGTTGTAGAGGCCGACCACTTCGTCGGAGGCACTGCCGGTAATCTGCTGGAAACTCCCCATCCGGTCGTGATAGTACAGCGCGATCTTTTGCTGGCTGCCCCGTCCCGTGTTGTAATCCTTCGTGAAAATGCGCAACAGGTAGTCGAGCTTTTCCAAGTTGTTCAACAGCTGGAAGACGTCCTCGTGGCGGGTGTCGGAGTAGACGACGAAATGCTGGCTTTCCGCGCGAAACCAGCGCGAGGCGTCCTTCATGCCCTTCACTTCCACCGTCTGGCTGACTGGCGTTTGCGCTTCCTGCTGGGCGTGCGCGCCCGCCGCGACGCTCAGTCCGCAAGCTGCCACCAGGCTCGCCTTGATCAATCCCTTACGCATGCATGTCCTTGTGTGAGGATGCCGCCGAAGCGGGCATCGTGGCCGCCGACCTGCATCCGATGTCAGGTCGCGCGCTGTTGCAAATGTATTTTGTAGTAATAGAACAGCATGCACACTAGCATGCGCTTGCAAGAAACGCCAGATCGGCGCGCATTCCCAGAGCGAGCAATACGTGCTGGCTCAGGGGTGGTCAAGCAAGAAGGCGCCGCTGGCGTGGACGAAGCCGCGGCATGGGCGCGAGTTCACCACTCCCGGTTGAGCGCACGCATCCAGAGGCCAACGAAGCACACCTGTACCAGCGGCACCCACAACAGCACGCTGGCGTGGGGCGGCCCCGGCTTGGCGGGCAGATTGACGCCGAAGGTGGCGCTGGCGAAAAATGCCAGCAACAGGCTGGCGCACAGCACCGCGCTCTGGCGCAGGAAGGTACGATCGGTGCGCCAGCAAGCCCAGGCCATCGCCAGGTAGGGCGTCAGCAGCCAGGCGCCATACAGCGGTTTGTTAATCTGCGAAAACCGCGCCAGCTCGTTCAGCGTCCAGTTGACGACAAACGCCAGCAGCACCACCGTGAGTATCTGCGGCAGCACGCGCAGGATCTTGCCGGCGGCGTCGACCTGGCGCTCGATGCGCAGCGTTTCCGCTTGCGCCTCGTCGTCCGCCGTTAGCGAGGGCGCGGGGACGGCGAAGCTTGGTGGTGGCGACGACACGTCCGCCAAGCCGGACGCCGGCGCCGTCGGGGTGGTCTGCGCCGGCGCCGTGCGCGCCGTTTCCGCCTGCGCCGTCTGCGCAGTCTCCTCCTGCGCTGGTGGCGCGCTCTGGCCGGTCAGCTGGCGCGCAAAGTCGATCGCCGAATCGACGTTCGCGCCGTTCAGCAACTCCTCCACATGCGCCAGCGGATACGCGGTGTGCTCGGCGCTGTCGAGAAAAGCCATGAAGCCGAGCGCGCGCGGGCGCCGCGCCGCAAACCCGGGGTCGAGCCGCGCAAAATCGTCGTAAGCCACCCATTGCCAGCGCGCCGGATCGGCCGTATTGCCGCGCACCGTCTCGCCCAGATAGGCGCCGGCCGCGCGCACCACTTTGCGGCGCTGTTGGTCGCTCAGCCCGTCGCCCTGGCCGCGCACCAGCGCCAGATACTGGTCCAGCCGCGCCAGCGAGGCCAGGCTGAAATCGAAGCGTTCGGGCGAGAGCTGTTCGTGCAGCGGCAATTCACCCGCGCTGTCCTGCATCAGCTTGCAAAATTTGGGAATCAGGCACACCAGGTCCTCGCGCCGGGGCGTGGCCGACAGGTCGCTGGTGAGCAGGCGCCCGACAAAGGCGCCGATATGGCTGGCCCCGCCGTTGATGATGTGGTCGAGCACCAGGTGATGCGGACAGCAGATCCGTCCCGTGTGCGTGCGCAGCGCCAGAATCCGCTGCTGGCCGCGCGCCACATAGCCCCACTGCGCGCCGATCTGCTTGCGGATCACCGTGCCCAGGTAGGCGCCGGCCATCTTCGCCCAGGTGGTGGCGACCTTGCTGGAGAATGGCTCGCCGGCCGCCTCGCGCTCAACGCGGTACGCTGCGTGCAGCGAGTCGAGCAGGCCGTCGACCGTGTCCACGCTGGCCAGGCCGCCGTCGAGTTCGAGCTGGTACGTGTCGCGCGCCAGCCGAACGAAGCGTTGCGACTGCGCCGCTTCGCTGTCGTAAATGCCGCGATCGGCAATGAAGCGCGGCTGCGGCGGCGGTGTGCCTGGCGGCGCGCTGATGATCGTCGCGCCTTGCGTCGAGGCGGCCACCCGCGCCGATTCGAGCAGCGCGAGCGGGGTTTCCTGATGTGGAAAGCGGTACAACACCGCATAGCCGGGGTTGCCCGCCAGCGCGCTGTCGACCCGCGCTTCGAGATTGCGCAGCACGCGCAGGGTGCCTGGATTGCAGGCCGCCGGGTGCAGTCCCAGTTCGATGTACAGTTCGTGCCTGGCGAGGTCTCCATGGTCGAACAATTGAAAATTCGGGCCCAGCGCGTTCGGATTGCGGTAAGCCAGCGCCGGCCGCGCGGGCCCGTCCACGGCCGGTTCGAATTCCGCCGGCCACAGCTGTTGCGCGCTGCCGGCCTGGCGCGCCCCGGTGGCGCAGGCCAGCAGCATGGCCGGTGGCAGCGCCGCGCCGCCGCCGTGCAGCGTGCAGGCGGTGTCGAGCGTATCGTCGAACACCGCGCAGCCAAGCCGTTCCATGCATTCCCACACCAGCGCGCGCAGGCCGGCGTCGAAGCGCGGCCGCTCGAAGCCGATGCAGAGGGCGCCGCTGGCGGGATCGCCCACCACCGTGCAGCCGGCCGCGAGGGTGTCGGGCGGCAGGGTGAATTCGATATCGCCGCGCCCGCTGCCCGCCTTGCCCACCCGTGAAAAAATCTTCATCACCTCCTGGAAGGGCATGGCCGCCGGCGCGCCGTCGTCAAACTTCTGCAAAAAGAGAAAAGCGGTCATCGAGCGTCCTGCACTGCGTTGGGCCTGTCCAGTCGGCCAATTGATAATATGCAGAAATATTCAACATAAGACAACATGAATGTCTGCGCTGCCGCGTCGGGAACCACAAGGGTGATGACGCGCCGGGTCCGCCGTGTTCTCGGCTGGAAATCTTTGCATAACCACATCTTGTCATCGCCGAAATCCGGCTATCATAGGGGATTATATTGCAAACAGGAAACACCTTATGCGCCGCCTTCGCCTCTTCCCCACGCTGATGCTCGCCACGCTGCTCGCGCTCGGCGGCTGCGACGGTGTGCTGATGGACCCGGAAGACAAGATCAACGCCGCCGTGCCGCTCGCGCAGGAAGTCAACCTGCGCAAGCTCGCGTTGATGGCGCGCCTGCCGAAGGACGCGCGCAAGGCGGCCGAGACCGACCTGGCGCGCATCCTCAAGCTGCGCGCGCTCACCTGCGCGAAAGGTTTCGCGCCCTCGCGCTGGACCTCGGTGGCCGCCACCGCCGCGCAACTGGGCGACCACGCCTGCTTCGCCGAGCAGGACGCCGTCATCGGCAAATGGATCGGCCTGCGGATGATCGGCGTGGTGCTGGCCGATGGACCCTTGCGGCCGGTGCCGGCGGTCGCGCCGAAGTTCATCGTCGCGCCCGGCAATATCTACGAAGCCATCTTCGCCTCCCACGCCGGTGTCGGCGTGTTTCGCACCCAGGCCGGCCTCGCGCTCCTCGAGCTCGACGGCGGCAAGCAGATTTACGCCGAGCCGCTCTCGAACCAGCAGCCGGGCGCCTTGTCGGCCAACGGCCGCCTTCAAGTCGTCGCGCAGGATGGCCGGCTCAGCGTGCGCCAGACGGAGGACGGCGCCGTGCTGCTGTCGCTGCCGCAGGTGTCGCTGGCGCGCTTCCACTGGCTCGGCAAGTCGGCGGCGCTGTATGTCAACGAAGGCGGCAAGGTGATGCTGATCGACTTCGCCAACGGCAAGGAGTCGCCGGCGCCCGAGCTTTCCGGCATCGAGTCGCCGGTGATCGCCATCAACGACGATGAAACCCAATTCATCTCGGCCACGTACCGCACCGTCAGCAAGTTCGAGCTCAAACGCAGCGGCCAGAACGCGAGCATCGCGCTGCTCGAAGAAAAACCAAGCAACGGCCTGGCCTGGCGGACCGGCAATGGCGCGCTGAACGCCGACCAGCGCTATTTCGTCGAGGCCGGCCGCGATCTCACGGTCACCACGCTGGCCAGCTTCGCCCAGGAAAAAACGCCGCTCGAACCGATGCGCCTGATCAACGTCATCGCCACGCCCGACCCGGACAAGATGCTGGTCAAGGCGCCGACCGAGGCCGGCAAAATGGCCAACTACCTGCTGTCGATCAAGGACCAGACCATGGCCCCGGTCGACACCGGCGCACTGCTGTCGGAACGGATCATTTATATTCCGGTGCTCAAGCGCCTGGCCACGATCTCGGAAACCAAAATCGCGCTGCTCGATACGCTGGCGGCCGGCGACGCGGTGCCGCTGAGCACGCAGATCGCCAAGGTGGTCGAACAGGCCAACGCGCGCAAACTCGACATCTTCAAGCGCGAGGAAGAGGGCGGCTCCGACGCCCGCGCGCGCGATCCGTTCGCCTTGTCGCGCGCGGGCAACGCCGCCGGCTTCGTCGGCCTGCCCGAGCTGACCGCGCGCAAACCGCGCCCCGACGACGTCACCAAGCCTGTGTTTGCCGGCATGGGCAGCGACGTCCAGGTCGAGGCGATCGGCGTCTACCAGCCGCCCCGCCCCAGCCCCGGCGCCAACGCCCAGGGCGGCGGCACGATCGATGTGCGGGTCCAGGCCGCCAGCAAGCCGATCGTGCTGGTGCTCAGTTCCTATGAGCGCGTCAACTGGCGCCTGAGCCTGGCGCCGGGCGCGCGCCTGGCGGCGGTGGTCCTGTCGAGCTACAACAATGCTTCCGACGTCGTCGGCAACGGCGGCGCGCGGGTGGTGCGCGACAAGCTGCCGACCGCGTATGAGCGCAACAACGCGACCTACCGCGAATTCGAGGAATCCGTGCGCCAGCTGATCGGCAAACCGCTGTACTTGTTCCAGGGCAGTTACGAGGGACGGGCGTTCAGCGTCGGCTCCAACTAGCACGCTAGAATATCGAGTTGCCCAATGAATAATTCATCCTCATGAAACACGCACCTTACCTCGCGGCGTTGGCGCTGGCGCTGGCGGCCGCCGGTGGCGCCTACTTATATGGCAAGCCAGGCACCGCGCCCGCCGCGCCGCCGGCGTCGGCCCGCGTCGCCGCGCCCGAGCTGGTGCCGACCCTGCGCGAGACCCTCGCCGCGTATCGCAAGATCGTGGTCCTGTTCGCCAACGAAAAAGCCATGACCGAGGGTGAACGCAAGGCCGCCGAGCAAGTCGGCCAGTCGCTGTTTCACGAAAACCTGGCGCGCCTGGCCAAGGTGCAAGCCCAACTGCTGGGCATGCAGACCCTGCCGCCCGGCACCCGCGACGCCGCCTACGATACCGTGCTGTCGTATATTGAATCGGACAGCGGCCTGTACGACGCCGACCGGCTCGCCTTCCGCGAAGTCTTGCTGACCATGCAGAAGCTGGCGGCGGCCGACCAGACCCTGCCGGCCATCAAGCTGCACAAGCGCGTGACCGAGGACCTGGCCGCGCTCGAAGAAATCGAAAAGCAATACGACAAGGAACTCGGCGCCATCTTCGCCCGCTTCGACACCCGAGCCATCGTGCCGAAACGCGAGCGCTGGGACGACTACCTCGCCAAGCTCGGCGCGCTATACAAGCGCGAGCAGATCATGAAGGAATACGGCGTCATCGTGCCCTACCCTCCATCGCCGCAGACGGCCGAGCAGGAAGCCAAGGTCAAGGAAATCTTCGGCAAGTCGCTGCCGCCCAAGACCGTCGTGCTGACCTTCGACGACGGCCCGCACGGCACCTACACCGCCGAGGTCGCCGCCATACTCAAGCAATACGGCGTGCCCGGCATCTTCTTCCAGGTCGGCCAGAATCTCGGCAAGTTCGAGGCCCAGGACAAGCAAACCCTGGGCAAGAACGCCGCCATCAGCCGCCAGCTGCTCGACGCCGGCCACGTGATCGGCAACCACAGCTTCAGCCACGCCCTGCTGTCGAAGGAGAAGGGCGATCAGCTGTACGGCGAGATCGCCCATACCGACCAGCTGCTCAAGGCGGTCGACGCGCGCCGCTCGGCGCTGTTCCGCTTTCCCTACGGCGCCCACAACGCCGAGGGTCTCGACATTCTCGCCAGGCTGGGCCTGCGTTCGGTAATGTGGAATATCGATTCGCTCGACTGGGCCGACCCGGTGCCGAACTCGATCGCCGAGCGCGTGCTCGGCACGCTGGGCAAGGAACAGCGCGGCATCATCCTGTTCCACGACATCCATGAGCGCAGCGTGAAGGCGCTGCCGATCGTGCTCGACAAGCTGATCGCCGACGGCTACAGCTTCGCCACCTGGGACGGCAACGATTTCAAGGTGACCAGGGGCGGCAAGCCCGAGCCGGAAAAAATCGCCGTCAGCACCGGCTACGCCAACAGCTACGCGGTCGTCATCGGCATCAACGAGTATCAGAAGTGGCCCAAGCTGCAATACGCGGTGCAGGACGCCAAGGCCATCCGCGACACCCTTGTCACCCGCTTCGGTTTCGCCAGCGAACGGGTGTTCTCGCTGAGCAATGGCGAGGCGACGCGCAACAATATCCTCGCGCTGTTCCACGACAAGCTGGCCGACGCCAACCTGAAAAAAGACGACCGCATCTTCGTCTTCTTCGCCGGCCACGGCGCCACGCGCCAGCTCAGTTCGGGGCGCAGCCTCGGCTACATCATCCCGGTCGATTCCGATCCGCAGCAGGTCAGCGTGGACGCGATCCCGATGACCGATTTGCAGAACATCGCCGAGAGCCTGAACGCCAAGCACGTGCTGTTCGTCATGGACGCCTGCTACAGCGGGCTCGGCTTGACGCGCGGCGGCGGCAACGCCAGCTTCCTGCGCGACAACGCGCGCCGCATCGGCCGCCAGATGCTGACCGCCGGCGGCGCCGACCAGATGGTCGCCGACGGCGGGCCGAACGGCCATTCCGTGTTCACATGGACCTTGCTGCAAGCCTTGGGCGGCAAAGCCGACCTCAACGGCGACGGCTTGATCACCGGCACCGAACTGGCCGCCTACGTCGCGCCGGCCGTGGCCAGCGTGTCGCAGCAGACCCCGGCCTTCGGCAGCCTGCCCGGTTCCGAAGGCGGCGAGTTCGTGTTCCAGTTGCCGGCCGAAGCCGAATTTCTCAGCGCCACCACCAGCCAGCTGGCGCCGGACGCCATCGCGCTCAACAGCAAGCTCGACAGCGGACGCAGCCAGCAGACCGAGGGCAACACCGTGGTGGTGAAGAATTTGCAGGGTGGCGAGCAGAAGATCGCGGCGCCGAAACCGGTGGAAGCGTCGAACCGCCAGCTGGCCCAGCGCGCCAATGACCGTGGCTTGCAGCTGTATAAGGAAAAGCAGTATGCGCAAGCCGAGGCGGCCTTTACCGAGGCGCTCAAATACCGGCCCGACTTTGGCCTGGCGGCCAACAACCTCGGCTTCGTTTTTTACAAGCAGGATAAATTCGCCGAGGCGGCGCGCTGGTTTGAAAACACGCTGCAGATCGACACCTCGCGCGCGATCGCCTACCTCAACCTGGCCGACGCGCGCCAGCGCCTGGGCGAGAACGACAAGGCGAAGAAGGCTTACACCAGCTTCCTCGAACTGGCGCCGAACCACGTCAATGCGGGCTACGCGCGCGAACAGCTGAAAAGACTCGATTGACGACCAAAGCGCGATTGACGACCAAAGCGCGATTGACGGACAAAACGCGATTGATGGCTGCAAGCGCGCGGCCGAAAAGTCGCGCAGTTTAGCCGAAACTAAAATCGGCTGCGCGTGTCACATAGGTCCCTGTTCAATCATCAGCGAGGGAATGATGGCACACGCAAATCCGATTCAGATTCAAAAATTCCTGAAAGGCGTCGACTACCCGGCCAACAAGGCCGCGCTGATCGACAACGCCCGCAAACTTGGCGCCGACGAGAGCGTTTGCGCCTCGCTGGAGCAACTGCCGGACGAAGACTTTCAAACTCCCGCCGAGGTAAGCCAGGCGTTCAAGGGACCCTCCGAAGACCATGCCGAGAGCGCGCGCGAGGACAAGCCGGCCAAGGAAGAAACCGGCGGCGGCAAACGCGCATCAACGTCCGGCGGCAAGGGCGAGGCGGCGCCCGGCAGCAATGAATTCCTGATGCAGGTGATGCAGGACTCGCTGGCCGAAATCGAGCTGTGCATGCTGGCGCTGCGCAAATCTGCCACCCCGGAAATCCGCAAGTTCGCGCTGTCGATGATCGACGAGCACAGCATGCTGGGCCAGCAGATGGAACAATTGGCGGGCAAGAAGAAGCTCGACATGAAAGTGCAGCTGAGCGAGCAGCACACCAGCGCGATCGAGAAAATGAGCAAGGTCTCGTCGCGCGACTTCGACAAGCGCTTCATGCAGCAGAACCTGGCGGATCACGAGAACGACCTGAAAGTGTTCAAGCATTACGCGGCCGAAGAGAAAGACCGCGACATCAAGGCGCTGGCCGAAAGCGGCGAAAAAATGTACACCAAACACTTGAAGATGGTGAAGGACCTCGAGAAGAAAATGCAGGGCTGACATCGCGGCGCCGGGACCGCCTCGCTGCGATCTGACACCGCGCAAAACAGGCTTCGCTAGCCCGCCGGGCGGCGGAACTTCGGTGCCGCCAAAGTCCTCCAACATGAGCTGATCAACCGCTCGTGGAGGACCATCACATGCTCAAAGGGCTAGACGCACCATCCATCTTGCGCTTCCATGACGCCCCCTTGCTGGAGGCGGCCCAGGGGGGCTTCGCCCACGCCGGATCGGCGCGTGTCTGGCGCGCCATCGAAGCGAACCACCGTTGCAACTGGCTGCTGTGGAACGAGGAAGACAAGGCGCGCCGCACCGATGTGGGCGCCGCGGCCATCGCCGCCAGCAAGCGGCTGATCGACCGCCACAACCAGCAGCGCAACGACGCCGTCGAGGCGATCGACGAGGCCATCCTCGACCAGCTGGGCGAACACGACCAGCGGCCCGACGCGCGCCTGAGCAGCGAGACGGCCGGCGCCATGATCGACCGCCTGTCCATACTCTCGCTCAAGGTGTTCCACATGCGCGCGCAAACCGAGCGCACCGATGGCGCCGCCGATCACATCGACACCTGCAACACCAAGCTGGCGCGCCTGCTGGTGCAGCGGCACGACCTTGTCAGCTGCCTCGACAGCCTGCTGCTCGATGCGGCGGCCGGCCGCGCCTACTTCAAGGTCTACCGGCAATTCAAGATGTACAACGACCCCACGCTCAACCCCTACCTCTACGACCAGAACGTAGTCGGCGCGAGCCAGGGGAGCGCGCCGTGAACGCCCCGCTGGTCGACGTGCTGGTACCGACCCGCAATCGACCTTGCGCGCTCGCCATGACACTGACAGCGCTTGCGGCGCAGTCGGTGCAAGCGATACGCATCATCGTTTCCGACCAGAGCGACGACGAGGGGGTATTCGGGCGGTCCGAAGTGCTGGCCGTGCTGCGTTTTCTGGCGGCCGTCGGTCGCCCGGTGGCGACGGTGCGCCACATGCCGCGCCTGGGCATGGCCGAACACCGCGCCTTCCTCTTGTCGCTGGTGACCGCACCTTGTTGCCTTTTTCTGGACGACGACGTGCTGATCGAACCCGACCTCATCTCACGATCGCTCGGCATGCTGGCGCTGCAACAATGCGGCTTCGTCGGCAGCGCCGTGCATGGCCTGAGCTACCTTGCGGCGGAGCGGCCGCACGAACAGCACATCGAGTTCTGGGAAGGCCTGGTCGAGCCGGAAACCATCACCCCGGCCAGTCCGGCGTGGCAACGCCACCATCTTCACAGCGCCGCCAATCTTTATCACGTGCAGCAGCGGCTAGGCCTGAACGCCGAACATCAGCGCGCCTACCGGGTCGCTTGGGTCGGCGGCTGCGTGCTGTTCGACACCGCCAAGTTGCGCGCGGTTGGCGGTTTCGATTTCTGGCCCGAGTTGCCGACTGAGCATTGCGGCGAAGACGTCCTGGCCCAACTGCGCGTGATGGCGCGGTTTGGCGGCTGCGGCGTGATTCCTTCCGGCGCGTACCACATGGAACTACCCACCACGGTCACCACACGGCGGATCGATGCGCCGAAAGTGCTTGCGGCGCGACCTTCATGCGGCTGCGGTGTCGACGTCGGGGGCGCATTGAATACGATGACCCGCCCGCAGGACTGCGCCGCTCGACTCGGCACATCGGGCGATGATGACGCCGGCGCGTTCGACACACTGGACGATGATGCCGTCGACACGCTCGGCACACTGGACGATGATGCGGTTGGCAAGCTCGGCACATTGGACGATGATGAGGTTGGCAAGCTCGGCGCATTGGGCGATGATGACGTCGGTAATTCCGGCAGATTGGGCGATGACGCCAGGTTCGACACACTGAGCGATGATGACGTCGTCAATCCGCGCGCTGGCGGCGCCGACAAGCCTGGCGTATTTGGAGTGGACAGCACGGTTCGCGGTGCGACGGCTTGCGCATGCGACAGTTCGACCGCCACCGAAAATGGACGGGTGAGTCGGTGAAGGCGATTGTGCATCCGCCGTTGCAGGGTGTGCGCAAGATTCTCGCCCTGCGCCCCAATGCAATTGGCGACTTCATGTTTTCCCTGCCCGCGCTGCACGCGCTGCGCCATACCTATCGGGACGCGCACATCGTCCTGCTGGGCAAACAGTGGCATGCGGATTTTTTGCGCAACCGGCCTTCGCCGGTCGATGAAGTCATCGTGATGCCATTGTTTCCCGGCGTCGGCGCGGCGCCCGACGCCCAACTCGACCCTGAACCCGGGCGCCGCTTCATCGCCCGCATGCGAGAAGAAGAATTTGACCTCGCGGTGCAGATGTTTGGTGGCGGCCGTTACTCGAATGCGTTCATCATGGGCCTGGGCGCTGCCTTGACCATCGGCGCCAGAACGTCGGACGCCGCCGCGCTGGACCGCTCGATCGTGTATGGCGACTATTCAAATCGCCGGCTTGAACTGCTGCAAGTGGTGGCACTGGCTGGCGCGACGCCGGTGCTGCTGGCGAGCGAGATTGCCGTCACCGACAACGACAGATCGCTTGCGGAGCGCGCGCTGCCGCAGCGCGAAGGCGAGCGGCTCGTGGTCGTCCATCCTGGCGCGAGCGATGTGCGGCGGCGCTGGCCGGCCGAGCGTTATGCGGCGGTGGCCGATGTGCTCGCCGAAGCGGGCGCGACGATAGTGATCAGCGCCACAGAAGAGGAGACCGGGCTAGCGGCGACGATCGTTGCACACATGCGGCACCGCGCAGTTGAACTGAGCGGCAAATTGTCCTTGCCGGCTTTGTGCGGGCTGATCGAGCGCGCCGAAATGATGCTGTCGAACGATACCGGCCCACTGCACCTGGCAATGGCGCTCGGCACGCCTGCGGTGGGCGTGTTCTGGCTGACCAATCTGATGGAAGCGTGTCCCTTGCGACCGCACTTGCTGCGCCCCGCGCTCTCGGTCCGCACCCACTGCCCCGTTTGCGGAATGGAAAACCGCAAGCATCGCTGCGAGCACAATGTATGCTTTGTCGATGATGTTACGGTCGACGAGGTCGCCGGCTTGGCGATGGGACTGTTCGCCTCGCTATCCTTTGAATGAGGCGCTAGTTTCAGCGCCGCCACCATTTCTCGACACGGTTTCAAGTCACCCTCTCACGCTCAGCCTGCATCCTGCTCAATGCCGGCAACACCTCGCTGGTTGGCGAATGGCCGGACAAGCTGCATTGGAACGCGTTGCGAGTCGCGCCGATCGAAGGACGATACCCTCGCAGACAACGCTTTGGTAAGGTACCCCCGCCAGCAACAAGCGCGCCTGCTTCACCACCTCGAAGGACGATCCTCCCGGCGAGCCGCGTCCGGGGTAGGACGACGTCGCCGGCAACAAGCGCCCTGCTTCACCACTTCGAAGGACGATGCCGATGGTAAATAGCGCCTTGGTAAGGCACCGTCGCCGGCAACAAGCGCGCCCGCTTCACCACTTCCAAAGTCGATAG
>JBDSTZ010000233.1:0-3981 GCA_039927975.1 Massilia sp. | reverse complement strand
GGCCGCTCTTGAACCAGTTCAGGCGGCGCGCGTGGCTGGCACCGGATTCAGCGGACAGCACTATCTCGGCTGGCCTTCAGGAATGAACACATAGCCCAGCCCCCACACGGTCTGGATGTACAGCGGGCTCGATGGATCCGGTTCGATCAGTTTGCGCAGGCGCGAAATCTGCACGTCGAGGCTGCGGTCGAACACCTCGTACTCGCGGCCGCGCGCCAGTTCCATCAGTTTCTCGCGCGACAGCGGCTGGCGGGCGTGGCGCGCGAACACTTTGAGGACCGAGAATTCGCCGGTCGTCAGCGGCACCGTCTCGCCATTTTTCTTCAAGGTGCGGGTGCCCAGGTCGAGCACGAACTGGCCGAACTCGAACGATTGCGGGGTCTCGGACGGCGCGCCGGGGATTTCGTCGGGGCCCTTGCGGCGCAGCACGGCGCCGATGCGCGCCACCAGCTCGCGCGGATTGAACGGCTTGGGCAGGTAATCGTCGGCGCCCATTTCGAGGCCGACGATGCGGTCGACATCCTCGCCCTTGGCGGTGAGCATGATGATCGGCGTCTGGTCGCCGGCGCCGCGCAGGCGGCGGCAGATCGACAGGCCGTCCTCGCCCGGCAACATCAGGTCGAGCACCAGCAGGTCGTAGCGCTCGCGCAGCCACAGCTTGTTCATGGCCGGCGCGCTCTCGGCCGTGACCACCGTGAAGCCCTGCTCGGTCAGGTAGCGGCGCAACAGGTCGCGCAGGCGGACGTCGTCGTCCACTACCATAATCTTTGCCGCGTGGCCACCGCCTGCGGCCGGCGTTGTATTGTTGTTGCTGCTGGGAGTCGATGGAGTAGTCATATGGCTGTCAAATTTGTCATCTTCATGTCGCTATGGTAACGTCTTATCGCCTTCGCGAATACCTTACATTCAGGTCATTACATCGTGTTACAAACTTTACCCAATCTGCCTTATACCCAGTTCGGATTGGCCATACACTGGGGTCACTGTTGAATCAAGCTTATCTGTTTATCGGGCATCGCGGAAGAGGAACACCATGAATATCGCGCTCACCAGTTTTACCGCTCTTGCCGGCGCCACCGGGCGCGCAGTGACGTCCTCGCTGCGCCGCGCGGCGGCCGTGCGGCCGGCGGCGCTGGTGCGTCCGCTGCTGCTCGGCCTGGTACTGACCGGTGTCGGCGCCGGCGCGCATGCCGGTGAACGCGACCGCGAAGCCCTGCGCGCCGCGCTGGCCGCCCAGCGCGAAGCGCCGCCGCCGCATCCGCCGGCGCGCCAGCTCGATCCCCGTTCATTCGACACCCGGGTGGTGGACCAGCGCGACACCCGCGAAGACATGCGTCGCCAGCAGCAGGAACAGCAAAGCGCCCGCAACGCCGAGGCGGCCAGCCGGCGCAGCATGACCGCCGACGAACGGCGCGACCTGCGCGGCCAGATCAAGGAAGCCAACGATCTGTACAACAAGCAGAAGAAGGATACGCGCCGCTAAGCTGCGCTCGCCTTCGGGAGGCGCTGCGCTGCCGGGCGCGGTGTCGCGGCATGTGGGCCGCCGGCGCCAACGGCCCGGGGCGCGGCAGCTGGCCCGCCGGCTCTCACGGCGCTGCCAGGCTGGCGTCGGCCTCGCCGCCGCAGCCCCCGCTGCTACACACTCATACTCACCGCTTCTGCTCGCTGTTTTTCCCGCCTTTCCTTTCCCACCACGCGAATTGCACGACGCTTTCTCATTGCGTTCGCATCTTCGCTTCCGAGCAGTCACTGCTCCGCCAAGGTCATTCCTCGCGCTATTTCGCGCGCCGGGCTGCTCAGCCGTTTTCTGCCCTCGCGCGCGCCGTATTTACCCGCCATCGCCCTTAGCGCCTCCTGCGATCTTTTATGTGAATTTCTGCGACAGAATTGTTTATTTGTCAGGCGCAACATGTTACGCTCCAATTCATAAGGTTAGCGAGTAAATCTATCAAAAGAATAAGCAAACCTAAGACCTTCGGAGCGCCACCTTGCCTAATGATTTTCCTGCGGCCCAGCTGATGCCCAACGCGGCCGGCGTGGACGCGCCAGCGCTCGATCACGGCATCGTGCTGCGTGGCGACGGCGTGTACCTCGATCCGACCTTGCTCGGTTCGGTGTTCATGGCCGCCTTCGACCGGGTCGTGCAGGCCAACCAGTTTTTCTCGGAACTTGACTATGAGCTGCTGATCAAGGCGCTCTACAATCTCGGCCCCGATTTCAACCGCTCCACGACGGGCGAGCTGATGGTGCGCTTCGCCGCCGGGCTCAAGCCTTTCGATCCGGCTCGCCGCGCGCTGTACAAGGCCGTCAAGCTCAACGAGGGCAAGGCCGAATACTATTTCGAGCCGGTCTACCTGTCCGATCCCGACGACCCGAACGATCAGGGCCAGCCGGCCCAGCTCGATTTCGACGAATTCGTCGCCGACATGTGGACCAAGGGCATCCGCTTCGGCATCGACACCAAGGCCGTGCGCGCGGCAATCGCGTCGGGCAAGTCCGAACGGGTGATCGTCGCCCAGCGGCTCGACGCCGTGCCGGGTGTGGACGCCCACATCGTCGAAGTCTCGAGCGACCTGCATCGCAGCGACGCGCCGCGCCAGCTGGCCAACGGCAAGCTCGACCTGATGGCCTTCCAGAACCGCTTCCCGCAGATCAACAAGGACGTCAAGCTGCTGCGCAAAGTGCCGCGCGCGCCGGGCACGCCTGGCTACGAGCTGTCGGGCATCGTGATCGAACCGGCCGTCCCGCAGGACATCGAGCTGGGGCCGATGGCGGGCCTGGGCACTGTCATCGAGCACACCGGCGACGGCGAATTCCTGGTCTCGCAGCAGGCCGGCTACCTGAACGTCGACAGCAAGAGCGGCCAGATCTCGGTGGGCGACAAGATCGTCAGCCACGACGGCGTCAGCTCGCGCACCACCGGCAACCTGCAGCTGACCGGCGATTACGAAGAATTCGGCGAGGTGCAGGAAAAGCGCGTGATCGAGGGCGAGAGCATCACGATCCACGCCGACGTGTTCGGCAACATCGTCTCGCGCGGCGGCCTGGTTCTGCTCAACCGCAACCTGGTGGGCGGCAGCGCCCACAACGCCGACGGCGACATCCGCGTGCGCGGCGTGGCCTCCGGCGCGGTGGTCCAGACCACCAAGGGCGAAGTCCACATGGAGCGCGCCGAAAGCTGCGTGGTCTCGGGCACCCTGGTGCACATCGAACACGCGATCAATTGCGAGATCATCGCCGAGGAAGCCGTCATCGGGCGCGCCGAGGGCTGCGCGGTGGCGGCGCGGCGCATCAATATCGACCATGCGGGGCCGCGCAGGCAAAGCGAAATGCTGGTGTTCGCGCTGCGGCCCGACAGCCGCGAGATCGACGAAGTGATCGGCCTGATGTCCACCCGGGTCGACGAGTTCGGCGCGCTGGCGGCGGCCTGCAAGGCCCACATGGAACAACTGACGGCGGCGCCCGAAGTGCGCAAGTACGTCATGTTGGCCACCAAGATCCGCAAGAAGGAACTGGTGCTCACGCCGGAGCAGCAGCCGCAGTACCAGAAGCTGGTGCTGGGGGTCGGTCCGGCCTTGAAGGAAATCGCCAGGGTCTCGGCCGAGGCGAAGGCCGCCGAGACCGAGCAGCAAGCCGGCCAGGCGCTGGTCGAGCAGTTGATGGCCCAGCGCAGCGCCAGTGAAGGTGTCAGTTCGGTGTCGATCGGCCTGGTCGACGGCGACACGGTGGTGCGGACCATGAAGTTCACCCCCGACGGCACCAGCGTGCACGATCTCGCGCCCAAGGAAATCAAGGCGCGCCTGCGCGCCAAGGTGCCGCAGGGCGAGGTGATTTTCAGCGACAGCGACGGGGTGTTCGAGTGGAGCAGCGCCGCCGCCGAGTGAACCGGTCTGCGGCGCCTCGTTACTGAGTCAGCGCGGTTGGAACCGCAAGCGGCGACTATCCCCGGCCGATAAACGGCATCTTGGTGGCCATCACCGT
>JBDSTZ010000232.1:0-5464 GCA_039927975.1 Massilia sp. | reverse complement strand
GGCTCGTTGTCGTCGTCTGGAAAATGCGGCTCAATGAATAACCCGGCCTTCCGGCCGCTGCGCGCGCTCGTGCTCGCCGTCGCCGTTCACCTTCATCATCTGCTCGGCGAGCAGGGTGACGACCATCTGGCGCTGCTTTTCGTCGAGCGCGTCGTTCAGCCCGAGCCACAATTCGCGCAGCTGCTTTTCCTCGGCCATGGTGGTGGCCAGTTCGGCGTCGAGCGGCGCCGACAGCTCGCGCAGTTCGACGCTCTTGCCTTCCAGCGCCGTCGCCACCGCGCGCTGCAAGTGCTCGCGCCGGCTCTGGCGCTCGCGCACGATGGCGCGGCTGCGGCTCTCCACCTGTTGCCAGAGCGTCTGCTGGTTCGGCGTGAGGGCGAGCGAGGTCTTGAAGTCGGGCGCCATCGGCAGCAGGTTCTCGATGCGCATCTCCATCAGCGGCGTGGCGGCGGCGGGTAAACACACTGAGCACAGTGAACACAAAGCGGTCACCGCAAACAGGGCGCGAAACGTCAGGGAACGAGTCAGCAGGGTCGGTTTCATACGGGCTCCAGGCATAAAAAAAGCCCACGGGAGGCCCGTGGGCAAAACCACAATGCGTGGTTGGGGAGAGAGACGGAACGAAGATACCCTGTCATTTAACCAAGCTCGTCCAGAATTACAATTGCTTACGGCCGTGGCGCTGACCATTACATGGATTTACAAGTCTTAAACAATGCTTAACGAAAGTGCGGCTTTTTGCGCCGCTGGCCTGCCGCGCGCGCCGCAACGGCGGGCGTTCGGGTTTATACTGGGCTGTGGGATCTCCGCAGTGAAAGCAGCCCGCCAGGCGGAATCGCCCGGCATCCCGCCGCCGCGCAAACGGTGTTTTGCAGTCAACACCCTCAGGTGAAACCATGGGCTCAACTTTAAAGAATTCCGGTCTGGTCGGTCTCGGCGCGATTGCCGGCGTCGCCGTCACCGCCGTGTCCATGCAGTTTTCGGCGCTGGCGCAAAAGCCGGTCGAACCGGCCATGCCGATCGAAGAACTGCGCCAGCTGGCCGACGTCTACAGCCTGATCAAATCTGACTACGTCGAAGCGGTCGACGACAAGAAGCTGCTCACCGAAGCCGTCTCCGGCATGGTCGCCTCGCTCGACCCGCACTCGGCCTACCTCGACAAGAAAGCCTACCGCGAGCTGCGCGAAGGCACCGAGGGCAAGTTCGTCGGCCTCGGCATCGAAATCGCCCAAAGCGAGGAAGGCTACATCCGCATCGTCACGCCGATCGAAGATTCGCCGGCCTACCGGGCCGGCATCAAGGCGGGCGACCTGATCACCGGCATCGACGGCTTCGCCGTGCAGGGCCTGGGTCTGGACGAGGCCATCAAAAAAATGCGCGGCGAGCCGCACACCAAGGTCAAGCTCACCGTCACCCGGCGCGACGAGCCGGCGCCGCTGTCGTTTGTCATCACGCGCGAGGAAATCGTGCAAAAAAGCGTCAAGGGCAAGATCGTCCAACCCGGCTACGCCTGGCTGCGCATCTCGCAATTCCAGGAGCCCACGGTCGACGACATGGCCGCCAAGATCATCGCCCTGTACAAGCAGGACCCAAAGCTCAAAGGCCTGGTGCTCGATCTGCGCAACGATCCCGGCGGCCTGCTGCAAGGCGCCATCGCGGTGGCGGCGGCGTTCCTGCCAAAGGATTCGCAGATCGTCTCGACCAACGGCCAGTTGTCCGAGCAGCGCGTGCGCTACTTCGGCCGGCCCGAGTTCTACGCCTTTCGCGGTGACGGCGACGCGCTGGCCAAGCTGCCGGCCGCGATCAAGAGCGTGCCGCTGGTGGTCCTGGTCAACACCGGCTCGGCATCGGCCTCGGAAATCGTCGCCGGCGCGCTGCAGGACTACAAGCGCGCCATCATCATCGGCAGCCAGACCTTCGGCAAGGGATCGGTGCAGACCATCCGGCCGCTGGCCAACGACACCGCCGTCAAGCTGACCACGGCGCGCTACTACACGCCGGCCGGCCGCTCGATCCAGGCACGCGGCATCGTGCCCGAGCTGCTGGTCGATGAAAACGCCGACGGCGACAAGCTGAACGGCCTGCGCCTGCGCGAGGCCGACCTGCTCAAGCACCTGTCGAACGACCGCGAACAGGAAGTCGCGCAGGCGGCCGACGCCGGCCAGGACGAGGTCGAGGAAGACCTGCGCGTGGCCGCCGTCGAGCGCAAGCAGCGCAAGCCGCTCGAATACGGCAGCGCCGACGACTTTCAGCTGGCACAGGCCATCAATCATCTGAAGGGCTTGCCGGTGCAGCTGTCGAAGAGCGCGGCGAGCCGGACCGTTGCACACGCGGCCAAGGCTGGCGCCAGGTAGGGCTGCGCCGGCCGCTTGCGCGACCGGTTTGCCACCAACGGCGGCCTGCGTGCGATTGACCTGACCCACGCCGGCCATGTGTAGAATATGCGGCACCTGACCGGCCTGGATAGACAGAGCCGGCTTGCACAACTGGAAAGGATGACCATGAAACAAGTCGTCATCAGCGGCACT
The DNA here is from genome assembly GCA_039927975.1 of Massilia sp. GTDB lineage: Bacteria > Pseudomonadota > Gammaproteobacteria > Burkholderiales > Burkholderiaceae_D > JBDSTZ01. The sequence continues at coordinate 2,936 of JBDSTZ010000232.1, read as the reverse complement.
GGCCTGTTCACGCCGCCGCACGCGATCTCCAACGAAGAGCTGGTGACCGCTTTCAACGCTTACGCCGAACGCCACAACGCCGAGCACGCCGACGCCATCGCCGCCGGCGAGCTGACGCCGATCGAAGGGTCGAGCGCGGCCTTCATCGAAAAAGCGTCGGGCATCAAATCGCGCTACGTGATGGAAAAGGCCGGCATCCTCGATCCCGCCCGCATGACGTCAAACATCGCCGAGCGCGGCGACGAGGAACTGTCGCTGCAAGCCGAGATGTGCGTGGCCGCCGCGCGCGAAGCGCTCGACCGCGCCGGCCGCCGCCCCGCCGATATCGACATGGTGCTGGTCGCCTGCAGCAATCTGCAGCGGGCCTACCCGGCCATGGCGGTCGAGGTGCAGCACGCGCTGGGCATCGACGGCTTCGGCTTCGACATGAACGTGGCGTGCTCGTCGGCGACCTTCGGCATCCAGACCGCGATGGCGGCGGTGCAGAGCGGCCAGGCGCGCGCGGTGCTGGTGCTCAACCCCGAAATCACCAGCGGCCACCTGAACTTCCGCGACCGCGACAGCCATTTCATTTTCGGCGACGCCTGTACGGCGATGGTGATCGAAGCGGCCGACACGGCGGTCAGCCGCGACCAGTTCGAGATTCTCGAATCGAAGCTCAAGACGGCGTTCTCAAACAACATCCGCAACAACTTCGGCTTCCTCAACCGCTTCGATGAAAGCGGCGTGGGCCAGCCCGACAAGCTGTTCCGTCAGCAGGGCCGCAAGGTATTCAAGGAAGTCTGCCCGATGGCGGCCGAGATGATCCGTGCCACCGTCACGGCGGCGGGGCTGGAGATCGGCCAGGTGTCGCGCTTCTGGCTGCACCAGGCCAACCTGAACATGAACCTGCTGATTACGCGCATGCTGCTGGGACGAGACGCCGAGCCGCAGGAGGCGCCGGTGATTCTCGACACCTACGCCAACACCTCGTCGGCCGGCTCGATCATCGCCTTCCACAAATACCACGCCGACCTGGCGCCCGGCGCGCACGGCGTGATCTGTTCGTTCGGCGCGGGGTATTCGATTGGCTGCGTGGTGGTGCGCAGGAAATAGCGGATGACCGGGCGGCGGCCTGGCCGCTGCCCGATACCGATACCGATACCGATACCGATACCGATACCGATACCGATACCGATACCGATACCGATACCGATACCGATACGGATACCGATACCGATACGGATACTGATACCGATGCCCGGCGCCCCGCGCTTGACGAACATCCTGCCTTTCCAACGTCATTCCCGCGAAGGCGGGAATCCATGCCACGCCGGCAGCGTGGACCACTTACTCAAACACGCAAACGCCGCCAGGCACGACGCTTGGCCGACAATCAACCAAGCCATTGCCGCGATGTCTCATTGGCGTTTTCGCTCCCGCGATTGTCGTCGTGTCACCTGCTGAACCGAGCCCGCGAACATCCCGCAGTGGCCTCGTCCTTGGGCGCTGAACCCAATGACGCCAATCGCCACCGCGTCAAATCGCAGCCGCCGGCGCCAGGCCGTTGGCCTCGGCGAAGCGCAGCGCCACGTCGAGCGCGTCCATGAACTCGGCGATCTGGATCGGCTTGGTCAGGTAGCGGAAGAAGCCCGCCTCCAGGCCCTTTTCGATATCGCGCGGCACCGCGTTGGCCGACAGCGCCATCACCGGGATGTGCGCGGTGGTCTGGTCGTTCTGCAGGATGCGCAAGGCGCCGAAGCCGCTCAGGCCGGGCAGGTTGATGTCCATCAGGATGATCGAGGGCTGGTAGGCGCGCGCCAGCGCGATGCCGAGGTGGGCGTCGATCGCGGTCAAGAGCTTGAGGTCGCTGCGGCGCGCCACCAGTTGCTCGACGAGCATCAGGTTGGCCGGATTGTCTTCCACATACAGCAAGGTGCGCTGGGCCGAGGCGGTCAGCGGCAGGGCGCGCGCCAGCGGTCCAAGGTCCAGATCGCCTGCCTCGACCAGCTCGGACGCCAGCTGCGGCGCCGCGGCGCCGGCGAACTCGACCCAGAATTCGCTGCCGCGCCCCGGCTTGCTGTCGACGCCGATCGTGCCGCCCATCAGTTCGACCAGCTGCCTGGTCACCACCAGCCCGATGCCGGTGCCCTCCTCGCCATTGCTTTCCTGCCCCAGCCGGTTGAACGGCTGGAACAGCTGGGCCAGCTGGGCCGGATCGAGCCCGGCGCCGGTGTCGATCACGCTCACCCGCACGCGGCCGTCGGCGCCGGTCGCGCACAGCACTTTCACCGAGCCGTTCAGGCAGTTGTACTTGATCGCGTTCGACAGCAGGTTGATGAGGATCTGCTTGATCCGGGTGCGGTCCGCGTGGATGTAGCGCGGCGGCTGCGCGGCCGGGAAGAACAGCGCGATGCCGCGCAGGCGGGCCTGCGGTTCGACCAGCTCCCTGCAATCGTCGAGCACGTCGTTGAGCGACATCGGTTCGAGCGAGATGGTGATCTTGCCCGACTCGATCATCGCCAGGTCGAGGATCTCGTTGATCAGGCGCAACAGGTACCAGCCGCCCTTGAGGATCTGGTTGATCGAGCGCTGCTGCGATTCCGACGGCGGCGGCGTTTCCGAGGCCATCAGCTGGGCGAAGCCGAGCACGCCGTTGAGCGGGGTGCGCAATTCGTGGCTCATGCTCGACAGGAATTCGGACTTGGCCAGGTTGGCCTTCTCGGCGACGGCCTTGGCCGATTCGAGCTCGATATTGTTTTGCTGCTGCGCCAGTTCGAACTGCTTGCGCTCGGTGACGTCGCGGGCCGCCGCGAACACCCCGCGCAGCTTGCGCTGGCGGTCGTGGAAGGTGGTGGCGTTGTAGGAGACCACGGTCTGCTTGCCGTCGCGCGCGCGCGCCGTCAGCTCGTAGTCGCTTACTTTGCCTTCGCCTAGCACCAGCTTGATCCCCGCTT
>JBDSTZ010000231.1:0-18111 GCA_039927975.1 Massilia sp. | reverse complement strand
GGATCGAGGAGCGCTACCGCAGCGCCCTGCTGTGCACCGTGAGCGCCGGCGGCAGCGCCTTCCTGTTCACGGTGGCCGGGGAAGATGCACCGTCGATCTACCTGCGCGCGCCGCTGCTGGAGGTGCTTGAAAATTCGACCATGCGTCCGCTCGAATACGCGCCCCTGTTCGACCGCGCCGTCGAGTCGCTGATGACCGGCGCCGAGACCTTGAAATAACGTGGGGACAATCCGGCTTCCGACGCAGACTGTCGCCTTCCTCCAGCGAATCCGGGCCGCGCGCTTCATCGCCGGCATCGCTGGCATGACGCTCATCGCCAGCCTGACCGGCTGCTCCGCCGCGCCGCCTGCGCCCACACTCATGCCTGCGCCCACGCCCGCGCTAAAACTGAGCAATCCCCACGCCTCGAGGGAGGCCGGCAAGGTCTTCGACTATCTGGTCGACGGCATCGGCAAGCGCACCCTCACCGGCCAGCAGGAATCGACCTGGGCCAGCGGCGGCGCGCGTCACGAGCTTGATTTCATCCTCGACAAAACCGGTAAGCAGCCGGCGATCCTCGGCCTCGACTACATCGACCCGAAAGACTACGACGCGCTCAATGTGCGCGCCGAAAAATGGTACAAGGAAGAAGGCGGCATCGTCACCATCTGCTGGCACTGGGGCGCGCCCGACATCGGCACCGGCTACAAGAATTCGCAAAAATACTTCGACGTGGACGCCGCGCTGCGGGACGGCACGCCGCAGAATATGGCCATGATGCGCGACCTCGACATCATCGCAGGCAAACTCGCGGTCCTGCGCGACAAGGGCGTGCCGGTGCTGTGGCGGCCTTTCCATGAATTCTCGGGCACCTGGTTCTGGTGGGGCAAGAGCGGGCCGGATAACTTCAAGAAGTTGTGGATCAAGATGCACGACTACTACACGGTGACCAAAGGCCTGAACAATCTGGTGTGGGTGCTGGGCTACACCGGCGAGCCTGACGCGAAGTTCTATCCAGGCGACGCGTATGTCGACGTCGCCGGCGCCGATACGTACGTGAAGGACCATGGTTCGTTGAAACCGCTGTACGAGCGGATGGTGGCGATCGTCGGCCCCAAGCGGCCGATCGCGCTACATGAAAACGGCCCGATTCCCGATCCCGCGCTGGTGGCGCGCGATGGCGCGAACTGGGCCTACTTCATGACCTGGCATACGGACTTCGTCACCGACGGCAAGTCCAACAGCGTCGACGATTTAAAACGCGCTTACGGTCATCCCCGGTACATCACCAAGGACCGATTGCCTGACTGGTCTGCCGACAAATAGGGCCGCTTGAAAAAAGCGACCGTGCCATCCATCGACCCACGCCCATGCCCCGACAAATTACGCCAATAGCCGTTCCGCCGCTTAGCTACATCGCCCAACAGCTCGCTGGCGCGTATTTTTCCGATGCCTATGAAGTCGCGTTGGAAAACGACGATAAAACGGCCCTGGAAATTTATCTTCAATCGGCGGCGCGCCCTCCGCGCTGGGTCAATGCCTGCATGGCGCTGCGAAACCGCGTGGTCGCGCTGGTCGGCTTGAAAAACCTCGGTCATCTGCATGCGCTAGCAGGCGGCAAGGCTGCAGGCGATTACCGGCCCGGCGATCGGGTGGGAATCTTTTCGCTGCTGTCGGTCACTGACGACGAAGTTATCCTCGGTGACTCCGACAAGCATCTGGACGTCAAAGTCTCGGTCTGCAAAATCACCCGCGGCACGCAGCACTCAGTGGCGTTTTCCACCGTCGTCCATATTCACAATCTGCTGGGGCGGGTGTACATGCTGTTCATAACGCCCATGCACAAGCTGATTGTACGGGCGGTGCTGCGACAGGTCTGATCGCGCGGTCGCGCCGAGGCCGCCTTCTCCCATCGCAGCACCGGCCGTGCCGAAGATGCGCGTGACGGCGGCCATGTCGATGGCCCCGCCAAGCGCCGCGTGCTCTTTACGCCGCCTTCGCCGACAGCCGCTGCAAGCGCTGCAAGGCGCTCTCGCCAACATTGTCGCCCGTCGCCACCGACTGCCTGATCGCATCGAGTTCCGCCTTCTGGTCGATCGGCTTTTGCGCGATATCGACCACGATGCGCATGCCGGCCGCCTCGTTGCTGACGGTCTGCGCGCGGCGGGTCAGCGCGTCGAGCGCGCTCGAATGGCCCTGCAAGCCTTTCAAACCTTCGAGCTGGCTCTGGCGCTCGGCGCGCGCCGCCTGCAGATCCTTCTGCGCCTGCGCCGTCGCCAGCGATTGCAGCGCCTTCTTGGCCACCGCGTCGAACTCGGTCAACTGCTTCGACAGCGCATCGACAATCTTCTGCAGCTCGCTCATGTATTCCTGGGCGTCCGCCTCTTCCTGGATCTCCTGCGGCAGGCGCGCCTTGTTCGCTTCGAGCTCGTCGCAGAACAGGTTGATCGTCGCTTCCGATATCCGACCGGCGGCGAGGCGTTCGGCCAGCGTGGCCGAGGCCTTCTCGTCGCTGGCGATCAGCGTGCGCAGCTTCTCGACGTCGGCGTGCTCCTTCTCGAACGAGGCGCGGGCGGCCGCCAGCTTCTGGGCGGTGGCGCGCAGGGTGTCGGCGAGGCGATCGCGGTCGGCTTCAGTCGCGGTCTCCGGATCGAAATTGGCAATCGCTTCCGACACCTTGTCGCCAAGGACGCCGAAGTGCTTCGAAATCAATCGCGCTGTCAAACCCCAACCACTTGCGTTGCTCATTGTGTTTCCTTTCGTTGTGAAAAACTGAAAACCTCAAGCGGGCGCCCTACTGGATGACGACCCGTTCCTGCTCAAGCGGTATGCCGATGACGAAGTCGACATGGATACCGCGTTGTGACGCGTCGCCGTTCACGCTGGCGACAATTTCGGTGGTGATCAGCAGGTACTCGCTGCCGCCGCCGGCCAGTTCACGCACATACGGCATGAACCAGATCTCCTGCTTGAGGCCCTTGATGCCGGCGGCGTCGTCGAGCCGCGTTTCGGTGCCGTTGAAGGGAGCGACAAAGGCTTCGTCGCGGCGCCCGGCGTCACGCCAGTAATCGAGCCGGTCGGCGTCGCCGAACACCTGCGCCAACTGGGCGGCGTCGAGACCGGCATCGCCAAGCTGCTCGCGCCACAAGGTGTAGCTGACGTCGCCCAGACCCGCGCCGGACTCGCCGGTGTAGGCATCCTGGTCTTCCGCCGTTTCGGGAATCACGCGGGCCAGCTGGGTGCAGTACATCAGTTCAGCCACATTGCCCTGGCCGTCCCTGAACACCTGCACGAAGCGCTCATGCTCATCGACGTCACCGGTCGCCAGGTAGTAGCGAAATAGCTCGCCGGCCATGCTCAGCTTCATGTACGACACCGCGACGATGCGGGTGTCGCCCTCGCCGGGCATGCCGATCAGCGAGCCGGCGGCGGCGGCGCGGATAAAGGGCGACTGCTGTAGCTTGATCAGCCCACCGATCCGCGCGCCAAGCGGCAGACCGAGGTCCTGCGCGCTGCTCGCGCCGATGCCCTGCTTTCCGGCCACGCCACGCATATAGTTGTATGCATCCTTCCAGCCCATCTCATTCCCTTTCAAAGGTGTAGTTCGGTGTGCTTTGCCGCCTGGCGCGGCGGATGCGGCTCACCGCGAAATAGATCGCCCAGCCAATCACCGCCAGCATCAAGAGCCACACGAACAAGCGCATCACGCCGCCAAGGAAGGAACCGCGTTCGCGCGCAGCGCCGTCTTCGACGCCAAGGTCAACCCGCGCCATCGGGCCGCCCGCATACACGGTCGGGTGGCTGTCGCTCATGGCGCGGCCGATCAGCACGCCGGCCAGCACATCGCCAATGCCACCGCGCTGCTGGATCACGACCGGCGGCTGCGCCGGCATCGGCATCTGCATCGGCGCGTCGTTGCGAACCTGCGCCGGCGCCGGTATGGGCGCCGGCGGCGGCGCGCGCCTGGCGTCCAGCGTGCGCAGGGCGCGCTCTTGCGACGCCTGCCGGCTCAGATCCCGGCTCAGTGCCGAACTATCCGGTGGCGCCGATGCCGCGGGACCCGATCCACCGAAGCGGCCGAACTGCCCACGGCTCGGACTCGTTGGCGGCGGCGCCGGCCGCACGCTGCTGCTGCGTTGCGACGAGAAGCCACCCTTGAACGAGGGAGCCGGCTGCGTGCCGGTGCCGGCAAGCGCCGCGCTGTGCAAGCCAGCGGCGAGCAGCACGGTCAGGATCAGTGTGGAGAACTTGGTCATCGTTGCCGCTTGTTGATTGATTTAAGTTGTACTAAGATTAACCGGCATAATGTTGACCCGCATCGGTAAAAAAAAGGCAAAAACACCATGACTCGCAGGTACCTGGACATGAACCAACACGACGCCCTGTACAAAGTGGCGCGCAATTTTCCCGGCGGGCTGGACGCCCTGGCGAGGGAGATGGATATCTCGCCTAACGTCTTGCGCAACAAGCTGTCGCCGACGATCGCGTCGCACTATCCGTCGTTTGAAGAGGTGTCGTGCATCGTCGAGTTGTGCCACCGGCACGGCGTGGAGGAAGCGCACCTGCCGCTGCACGCGCTGCTGGTGCGGCACGGGATGGCCGCCTTTATCGTGCCGCAGCCGGAGCAGGTTGGCAGCGACGATCTGTCGCAGACCGTGTGCCGCGTGATGAGCCAGGTCGGCGGCGTCGCCGAGTCGGTGTCGAAGGCGCTCAGCGACGGCGTGGTGACGGTTGCCGAGGCCGATCTGATCGAGCGCGAATTCAGTGGCGCGCTGGCGGCGCTGGGCGAATGGCGCGCGCGCATCAGGCAGCGCCGTAGCGGAAATTAATCGTGGCGGTATCCATCAAGTAGATCGTTGCATCGCGCGCCGCGATCTCCGGCGCCGCGCCCGCACCCCAGGTTCGCCAGCAAGTTGGCAGTATTTGCGACCTTTTTGTCCTCTTCGCGCACCGCCCTTCTCCGATACTGGCTTCACCGCGAGACAAGCCCCGCCGCTTGCTCTCTTTCGTGAATCTCCAGTCAAAAAGGAAATCGTATGTGCGCGCTATTGAGAACCATCTTCGGCATTTTTCTACTCGCCGCAGCCGGCGGCTGCTCGATGCTCAGCCCTCCGGCCGATCTCGACTTGCGCCTGACGCGCACCAGCGAACATGGCTTGTACAGTGTCTCGATGCGCCCGCTGGTTGACCCGGTCGATATCAACCGCCTTCACCCTTGGGAAATCCGCATCGTTGACGCCACGGGCGCCGGCGTGGACGGCGTGCGCATCGACTTCGACGGCGGCATGCCGCAGCACGGCCACGGACTGCCTACCAAACCGCGCGTGACCGAAGCCCTGGGCGACGGCAAATACCGTCTCGACGGCGTCAAGTTCAGCATGACCGGCTGGTGGGAAATGCGCGTCAACATGAAGGCCAAGGGCGGTGACGACCAAGTCACCTTCAATACCATCATCGAAGCGCCCACCCAGCGCGTGCTGGCGGCCGCGCGATGAACGGGCGCGCATGGTGGCGTGCGGCCGCCGCTCTGCCGGTGCTGCTCGCATCCGGCCAATGCCTTGCCGAGCGCGATGGCTGGACCCCGGCCGAGCGGACGGTCATGCGCACACTGCATATCGACGCCCTGCCCGCAGCGCCGGCCGATCCATCGAACGCCTACGAAGGCTCGGTGCGCGCCGCCGCACTGGGCAAGCGCCTGTTTTTCGACAAGCGCCTGAGTGCCAATGGCCAGGTGGCGTGCGCGTCCTGCCACGACCCGGCCTTGCAGTTCCAGGATGGGCGCGCACTGGCGCAAGGCGTGGCGACGGGCCAGCGGCGAACCATGCCGGTGGTCGGCAGCGGCCACGGCGCCTGGCAGTTCTGGGACGGCCGCAAGGACAGCGTCTGGGCGCAGGCGCTCGGTCCACTGGAGGACGCCAAGGAACATGGCGGCAACCGTCTCGCGCATGCGAGAGTGACGCAGCAGCACTACCGTACCGAGTACGAAACCGTCTTCGGCGCGATGCCCTCGTTTGCCGGCCTGCCCGACAACGCCAGCCCGGTCGGCACCAAGGCCGAACGCGCGGCGTGGGACAAGCTGGACGAATCGCAGCGCACCGCCATCTCGCGCGTCTTCGCCAACATGGGCAAGGCGATTGCGGCCTACGAGAAGACGCTGGCGCACGCCCCTTCCCGGCTCGACAACTACATCGGCGCTACGCTGCGCGACGACCCCGCAGCTGCTTCCATTCTCACCGCGCCCGAAAAGCGCGGGCTGCGTCTGTTCATCGGCAAGGCAAGCTGCGTCAGCTGCCACGGCGGCCCGCTCCTGAGCGACCAGCATTTCCACAATACCGGCGTCGCGCCGCATGACCTGGCCTCGCCCGAGATGGGACGCTCTGCCGCCATCGCCACCGTGCTGCGCGATCCATTCAATTGCCTCGGACCGTTCAGCGATGCGCGGCCACGCGATTGCGGCGAACTGGCCTTCATCGCCACCGACGACCGTCACATGGACGGCGCCTTCAAGACGCCGAGCTTGCGCAACGTAGCGCTGCGCGCGCCGTACATGCATGCGGGGCAGATCGCCAGCCTTGAGCAAGTGGTCCGCCATTACGTCAAGGCGCCGCGCGCCGCCATCGGCCACAGTGAGCGTTCGCCGATGGCGCTGTCGGAACAGGAGATCGCCGACCTGGTAGCCTTCCTCGGCACGCTATCCGGTGCCATCAAGGAGAACTGATGGATATCTTCGCAGAGCTGGTCGAAACGACTAAATCTTCGCGCCCGTGCTTTGAAAGCGCGCGCGAAATTCCTCGGGGCCGACTTGCAGGTGGCGCTGGAACTCGGTCTTCATCGCCGCCGTCGAGGCGAAGCCGCAGCGCCTGGCGATGCGGGCCACCGACAGCGCGCTTTCGCTCAACATGCGGCGCGCCGCATCGACACGCAAGGTCTGCAGATAGCCGCTCGGCGTCACGTTCATCGCCTGCTTGAAGCGTCGCGCGAAGTTACGCGGGCTCATGGCCATCCTCTCGGCCATCAGGTCGATCGACAGCGCTTCGTCCAGGTGCTCGGCCAGCCATCGTCCCAGCTCGCCGAAGCGGTCGGGATCGTCGGCGCCGACTTCGGCGGCCAGATGGGCGCTGAACTGCGACTGGCCGCCGGGGCGCTTGAGGAACACCACCAGTTCGCGCGCGACGCGCAGGGCGATTTTGCGTCCCAGGTCATGCTCGACCAGAGCGAGCGCGTAGTCGATGCCGGCCGAGATGCCGGCCGAGCTGTGGTATTTTCCCTCGGTGATGAAGAGCGCGTCGCGATCGATCGCCACCTGCGGAAACACGCCTTCGAACTCGTCGAAGTGGGCCCAGTGGGTGGTCGCAGGTCCTTCGCCCAGCAGGCCGGTGGCAGCCAGCGCGAACGCCCCGGTACAGATGGAGGCGACGCGCGCGGTGTCGCGGCACAGCGCCGTCACTGCCTCGACCAGTGCGGATTGACGCGGCATGCTGCGCGCGCCAGGCCCGCCGGCCAGGATCAATGTGTCGGCCCGCAGGGTGCGGTTGAACACGTCGAGCGTGGCGTGGATCGCAATGCCGGAAGTCGTCGGCACCGGCCCCGCGCCGGGCGAGGCAAGCAGCACCTCGTAAGGCGCGCTGCGGCCGGCCTCGGTGACAATCTCGTTGGCGGCACTGAACACGTCCAGCGGCCCGGTCACATCGAGCATCTGCGCCGGCGGGAACGCGACGATGACGATCCGATGTGGACGTGGCATGCGCCCGCTCGCTACTCGAACAGCTTGAACTTGAGCTGGAACGAAATGCCGCCGTACAGGCGGTCTTTGTACGACGGCACCACGCCGATATTCACGCCGACGCGCTGATAGTCGAAGGTCGCCATCGGAATCAGCGCGGGGAACCACCCGCCGTCACGCATGTGGGGATAGCCGTTGAAGGCGGCCATCACTGCGCCCAGCTTGACCGGACCGACCGCGTACGGTTGCCAGATCAGGCCGGCATACGAGGAGTGCTCACGGTCGCTGTTGTAGAAGCGCCCGAGCGTCACGGCGCTGGCCGCATTGAAGCGGTATTCGGCGCCCAAGCCGCTGTTGCGGCCATTGAGGTCGCGGTCGCGGTCAAAGTGGTAGGTCGCAAAGCCGCTGTCGACCCAGAACTCGCTGCGCGGGGCCGGATCGACCTTGGTGAAGAAGTCCTCGGCCTGCGCCATCGAAGGCAACAAAGGCAGCGCCAGCAGCGCAATGATCAGGGTTTTGTGCACGGGTTTGCTCACGGTATGGCTCAATCGTCGTCGTTGGGGTCAAGCTCGGGGAACATCACCTCGGTGTAGCCGAAGCGCGAAAAGTCGGTGATCCGCATCGGGTACAGGATGCCGAGCAGGTGGTCCACCTCGTGCTGCACCACGCGCGCGTGGAAGCCGTCGACGTCGCGCGAGATCGGCGCGCCATGCTGGTCGACGCCTTCGTAATGCAGGCGGGTGTAGCGCGGCACGCTGCCGCGCAGGCCCGGCACCGACAGGCAGCCTTCAAACTGCTCTTCCATCTCGTCCGACAAGGGCGTGAGCACCGGGTTGATCAGCACTGTCTCGGGCACCGCCGGGGCGTCGGGATAACGCTGGTTTTGCTTGAAGCCGTAGATCACCAGCTGCAGATTGACGCCGATCTGCGGCGCCGCCAGCCCTGCCCCATTGGCCGCGTGCATGGTGTCGAACATGTCGGCGATCAGCTGGTCCATTGCCGGCGTGCCGAATTCGCGCACCGGTTCGGCCACCCGCAGCAGGCGCGGGTCGCCCATTTTCAAAATCTCGCGTACGGTCATGTCGCTTCGCGCTCCTTCTGCATCTGGTCGAGGTATTGGCGGAAGGCGGCGCCGGTCTCGGGGTGCTTGAGGCCCATGGCCATCGTCGCCTTCAGGTAGCCGAGTTTGGAGCCACAGTCGTAGCGCTGGCCGGCGTAGCGGTAGGCCAGCACGCGCTCGGACGCCATCAGCGCGGCGATGCCGTCGGTCAGCTGGATCTCGCCACCGGTGCCGGTGCCGAGGTTTTCAAGGTAGTCGAAAATCCGCCCCGACAGGACGTAGCGGCCCACCACCGCCAGCGTCGACGGCGCCACCTCCGGCTGCGGTTTCTCGACGATGCCAGACACCAGTTCGAGGTCGGGACGATAGGCCGACGCGCTGACGATGCCGTACTGGCGGGTGTCGGCGCGCGGCACATCCTGCACCGCGAGAATGCTGCAATTCTCGTATTCGTGCAATTCGGTCATTTGCGCCAGCACCGGCCTGGCGCCCGGCTCGGTGTCCATGAAGTCGTCAGCCAGCAGCACGGCAAACGGCTCGTCGCCCACCACCGGCCGCGCGCACAGCACGGCGTGGCCGAGTCCCAGCGGGGCCGACTGGCGGATGTAGATGCAGGTGATGTTTTTCGGGATCACGTTACGGACGAATTCGAGCAGCGCTTCCTTGCCGGCCGCTTCGAGTTCGGATTCAAGTTCGTAGGCCTTGTCGAAATGGTCTTCGATGGCGCGCTTGTTGCGGCCCGTGATGAAGATCATTTCGGTGATGCCGGCCGCGACCGCCTCCTCCACCGCGTACTGGATCAGCGGCTTGTCGACAATCGGCAGCATCTCTTTTGGCTGCGCCTTGGTGGCGGGCAGAAAACGGCTGCCCAGGCCGGCGACGGGGAATACGGCTTTTCTGATTTTTTTCATGGTTCTTCTTGCGTGCCTGATTGGCTTGATTGATTCAGTAATTCGAGCAGGGCCGCCTCGTCGAGCAGCGGAATGCCGAGCGTTTCGGCCTTGGCCAGTTTGCTGCCGGCGTCGGCGCCCGCCACCACGTACGAGGTCTTTTTCGACACCGAACTGGAGACCTTGCCGCCGGCCGCTTCGATCATGTCGGCCGCGTCGTCGCGGCCCAGGGTCGGCAGGGTACCGGTCAGCACAAAGGTCTTGCCGGCCAGCGCGCCGACTTTTTTCACGACGTGCTCGCCCTCTTGCCAGCGCAGCTGGCCGCGCAGGCCAGCTACCAGCGCCGCGCTGTGCGGGTCGCTCAGGTACTCGCTGATCGAGCGCGCCACCACCGGGCCGACGTCGGCCACTTCAAGCAGCTGGATGCCGCCTTCCCACTGCGCCGCGTGGAGCAGCGCGTCGAGATTGCCGAAGTGCTGGGCCAGCGCCTTGGCGGTCGATTCGCCGACGTTGCGGATGCCGAGCCCATAGATGAAGCGCGCCAGCGAGGTGTCCTTCGATTTTTCGAGCGCGTCGAGCACGTTCTGCGCGGACTTGGTCGCCATGCGGTCAAGGCCCTTCAAGGTCGCCAGGTCGAGCTTGTAGAGATCGGCGGCGGTATGGACCACGCCCTTGTCGACCATCTGTTCGATGAGCTGGTCGCCCAGGCCCTCGACGTCGATCGCGCGGCGCGAGACGAAATGCATCAGCGCGCCCTTCTTCTGCGCGCTGCATACGGCCCAGCCGCCGGAACAGCGGGCCACGGCTTCGTCCTCGGGACGGATGATCGGCGAGCCGCACACCGGGCAGGCGGTCGGCATGACGAACTCGCGCACGTCGGCCGGCCGGCGTTCGGGCACATAGCTCACCACTTCGGGAATGACGTCGCCGGCGCGCCGCACGATGACGGTGTCGCCGATGCGAATGTCCTTGCGCCGCACTTCGCCTTCGTTGTGCAGGGTGGCGTTGGTGACGGTGACGCCGCCGACGAACACCGGCGCCAGGCGCGCCACCGGGGTGATCGCGCCGGTGCGGCCGACCTGCACGCCGATGTCCTGCACCTGCGTCATGGCTTCCTCGGCGGGGAACTTGTGCGCCAGCGCGAAACGCGGCGCGCGCGACACGAAGCCAAGCTGGCGCTGGGCCTCGACCTGGTTGACCTTGTAGACCACGCCGTCGATTTCATAGGTCAGCGCGGTCCTGCGCTGGCCGATGTCCTTGAAAAAGGCCAGCATGCCGGCGGCGCCCGCGACGACCGCGCGTTCCTTCGACACCGGCAGGCCGAGCGTCTCCAGCCAGTCGAGCAGCGCGCTGTGCGACGCGGGCATGTCGGCGCCTTCGAGCGCGCCGATGCCGTAGGCGAAAAACTTCAGGTTGCGGGTGGCGGTGATGCGCGAGTCGAGCTGGCGCAGGCTGCCGGCGGCGGCGTTGCGCGGATTGACGAATTCCTTCTGCCCTGCCTCGCGCTGGCGCGCGTTCAGCTTGGCGAAATCGGCCTTGTACATCAGCACCTCGCCGCGCACCTCCAGCACCGTCGGAATGGCCTTGCCATGCAGGCGCAGTGGAATCGCGCGCACGGTCCTGATGTTGGTGGTGACGTCCTCGCCGGTGGCGCCGTCGCCGCGCGTGGCGGCCTGCACGAACACGCCGTTTTCGTAGCGCAGGCTCATTGCAAGGCCGTCGAACTTGAGTTCGCAGGCGTAGTCGACCTGATCGACGACCAGGGCCTCACGCGCGCGGCGGTCGAAGTTTTCGATATCCTCGTCGGAAAAGCCGTTGTTCAGCGAGAGCATCGGCACCGAATGGGTAACCTGGCTAAACTCGGGAATGGGCGCGGCGCCGACCCGGAAGGTGGGCGAATCGACCGATACCGCTTCGGGGTGCTGCGCTTCGAGCTCTTGCAGTTCGCGGAACAGGTGGTCGTATTCAGCGTCGGGAATGGTCGGCGCATCCTGCACGTGGTAGGCGTAGATGTGGCGATTGAGCTCTTCGGTCAGCCACGCCATGCGCGCCAGGAAGCCGTCGGCGATATCGGCAGCGGAAGTCACAACGGGCGCGCCTTAGCTGAACACGCGCATCGCGCGGGTCGAACCGGCCGGAATGTCCGCCGCTTCCATCTCCTGGTAGAACGACTGCACCTGTTCGTTGATCTCGGCCAGCGCTTCGTCGGTGAGCGGCTGGTCGCCGTCGTCGACGATGGTCGCGTCGAGCCGGCCGACCAGCGCCTTGGCGCAGGCGATCATGCTGCCGAAGCCGTCGCGCGCCGGCGCCACGCAGGGCACGTCAAGCAGCAGCGTCAGGCGCGAGGTGGTGTCGGCGCCGAGCGTGACGTTGGTCGAGAGGGTGAACAAGATGCCGCCCTCGCCGTCGGGCATCACGAAGCGGCCGTCCGGACGCACGTCGAAGCCCTGCTTTTCGAGCGCGCCGATGAGGGTGCTGATCGACCAGGGCGCGCCGTTCGAGGCCAGGTTCATGCCCAGCTGGGCGTCGTGGCCGGCGACAAAGCGGTGCAGGGTGCGCGCTTCGCCCATCACTTCGATCATGTCGGGGATTTCCTGTTCGGCGCCGATGTCGTCGGCGACGGTGCGCAGGCGCGTGACCAGTTCGGAGTATTCGAGTTCGTTGAGCGCGGTGGTGCGGCTGGCCAGCTGCACGCCGGCCTGCAGCTTGGTGTAGACGCCGCCGTGGGTGATCGGCTCCCAGTCGCCGTTGACGTGCAGGCCGATGTAGTGGATCGGCTTGTTGCCGACATGGCGCAGGGTCTGCAGGGCCGGCAGGATCTTGTCGCCGCGGACGGCGACGTCGATGGCCAGCGGGATCAGGCAGTCGATCAGCGGGTCGACCAGGCTGGTGGCCAGTTCGGCCGCCGGGGTGTCGGGCGCGGCGCCCCGCAACACGGGCTCGCTGACGATCGGCTCGAAGTCGTCGTCGCTGTCGTCGCCGCGCGCGCCGCCAGCACCGTCGGCGCCACCGGAACCGGCGGGCGCGCTCAGGTCGAAGCTCGGCTCCTGGCGTGGCTCGCCGGCGGGCGTGGTGCGCATGAGGACATCGTCATGGTCGGACGAGAAGGCCCGCTCGACGCTCTTCTTGGCTTTGTGCTCCTGCCATTTGTTATACACGAACACTGCGCCGACGAATGCCGCGGCGGCGCCGATCGAGATCATTTGGAGTTCTGTCATGCTGCTTGTGCCTCAGTAGCGAAATTTGCGGCGGACTCCATGTCCACCGCCACAATGCGCGATACGCCCTGCTCCTGCATCGTCACACCGATCAGTTGATTGGCCATTTCCATCGCAATCTTGTTGTGCGAGATGAAAAGGAATTGAGTATGGTCCGACATCCGCTTGACCATGCGGCAGAAGCGCTCGGTGTTGGCGTCGTCGAGCGGCGCGTCGACCTCGTCGAGCAGGCAGAAAGGCGCCGGGTTCAGGCGGAACATCGAGAACACCAGCGCGGTCGCGGTGAGCGCCTTTTCGCCGCCCGAGAGCAGGTGGATGGTGGCGTTCTTCTTGCCGGGCGGCTGGGCCATCACCTGCACGCCGGAGTCGAGGATCTCGTCGCCGGTCATCACCAGCTTGGCGTTGCCGCCGCCGAACAGGATCGGGAACAGTTCGGAGAAGTGGTGGTTGACCCGGTCGAAGGTGTCCTGCAGCAGGTCGCGCGTCTCCTTGTCGATCTTGTGGATCGCGTCTTCGAGCGTGTTGATCGCCTCGGTCAGGTCGGCGTTCTGCGAGTCGAGGAAGTTCTTGCGCTCGGACGCCTGGGCCAGCTCGTCGAGCGCGGCCAGGTTGACCGCGCCGAGCGCCGTGATGGCGTTGGTCAGGCGTGTCACCTCGCCCTGCAGGTAGGACGGCTTCATGTCCGGCTGGAGCTTTTGCGACAACGCCGCCTCGTCCGCCTCGACCGCCCTGAGCGCTTCGGCGAACTGCTCCTGGTTCAGGCGCGCGGCCTGCTCCTTGAGCTGCATTTCCATGATCTTGTCGCGCTGCGGCTGCAGGCTGCGTTCGGCCGACAGGCGGGCCTCGTCGGCGTGGCGCAGCTGCTGGGTGATCTGGTCGAGCTCATGGCGCGCGTCCGACAGCGCGCGCTCCTGGGTGCTGCGGCGGTCTAACAGTTCCTGCAGGCCGTCATTGGTGCTCGAGGCCACCAGCGCCTCTAACTCCTGCTGGCCCAGTTCCAGACTCTCGCCGACCTGCGCGGCCTGCTCGTCGGCGGTGGCGATATTGCGGCGCAGTTCTTCCATCTTGCTGTGCTGGGTTTTCTCGGCGAAGGCGGCTTCCTGGGCCGCCCTTTCGAGTTCGCGCACCTGCTGGCGGGCTTCGGTCAGGGCTTGCTCGCGCGCGAGGAAGTCGGTCTGGCCGTCTTCGTGGGCGCCCTGCAGGTCGGCCAGCTCCATGTCGAGCTGTTCGAATTTTTCCTCGGCTTCGGCCTTGATCTGCTGCTGTTCGCTCTCCTGCGCCGCGATCTCGGCCAGGTCGGCCTGGATCTGCATGCTGCGCTGGTTGAAGCGGGCCTCGATGTCGGACTGCTTGACGACGTCGAGCTGCAAGCCGTGCACCGCCTGCGTGAGGCCGGCGATGCGCTGGCGCGCGTCCTGCAAGCGCCGCGTGAGGTCGGCCACGGCGGCGTCGGCGCGCACCGAGCGCGAACGCGCCTCGTCGGCCAGCAGGGCCTGGGCGCGCAGCTGCTTGCCGATGTTGTCGATCTCCTGCTGGCGACCGAGCACGCCTTCCTGTTCCGAATCGGCGGCGTAGAAGCGCACGCTCGACTCGGTGATCACGTGGCCCTGGCGGGTGACGAAGGAGCCGCCCAGCGGCAGGCGGGCACGCTCGGCGAAGGCGCTGGCGGTGTCCTCGGCGACGAAGACATTGTGCAGCCAGTCGTGCAGCAGGCCGCGCAGGCCGGCTTCATTGATCTGGAGGAGGTTCACAAACGGCGTCAGGCCGGCCACTTCCTGCACCGCGTCGGCGGCCGCCAGCGAGGGCGCGTACAGCGCCAGCTTGGCCGGCGGCGCATCGCCGAAAAAGGCCTTGGCCCATTCGATGTTCGACATTTCGAGCGCGCCGGTGCGCTCGCGCAGCACCGCTTCGAGCGCGGTTTCCCAGCCGGCGTCGATGTGCAGTTTCTGCCAAAGGCGCGGCAGGGCGTCGAGTTCATGGCGGGTCAGCCATGGCTGCACCTTGCCCTGGCTTTGCACCCGCTCCTGCAACTGCTTGAGGGCCGACAGGCGGGCATCGAGCTGCGCGTTGGCGCTGGTCTCGGCGTTGACCTGGGCCTGCGCGGTCGCGCGCTCCTGCTCCAGCCGTTGCTGCTGTTCGAGCGCTTCTTCGAGCAGCATGTTCTGTTCTTCGAGCGCCTGCTGCTTTTCCTCCAGCTGCATCTTGAGGTTCGCGAGGTGGCTGCTGTCGGGCAGATTCAGGCCGCTCTTCTCCTGCTGCAGGCGTTCGCGCCGGGTCAGCAGGCCCGACAGGATGTTGGAGGCGTTGCGCTGGTGGGCGGACGACAGTTCGATCTGCTGCTGCGCCTGCATGATCCTGGCGCGCGACTCGGTGGTCTTGTTCTGCGCTTCGCGCCAGGCCGCATCCAGCGCGGGCAGGCGCTCGTTCTGCTCTTCGGCCGCGCTCTGCGATTGCTCGACGCGCGCCGCCAGTTCTTCCAGCCGGTACTCGCCCTCCTCGATCTGTTCGCGGTATTGCTGGCTCTGGGCTTGCCACTGGTTGCGCTGGGCGGTCAGCGTGGCGAGCTGGTTTTGCAGGCGCGTGCGCGACTCGATGACGAACTTGATCTGCGCTTCGAGGCTGCCGATTTCGGCATTGGTCTGGTACAGGTGGCCCTGGGCCGTGTGCAGGCGGTCGCCGATGGCGAAGTGGGCCTGGCGCATATGCTCAAGTTCGAGTTCGACATGGCGCAGCTTGGCGGTCTGCTCTTCCAGATCGGTCTGGGCCTGCTCCATCTCGCGGAAGTAGCGGGTCTGCTCGGCCTGGGCTTCATTCTTGCGCAGCAGCCAGAGCAGCTTCTGCTTTTCTTCCTGGTCGGCCTGCAGGCTGTGGAAACGGTTGGCGACGACCGCCTGCGCCTCGAGTTTTTCGAGGTTGGCGTTCAGTTCGCGCAGGATGTCTTCGACCCGCAGCAGGTTTTCGCGCGTGTCGTTGAGCCGGTTTTCGGTCTCGCGGCGGCGTTCCTTGTACTTGGAGACCCCGGCCGCTTCTTCGAGGAAGACGCGTAGTTCTTCGGGACGCGACTCGATGATGCGCGAGATCATGCCCTGGCCGATGATGGCGTAAGCGCGCGGACCGAGGCCGGTGCCGAGGAAAATGTCCTGGATGTCGCGCCGGCGCACCGGCTGGCCGTTGATGTAGTAGGTCGAGGTGCCGTCGCGGGTCAGGGTGCGCTTGACGGCGATCTCGGCGTACTGGCCCCACTGGCCGGCGGCCTTGCCGTCGTTGTTGTCGAACACCAGCTCGACCGAGGCGCGGCCGGCAGGTTTGCGGTGGGTGGAGCCATTGAAAATGACGTCCTGCATCGATTCGCCGCGCAATTCGGAAGCTTTCGATTCCCCCAGCACCCAGCGCACGGCGTCGATGATATTCGACTTGCCGCAGCCGTTCGGACCGACGACGCCAACCAGCTGGCCCGGCACCTGGAAATTGGTGGGATCCACGAAAGACTTAAATCCCGACAATTTAATCGAAGAGAGACGCACGTTTTATTGCTTACCCTATGGCCAGGCCTGGAATTGGAAAGAGCGTCATCATACCATTTGTTGCTTTCGGATCGGGCAAATCGGAAAGCGCCGCGCGGGGCAAGCGCGCCGGAAAGTCAAGCAAGCGCGCCCCGCGTGGTCGCCCTACCCTGTTGGCGCCCGAAGTTGATGTTGCCTCATATCAATAACCCGGCGGTCGACGGAGGTTCGGAATGCCCATCGTCGGCCAACGCAAAGGCGCGTGCTTCGATGGCGAGAAAGGCGGCGGCCAGGTCGGCCAGCGCGGCGTAAAAGCCGGTGCCGGCGCTACCGCGCAGGTCGGCCAGACAGGCGCCGTAGCGCGAACCGATATGGGCGTCGAAGAAGGCGCGTTGTGTGGCTGGCGGGCGCGCGGCGTCCACCAGCAGGTGCATTGCTTCGCACAAGGCGCCGAGGTGGTTCGCCGCGTAGCGCAGGCCGAGGCCTTGCGCGGGCACGAAACGGCGCAGCGCGGCCAGCGGCTTTTGGTTGTCGTGGCCGCCTTGGTGGAACACCGCGCCGACGCTCACTGGCGGCAGATTGACGCCGACGACCAGGCGGCCGAATTCGGCGCCGATGTCGTGCGGAGGGCCGCCGGCGGCCACGCAGAGCGCGTGCCACGCTCGTGGCAGGTTCGCCCCCGCCGCGCCGTCGCCTTGAACGACGGTGCCGGCCGGCACGGCCAGTGCGGCCAAACCGGCTAACAAGGGCGCTTCGGCCGGACGCGACAACAGGCGGGCCAGCAAGGCATACCAGTCGGCGCGCGCGCGCTTCTGTTCCGGCGCGGAAGCGTGCGCGGATTGCCGCCGCAGATCATGATCGAACGCTTGCATGGGGCCCCACCGGGTCTGACTTCATCAACAAAGTCTAGGCCGAGTTTTCGGCGCTGTCGACGCCCGCACGATTGCCATCGGCGCCAAGCACGACCCAGCGCAAACAAAGCGCGCCCGCGCGCGCCTGGGTCCGTTCAAATCGCGCCGACTCAATACAGGGTGATGTATTGACTGCCAACGGTCACCGTGCGCATCGCGGAAGCGCCGCTGCCGGAGGCGACAACCTTCACGGCGGGGCGCCGGCAACCGACGTCGAGCAGCACGAGAAACTCGGCCGGCGCCTTCGCTCCAGCCTTGAGGGTGAAGGCGCCGTGATCTTCGAACGTGCCGGCCTTGGGCGCGTAGCCGACCCGCTTTTCCCAGGCGGCGCCGGCGCCGAGCGAACGCACGCAGACCATCTGGCCGCCGGCGGCGATCTTGACGCTGGAGGGGCTCTCGACGCCGATCGCGACCGGCGCGTGCAGGTTGAACTCGTAGTTGTGGGCGGCCGGCGCCTGCAGTTTGTCGCGCACGATGACGGCGTTCTCGCCGCGCAAGTACCACAGCTGGCGCCTGGCGTTGGTCAGCGCGCCGCCGTAGGAGGCGGTGGCGTCGCCCTCGACGTAGTCATAGGTCGGCTGGGCCGAGAAGCTGGTTATCTTGCCGTTGCGCTGGAGCTGCTCGCGGTAGCCGGTGACGAGTTGGCCCTGGCCGCCGTCGAAGGTGACGGCGTTTTGCGACTTGGTCTGGTGGTACCAGTCGGTCCAGTAGGGCGAGCCGTACCAGTCGTACCAGCCGGCCTTGACCAGCAGCGGCTGGCCGGCCACGGTCAGCAGGATGGCGTTCTGGTCGCCGTGGCTGTGGCTGAACGAGCCGTACGGGCTGGA
>JBDSTZ010000230.1:0-1753 GCA_039927975.1 Massilia sp. | reverse complement strand
ATCCTCGGCGGTCAGATGGCGCACCTCGCTGTTCTGGAAAATTTCCAGGATTTTCAGTCGTGGCAGGGTGGCTTTCAGCCCGCTGGCCTTCAGATCGCTAGGGTTGTTACTCATGATTTACTCGTAGATGGGCAGAGTGCTTTATCATATAGCGTTTTAGACGGGGGTGCCTAGGCTTCCGTTCAACGATCTAGAGGTTCTTATGCGTGGAATGACTGCTGTTTTGCACCAGGCTCGCTTGCGCGCGCCGCTGGCCGCCTTGACCTTCGCCTGCGCGGCCGTGAGCCTGTCCGGCTGTTCGCTGTTTCGTCCGCAAGCGGCCCCGGCCCGTCCGGCCGAAGCAGTCAGCACCGCGCCATCGGCCGTGGCCGCCGACGCCAGCAAGGCTGCCGCCACCGCCAATGCGGGCGCCCAGACCGTGCAGGCCAGCAAGCTGCAAAAGTTCCTGTGGATCTTTTCGCCCTACCGTCCGGACATCCAGCAAGGCAACTTCGTCTCGCAGGAAATGCTGACCCAGCTGAAGGAAGGCCAGACCCGCGAGCAGGTCAAGTTCATCCTGGGCACGCCGCTGCTGACCGATATTTTCCACGCCGACCGCTGGGATTACCCGTTCTATCTGGCGCGCGGCAACGGTGACCTGACCAGCAGCCGCGTGTCGGTCTATTTCAAGGACGACAAAGTGGTGCGCTTTGATGGCGGCAACCTGCCGACCGAACGCGAGTACATCGAGCGCATCGCTGGCAAGTCGACCATGGCCATGAAGGAAGCACCGAAGAAGGAAGAAGTTCCGGCGGCCAGCATCCAGATCCAGAAATAGTTCAACACACCAGTAAACTCATGACACAACTGAACATTGCAGTAGCGGGCGCCAGCGGGCGCATGGGCCGGATGCTGATCGAGGCGATCGCCGCCTCGCCCGAGCTGGTACTGGCCGGTGCCCTGGGCGTCGATGGCGCGGCCGACATCGGCACCGACGCCAGCGCGTTTTCGGGCCAGCCCAGCGGCGTGCTGGTTGAATCCGACCTGGCGCGCGGCCTGGCCACGGCCGACCTGCTGATCGACTTTACCCGTCCGGAAGGCACATTGCGCCACCTGGAGTACTGCGCCGCCCACGGCATCAAGATGGTCATCGGCACCACCGGCTTTGACGATGCCGGCAAGGCGGCGATTGCCGCCGCGGCCGAGAAAATCGCCATCGTCTTCGCGCCCAACATGAGCGTGGGCGTGAACGTCACTCTGAAGCTGCTGGAACTGGCCGCGCAAAGCCTGTCGGAAGGCTACGACATCGAAATCGTCGAGGCGCACCACCGCCACAAGGTCGATGCACCGTCCGGCACCGCCCTGAAAATGGGCGAGGTCATTGCCGACGCGCTCGGGCGCGACCTGAAAGAATGCGCTGTGTACGGACGCGAAGGCGTCACCGGCGCGCGCGACCCCTCCACCATCGGTTTTGCCACCGTGCGCGGCGGCGACATTATCGGCGACCATACCGTGATGTTCTGCGGTACCGGCGAGCGCATCGAAATCAGCCACAAGTCCAGCAGCCGCGCCTCGTACGCGCAAGGCTCGCTGCGCGCGGCGCGCAGGGCGCCGTTCGCGTAGCTGACCCGGCTGCTCGACTTGTGGCTGATTTCGATGCGCTCGCCGGTGCCGGCGAACAGCACGGTGTGCTCACCGACAATGTCGCCCCCGCGGATGCTTGAAAAGCCGATGGTCCGGGCGCTGCGTTCACCGGTGTCGCCGTGACGAGCGA
>JBDSTZ010000229.1:0-11771 GCA_039927975.1 Massilia sp. | reverse complement strand
GCAAAGCGCGCGCAACAAGAAGCGCGACAGCGAGTCGATGAGCGATTCGATCGTTGCCGACGACATTGGTAAATTGCCGGATCAAAATATCGCCGAGGCCGCCCAACGCATTCCGGGTGTCCAGATGAGCCGTTACAAGGGCGAAGGAAGAGGGATTGCCATCCGCGGCCTGGGTGACACCAAAATCGTGCTCAATGGCCAGGAAGTGTACGGCCCGACCGGCAACGGGCGCAACTTTGACCTGGAAGACTTGCCAGCCGACGTGCTGGCCGGCGTCGACGTCTACAAGAGTTCGTCGGCCAATGAAATCGAAGGCGGAATGGGCGGCTACGTCGATATCCGCACGCGCAAGCCGTTCGACTTCAGCACCCCGCAGGCGGTGCTGGTGGCCAAGGCGACGTCTTTCGTGGGCGCGCCTGGATTTGGCGCCAAGGTGAAGCCGCAGGTCTCGGCACTGCTGAGCAACCGATGGATGACGGGCGTCGGCGAGATGGGCCTGCTGTTCAATGTCGCGCACGGCGAGAGCCGGTATGGCTTGGGCGAAGATGAAGTGCAGAACACGACGGCGGTGAGCAACTTTGCCGGCTCGGGCAAGACGGTCACCATGCCGAGCGGTATCTTTACCGGCAATGGCCACAACGGCACGCGCTTGCGCGACACCGGCATCCTCGCTTACCAGTGGCGGCCGAGCAGCAACCTGACCCTGGACGCGAACGTCACCGCGATCAACTACGTGATGAACAACGAATTTCGGACCGCGCGCCTTTACCCCGGCGACCCGACCTCGACCTACACCCTGTGGGGCGACACCAATACCGACGGCAGCGACAACCTGAAATCGGGCACCTTCAGCAATAACAGGATGGTCGACAACTCGGTGACGGCCGATGAAGTTCGCAGGACAAGAATGTTCGATGTCGGTGGCCGCTGGAGCGATGGCGGCGACCTGACGGTGAAGGGCCGTATCAGCCACGGCAACAGTTCATCCATGGCCAACCTGTATGAATGGGGCTTGAGTGCGTCCATTCCATCGATGTCGCTGGTGATGAATCAGGGCGAACCTTCGCGCGTGTCGATCGCCGGTGTCGATCTGACCAATCTGTCGAACATCCATCCCTCGTATCTGCTGTCGATCGAGTTTAAAAATAAACAGTCGAACACGGCAGCAACCCTGGAGGCCAACTACAAGGTCAACAAGGGTATCCTCAGCTCGCTCGACGTCGGCCTGCGCGCCAATGACTACACCCATGAATCGATCGGTTTCGTCAATTTCTATTGCATCGACGGCTGCAACAGCAGCAAGACCCTGGCCAGCGTCGATCCCTCGCTGCTGACGACGGTGCCTGCCACCGAGTCGCGCGAGATTGGCGCTTACCGGACCTTCTCGGCCGCCGCTGTGCGCCAGCAAAGCGCTTTGCGCGGCTTGTATGGCATCACGACGTCGGAACCGTATACCCCGGACCAATTCCAGCTCAATAAAGAGAAAAGCGCGGCGGGCTATATCAAGCTCAATTACGAGCTCGCGCTGGCGGGCATGCCGCTCACCGGCAATCTTGGCGTACGCTACATCAACACCAAGTTCCACGCCGAGGCGTATGGCGCCGACAAAGCGGGCACCCTGGTGCTGCAGTCGAACGATTCGTCCCGCACCGACGTGCTGCCTTCGCTCAACGCCCACCTGGCGTTGCGCGACGATCTGGTGCTGCGCGCGGCGGCATCGAAGACGTTTGCGCCGGTTGCCTTCGGTTTCCTGAAGGGCGCGGTCACCATCACCAACCAGGCGCAGCACGAGGCGGCGAGCGGCAATCCCAACCTCAAGCCACTCGAGTCGAGCAATCTCGATGCATCGCTCGAGCAATACTTCGGGCGCACCGGCATGGCCTATGTGTCCCTGTTCAAGAAAACGGTCGATGGCTATGCCCAGCAGATCAATCAAAACCGCATCATCAACGGCGAGGAGTATAAAGTCACGAGCTTCGAGACTGCCGGTACGTCCAGGATCAAGGGGCTGGAAGCGGGTTACCAGCAATTCTTCGACAGATTGCCAGCGCCATTTGATGGCCTTGGCGCCCAGGTCAACTACACCTATGTCGAGTCGGATGCCGCAACCTCGGCGCCGATCGCGGGCAAGACCATACCGCTGCAAGGCTTGTCCAAGAATAGCTACAACCTGGTCGCCATGTACGAAAAGGGCAAGATCAAGGCGCGGCTTGCCTACAATTATCGCAGCAGCTTCGTTGCCGCGGCCGGTTCCGGCGCCTCGCTTGGCGTGCCGATCTATGAAGCCGGGGTGGGCGTACTGGATTGCTCGCTGTCCTATGACATTAGCAAGAAAATGTCGGTGGTGGTCGATGGCGTGAATATCGCCGGCGCGCACAGCGAGCAGTATTTCGGCACCCCGCACACCCAACGCAACTATCTGCCGATCGGTCAGCGTTACGGGGTGCAGATCCGCTACGCGCTCTAAGCGCTTTGATGATCTAGCTCCAATGTCTCGGGCGCAAGCTCTCGCCCTCCACCTGCGGACGTGGAGGGCTTTCTCACACGGGTGCACAATGAAACGACGGGCGTTTTTTTCGCTGGGCGTGGCCGGCCTTGGCGCTTGGTATGCGCCGCGCGCGTATGCCGGGGCGCGCACCGCCGCGCCGGATTTTTCATGGCTCGATGCGCGATTGCGCGAGCGCGTCGCGCTCGGTTACTTCGACGGGATGGGGCTGATGCTGGGGCGCGGCGAGAGCGTCCTGCACGAAGCCTATGTCGGCAATGCCGGCCCGGACGTCGCCATGCATGTGGCCTCGACCGGTAAATGGACCGCCGCCGCCACCATCGCCAGCGTGGTCGACGAGGGCAAACTGGGCTGGGACGATCCGGTCAGGAAGTTCCTGCCGCAGTTCACCGACAGCAAGGGCGACGCGACCTTGCGCCAGCTGCTGTCGCACACCGCCGGCTATCCCGATTATCAGCCGCAAGACCGGCGCCGCGACGATTACCAGACGCTGGAGGAGTCGGTGGCCCACATCGTCGCGCTGCCGGCCGTGGCGCGCCCGGGCGAACGCTTCCAGTATGGCGGCCTGGCCATGCAGGTGGCCGGACGCATGGCCGAAGTGGCGGCGCGCCAATCGTTCGACGCGCTGTTCCAGAACCGCATCGCCGGCCCGCTGGGCATGCGCGCCAGCGGCTATAGTCCGGTCTCGCGTGAGCCCGGCTTTAGTCCCATGCTGGGCGGAAGCCTGTTTACCAGCACGCACGATTACGGCCGCTTTCTGATGATGGTGTCGCAAAACGGCCTGTACAAAGGCAAGCGCGTGCTCAGCGCGCGCGCGATCGCCGAGATGCAGGCGGACCAGACCCACGGCGCCAGTATCAAGCGCGCCGAATACGTCGAGGCGGCGCGCCAGCGGCTGCACCAGGATATCTACGGCCTGGGGCTGTGGCGCGAAGAAGTCGATCGTCGCGGCGCCCCGCTGTTGCTGTCCTCGCCCGGCTGGGCCGGCGCCTGCGCCTGGCTCGACAAGGCGAGCGGGGTGTGGGGCGTCGTGGTGGCCAAGGCCAACGTCGAGAAGGCGGTCGCCGACGGCTACAGTACCTTTATGGGCTCGACCATCTACGCGCCGATGGTCCGCACCGCGCTCGAGGAAACCGCCCGGCGCGCCACCCGGCACGCCAGCGTCGCCATCGACGGCGCCACCCTGTATTACGAGGAAAGCGGGGCCGGGCGGCCGGTGATTTTCTTGCACGGCCACAGCTTCGACCGGCGCCAATGGCAGCCCCAGATCGACGCCCTCGAGCGCGATTGGCGGGTGATCCGTTACGACCTGCGCGGCTATGGGCGCTCGGGCGAGCCGCGCGAGGGCGAGCAGTTCTTGCATGCCGACGATTTGCGCCAGTTCATGGACGCACTGGGGATCGCGCGCGCCCACCTGGTCGGCTTGTCGCTGGGCGGCTTTGTGGTGACCGATTTCATCGCGCTGTATCCCGAGCGGGCCCTGAGCGCCACCATGGCCGGCGGCGACCTGTTCGATATCCCGGGACCCGACGAGCCCTGGAGCGCCGAGGCGCTGGCCACGCGCCGCGGCGAGATCGCCGCCTTGCGCAAAGCGGGCGTCACCCCGTTCAAGCAGCAGTGGCTCGATGGCTTGATCAGCCACGCCGGCAGCGGGCGCGAGGCCTTGCGCCAACCCTTGTGGCGGATGATCGATGAATGGCCGGCCTGGCAAGCACTGCACGTCGAGCCGCGCTTGCTGCTGGGGCGTTCGGCGGCGCGGCACCTGGCGGCCGCCAAGCCGGCCATGCCGGTGCTGATCGTGCGCGGCGACCAGGAAAAGATGGGTTTCCCGATCACCGCGCTCTTGCCCCAGGCGGTGCTCGAGATCCTCCCCGATTGCGGCCATGTGTCGAACCTGGAGCGGCCGGCGTTGTTTACGGCCGCCCTGGTGCGCCTGTTCGGCGGCGCCGGCGATGCGCGGCGGGGCGCGGCGTGAGCGCGGCCACCATCTATGACGTCGCGCGCCTGGCCCGGGTATCGCCCGTGACGGTCTCGCGTGTGATCAACGGCAATACCCGGGTTGGCGCCTTGTTTCGCCAGCGCGTCGTGGCGGCGATCGCCGCGCTGAAGTACCAGGTCAACGTGGCGGCGCGCTCGACACGGATCGGCCACCTGCGCATCGGCTTGCTTTTCAGCCATCCCGGCGCGGCCTTCATGAGCGATGTCCTGCTTGGCGCCATGCACCAGTGCAGCGCGCAAGGGGCCCGGCTCCTGCTCGGGCAGTGCGGCGACCTCGACAGTCAGCGCGGCGCGATCGCCAGGCTGATCGCCGATGGCGCCGACGCCATCCTGGTGCCACCGCCGCTGTGCGAGCTGGCGTCGGCGCTGCGCGAGCTCGACGGGATCGGCATGCAGATCGTTGCCGTCGCCAGCGCGCCGCCGACGGCCGGCATATCGGCCGTGCGCATCGATGACTACGCGGGGGCGCGCGCCATGATGAACCATCTGTTCGCGGCCGGCCATCGCGACATCGCCTTCGTCACCGGCGCCCCGGGTCACGCGCCGGCCCAACTGCGCTACCAGGCCTATCGCGATGCGATGGACGCGGCAGGCCAGGAGGTGCGTCCCGGGCGCGTCGCCGAAGGAAGCTTCACCTATCGCTCGGGTTTGGCGGCGGCCAGTCAACTGCTCGATCGGGCCGACCGCCCATCTGCCGTCTTCGCCTGCAATGACGACATGGCCGCCGCCGTGATCGCGGTGGCGCACGGATTGGATCTGCGGGTGCCGCGCGATGTGGCGGTATGCGGCTTCGACGATAAGCCGATCGCCGCGGCGCTCTGGCCCGGCCTGACCACGATTCGCCAACCGATCAACGCGCTGACGCGCGCGGCGGTGCAGTTGGCGATCGACGCGATCGGCGAACCGAGGCGCGCGCGCCAGCGCGTGCTGCCCTTTACCCTGGTCACGCGCGAATCGACGGCGGGCGGGGCGGGCGGGGCGGGCCGGGACGGCGCGACGCTGCGCCGCGCACAGGCGGGTCGAACGGCGCGGCACAGCGGCGCAAACCCGGCCATTTGAGGATGCAATCGCTCACGCAAGGAGGGAAGCGGCGGCACATGTTTTTCACGGCAGGTCAATCAAATCAAATCAAAATGGAAGAGAACAAAATGAAGAGACATCAATCCGGAAATGCGTCGCGGCGCGTTTTCTCGATCTTGATCGCCGCCGGTTTGGCGACGGCGGCGGGAAGCGCAAGCGCGGCGAATGCCATCCAAAACATCGCGACGAATTATCAACCGGCGATTAGTGAGACCATCGACGCGAGCGGTTTCAAGCACCCCGGGGTCGGACTGACCAGGGAGATACTTGAAAATCTGCGCGCCGAGGTGCGGGCGCAAAAAGAACCGTGGAACAGCTATTTCAACGATATGGTGCTGTCGAGCAGCGCTTCGCGCACCGCCGGCTCCAGCAACCAGGGCAGCGACCCCGCCAAGCCGAGCATTTATGGCCTGGCCAGCCAGGGCGACAATTCCAGGTTCATCGCGGACGGAATGAAGGCGTACACCCAAGCTGTGTTGTATTACATCAGCGGCGACGACACCTACCGGGCGAATGCCATGCGCATCATCCGCCTGTGGGAACAGATGGATCCGGCGCAATACGCGTATTTCGTCGATGCGCATATCCACACCGGCATGCCGCTCAACCGGATGGTCGCCGCGGCGGAAATCCTGCGCTATACCAGCACCCAGACGCCGTCGCTGCTGTGGACCGATCAGGATACCGCGCTGTTTACGGCCAACCTGATCACGCCGGTCATCGAGACCTTCGCGCATAAGAATTCCTACTTCATGAATCAGCATAATTACCCGCTGATCGGCGCGACGGCCGGCTATATCTTCACCGGCAACCGCGACCGCTATAACGAGGCCATCGAGTGGGCCACCGTGAACAAGACTGCCGTCGACCAGGGGCAAAACGGCGCCATCAAACAACTGTTCAGGCTGGTCGCGAAAAACGACCTGACCGGTGAAGCGGTCGATCCGCCGGCGGTGCAGCACGTCGAAATGGGACGCGACCAGGCGCACGGCGCCGGCGACCTGACCAACAATGAGATTTTGGCGCGCATGTGGCTGGCCCAGGGGACCAGGATCGATCCGGTCGACGGCACCGCGTCCACCGCGCCGAACGCGGTCGGACCGTACGACTACCTGAACGACCGGGTGCTCGCCGCGACCGAGCTGTTCGCCCGCTTCATGATGGGTTACGAGACGCCGTGGATCCCGGTCGCGGCGCACACCGATCCCGACGGCAATCCAACCATCGTCTACAAGCAAATATCCGGTGGTTACAGGGGACGCCTGACCCAGAACACCTGGGAATCGTTCTATTACTACAAGTACGTCAAGGGCATCGATATCGAGGCGCGCGCGCCTTACTACACAAAAATGTTCGCCGCGCGCTCCCGATACTACTGGGACGGCCCGGACGGCGGCGGCGATTTTTGGTTCTTCATCCCCGCCGCGGCCGAGGCCGAGGGCAGCAAGTACCTGGTGAAGACCATCGTTGAACCGTATCGCGAACTGGAAGACCGCTTCTCTTCGTTCGACGGCAATACGGTCGCGATGCGCGATGAGACGGCTGGCTTCGTCAGGATCACCGCCACGGCGCAGGGCAGCAAACTGGCGCTGGTCGGTTCCGGCAATGCGACGAAGAACCTGGCGTTCCGGATCAGAACCAACGGCACCGCGCTCATGGAAGCCTTCGGCGACACGATCACGCTGCCAAATACGCATGGCCAGTGGGTCTATGTCGACTACGCCTTGAATGCCTACCAGGGACTGGGCGACCTGCTCTATCTGAACGTGACAGGCGCCGGCACGACCGTCGATATCGACCATATCAACGTGCAAGCGGGGACCTTGCTGACGCCTCCGGTGTTCAAGTTGGGCAACGCGGCCTTGAATGTCTACACCTATGCCTCGTCCACCGCCACGCTCAACTTCAGTTTCGCGGCGACGAATGCGAATGCCGGCGCGACGCTCAGCTATCAGATCGATAACCTCCCGGCCGGCGCGCTGTTCAATACGGCCAACGGCGACTTCTCCTGGAAACCGACACAGCCCGGGACCTACAGTTTCGTGGTCTCCTCGTCGGATGGCACGACGATGACGACGAAGACCGTGCAAGTTGTTGTCAGCGCCGACAGGCAGTCGGCGGTGGCGGCGGCCAGCGCGGCATACAACGCAAATCTCATCTATGTCAGTTCGACGCTGGCCATCTACAACCAGGCCTATTCGGACGCAATGAGCGCCGTCGCCAGCGCCAGCGATGACGACTTCCTTGCCAGGCTGGCAGCCTTGAACAGCGCTGTCGTCGGGCTCCAGCAGACCACGCCGTTGTTGAGCGACGGGAGCATGAATTACACCAACCTGTTTGTTGCAACGACCTTTGGCACCGATCTGCCAAACGCCCTGGACGGTTCCCCGGACAGCTTCGTCGGCTATTTCCTGGCCGTCAATTTGACGCACACCTTCGATTTCGGTCCGAGCTTCAAATTCTCCGCTGACGCCTTCCAGCTGCAAGTGCGCGCAAGCTTTCCCGAGCGTATAGGCGGGGTGGCGATGTTTGGCTCCAACGACAACGAGACCTGGACCCGCTTGACGCCCGGCCTGACGGCGGTGAACGAAGACCTGCAAACCCTGCCGGTGCAGGACGATCTCAAGAACCAGCAATTTCGCTTCTTGAAGATGCAAATGATCGATACTTCCGGCGCCACCTCGGGCCCGTTTCTCGAGCTCTCCGAATTCAGGATCTTCGGGCACCGTTACGAGACCGTCAACAAGCTGTCGGCGGTGTCGATCGGCTCGCCCCAGGGTTTGAGAACGCGTATCGTTGCCGGCAACACGGTCAACTTGTCGTTCAAATCGACAGAGGCGATCAGCAACGTGGATGTCAAGATTCAAGGGCAAGCCGCAACGGTCACGACGACCGACAATCTGAACTGGACCGCGAGCTGGGTCGCCAATGCCAGCGTGGCCTCGGGAACGGTGAAATTCACTCTCAACTACAAGACGGCGGCGGGGATCGATGCCTCGCCAACCTTGTTCACCACCGACGGCACGTCCTTGTATATTTCCGACGAGTCGAACTTGATCGGCAATGTGCTCGAGATCGCCGGCCTGAAGGATTCCAACGGCACGGCCCCGGCGGACTTGTTGGCAGTGACCCAAAAACTTTTCGACAGCAATTTGACCACGGCCAGCGAATATTATTTCAATGGCGGCGGGAGCGGCGCTTACATCACCTTCGACTTCAAAGGGGGCGGCCAGGCCACGCTGTCGCGGGTTGAAGTGCTGGCGCGCCAGGACGGCTACTATACGCGGCTCAATGGCGCCGTGGTCCAGGGATCGAACGACAATGCGACGTGGGAGACGATTTCCAACGCCGCGAAATCGACTCTGGAATGGCAGACCCTGACCGTCAACAGCGCCCAGCCTTACCGCTACATCCGGATGGTCGACGGTGGCGGCTGGTATGGCAACATGGCGGAGCTGAGATTGTTCGGCACGTCGGTTTCCGCGAACAAGATCGCCACCGTATCGCTCAGTTCGGCGCAAAGCTCGCGCAACCGGATCGTGCCTGGCAGCACCGTCAAATTGAGCTTCACGGCCAAGCAAGCGGTCAACACCGTCAACGTCACGATTCAAGGCCAGAGCGCAACGGTCAGCACGACGGACAATATCAACTTCACGGCCACGGCAACGCTGCCCCTGGGCGCCGCGACGGGGGCGGTGAAATTCGCCGTCAACTACAAGCTGCAAAACGGCGTGGATGGTTATCAGAACACGGAAACCACGGATGGCTCCTCGCTCAATATCGTCGATGAATCGGATCTGATCCGCAACGTCACCGGCATCACGACCTTGATCGATTCGACCGTGAACCGCACGGCGGGCGACACGCTGACGCAAGTCGGTTATCTGTTTGACGGCGTGCTGGCGTCGAATTCGGACTTCCGCATCGGCGCCAACAACGCCGGTAACGGCAGCTACATCACCTTCGACCTCAAGGGCGGCAATCAAGCCGGCTTGACCAGCGTGGAAATGGCTGCCCGGCAGGATGGCAATTTCGCGCGGGTCGCCGGCGCCGTGGTGATGGGCTCGAACGACAACGCGACCTGGGAGACGATTTCCAGTCCGGCCATCTCGACCTTGGATTGGCAGACCTTGCCGATCAGCGGGGGCAAGCTGTATCGCTATATCCGGATTTATAACCCGAATGCCTGGTATGGAAATTTGTCGGAACTGCGCTTGCATGGCGCGATTGCGAGCTCGAATAAAGTCGGCGCGACCTCGCTCACGTCGGCGCAAAGCCTGCGCACGCGGATCGTCCCCGGCAGCACCGTCAAGTTGAGCTTTACGGCGAAAGAAGCGATCAACAGCGTCAATGCCACCATCCAGGGCGTGCCCGCCACGGTCGTCACGACGGACAACGTCAACTACACCGCGACGGCAACCTTGCCGCAGGGCGTGGCGACCGGACCGGTCAAGTTCGCCATCAATTACAAGCTTCAAAGCGGCGCCGATGGCTATCCGGACACCGACACCACGGATGGCACCGCGCTGACGCTGGTCGACGAAACGGACCTGATCCGGAATGTGACCGGGATCACGACCTTGATCGATTCGACTGTCAACCGGACCGCGGCGGCCACTTTGGGCCAAGTGAACAACTTGTTTGACGGCGTGTTGGGGACGAATTCCGATTTCCGCATCGGCAGCAACAATTCCGGAAACGGGGCGTTCATCACGTTCGACTTCAAGGCGGGCAATCAAACCACCCTGACCGCTGTCGAGTTGAGCCCGAGACAAGACGGCCTGTATGGACGCATTGCCGGTACGGTGATCCAGGGTTCCAACGACAACACGGCATGGACCACGTTGAGCGCCGGTGCGGCCTCGACGATCGAATGGCAAACCCTCGCGGTGGCCAGCCGGATCCCGTATCGCTATATCCGCATCGTCAATGCCGGCGCCTGGTTTGGCAATATGGCTGAAGTGCGCTTCCACGGCAGTGTCCAGACGTCGGACGTGACAGCGCCGGTGACGACCGACAATGCGCCGGCCACCACGGTGAACGCGGCCACGACGGTGAGCTTGAATGCCACCGATGCGAGCTCGGGTGTTTCCGCGACTTACTACACGGTCGACGGTGGCGCGCAGCAAACCGGCAAAGCGGTCGCACTAAGCGCGGCAGGAAAACATACCGTGGTGTACTGGAGCGTGGACTGGGCCGGCAATGTGGAACCGCAACACACGGTCACGGTGAATATCGCACTCGATGTGAACGCCAGCGTGAAGCTCGTGCAGCAAGGCGCGACCTTGAACCGCAGCACCGGCAAATTCGTCGGCAGCGTGACGGTAACCAATACCAGTGGCGCGCCGCTGACCGGTCCATTGCAGCTCAAGCTCAAGTCGCTGGCCGCCGGCCTCACGCTCGACAACGCCAGCGGCACGGACGCCGGTTCGCCTTACGTCACCCTGGCCGGTCCCTTGAATGCCGGCGCCACCATCAGCGTGCCGCTGACCTTCAGCAATCCGGGCCGGGTTGCCGTCACTTATACGCCCGCGCTCTACCAAGGCGCCTTTTAAAGAAATAAGGAAAACATCATGCATATCGATATCAAACCAATTGCCACCTTTCTGCGCCGCAGCGCGCTGGCCGTCGTGCTGGCGGCCACCAGCAGCATGGCCTCGGCCGGCATCATCCATGTGGCTATCGACTCAGGCAACTTCGGCGTCGCCAGCGGCTACCTGGACCTGCAACTGAGCACTGGCGACGGGCCGCTGACGACGGCGCTGGTCAGCAACATGGTCGGCTTCGACCCCGCCGCCTTTATCGATGCGGTGGGAGTGACCCGGACGGCGGGCGGCTACCTGTTCCGCAACGACACGTTCACCGACCTGTTCCATGCGGTCAATTTCGGCGGCGTGCTGTCGTTCGACCTGAGCTTCGCCAGTGGCATCGATCCTTCAGGCCTGCACGCGTCGCATTTCATCGTGTCGGCTTACGACGAGGCGTTCTCCCTGCTGGGCAAGGTCGATCCGCGCAGCGGTTCGCTGGCCGACTTCGGCTGGACGCCGGCCGCCACGGCCGGCATCGACGGCAACATCAGCGCCAGCATTTCCGACGCCGCCGTCTCGTTCATTCCGGAGCCTTCCGGCTTGCCGCTGTCCGCGATCGGCCTGGCCGCCATCGCGCTGGTGATGCGCCGCCGCGTGCG
>JBDSTZ010000228.1:0-2998 GCA_039927975.1 Massilia sp. | reverse complement strand
CCTGCAAGGCGTGGGGCAGAAGAAATTGCTGTTGAGGATCGTAGGGTAGATAGCTCGTCGTCATCCGCCTAGTTTACAACACGCAAACGGATGACGGAACGGCTTCTGCCGCGCAAACTCCTAGCGGGTCAGGGAGCGCCGCATCGCGAAGCTGAGCGCATCGACCAGCGCCACCAGCAGCAGCATGCCGATCACCACCGTCGCCGCGTTCTGCATCTGGAACAGCGACAGGTGATACTTGAGCATCTGCCCCAGGCCGCCGGCGCCGACCACGCCCAGCACGGCGGCGGCGCGGATATTGTTCTCCCAGCGGTACAGCGTGTACGACAGCATTTGCGGCAGCGCCTGCGGCAGCGTGGTGTACAGAAAAGCGGCGACCGGCGCGGCGCCGTTGGTGCGCAGGGTCTGTTCCGGTTGCGGCGGGGTGTTCTCAAGGACGTCGGCGAACAGCCTTCCGAGCACGCCGCTGGTGTGCACCGCCAGCGCCAGGGTGCCGGCGAACGGCCCCAGGCCGGCCGCCACCAGCAGCAGCGAGGCCCACACCAGTTCGGGGATCGAACGCAGCACATTGAGCAGTACGCGCGCGGCGGCGCGCAGCGCGGCGCCGAAGCGGCCAGCCGCCGGCAGCGCCAGCGCAAGGCCGGCGAATACCGCCAGCGCGGTGCCGAGCGCCGACATGGCCAGCGTTTCCAAACCAGCGTTGAGGGTCTTGAGCAGGAAGGGCGTGGCCATCTCGGGCGGCGCGAAGCCGGCCAGGAATTCGCTGGTGGTGCCCGCCGCCTCGGCGGTGAAAAACGCTGCCCATTGCAGGTCGAGCGTGGCGAAGCTGGCCACCACCAGCAACGCCAGCATCGCCAGCAGCAGCCATGACGACCAGCTGCGCGGCGGCGCCGGCGGCATCGCGCGCGCGCTCATCCGAGCCTCCGGCGCAGCAGCTTCGACACCACGTCGGCGCCGGCCACCAGCAGCACGAACACGATCAGCATGGTCGACACTTCGCCGGCGACCATATTGTGGGTCGATTCGTCCATCCGTTGACCGAGTCCGCCGGCGCCGACAAAGCCCATCACCACCGAGCCGCGGATCGCGCATTCCCAGCGGTAGACCGTGTACGACACCAGTTCGGCGGCGGCGTCGGGCAGCGCGCCGTACAGCAGTGCGGCCAGCCTGCCGCTGCCGTTGGACAGCAGAGAATCGGTGGCGTGGGCGTCGGCCGATTCGAGGATTTCGGCATACACCTTGCCCAGCATGCCGCTGTAGGTGAGGGCGATGGCCAGCACGCCGGCGGTCGGCCCGAGGCCGACGATGCGCACCAGCAGCAGCGCCCACACCAGTTCGGGCACGCTGCGCAGCAGTACCAGCAGCCAGCGCACGGCCTGGCGCACGATGCGCGCGCCGAAGCGCATGCGGCCGGTGCCCAGGCGCGAGATGGACAGGCGTTCGGTGACGATCAGGGTGGCGGGAATGGCGCCCAGCAGCGCGAGCGTCAGGCCGGCGGTGGCGATCGCCACCGTCAGCCAGGTTTGCTCAAGCACCAGCAGCAGGAATTCGGATGAGTGGGCCGGCGTGAGAAAGCCTTCCAGGTAGCGCCAGACGTAGGCCAGGCTCTGGCTGTCGAACAGCACCCACGGCTTGAATTCGCTCACCACCAGCATCGGCCACAGGAGCGCGAGCACGATGACGGTGGCGCTCACGCGGCCGCGCCAGGCGGGATCGGGATGCAGGGAGGTCGCTTGCAAGGCCACCCCTAGAAACAGGCGCCGACCGCGATGCGTTCGGGCGATTCGTGGAAGGCCGGCGCCGGGGTGGCGATGACTTCATTGTTGTACAGCGCGGCGATCATGGCGTCGCTGACCTGTTCACGCGGCGCGTCGAACACGATGCGGCCGTCGCGCAGGCCGACGATGCGGGCGAAGTTGGCGCGCGCCATATCGACCTGGTGCAGGCTGCAGATCAGCGTCGCCTTGCGCGCGGCCGCTTCCTGCTGCAGGGTTGACAGGGTGATCTGGGCCAGCGTGGGGTCGAGCGCCGAGAGCGGCTCGTCGACCAGGAAGGCCTGCGCCTGCGACAGCAGCAGGCGGGCCAGGCCGCAGCGCTGGCGCTCGCCGCCGGACAGGCGGTCGACCCGCGCATACAGCTTGTCGCCCAGGCCGAAGCGGGCCAGCGCGTCGAACGCGGCCTCCGGATCAACCGGTTTGACCAGCGAGACCAATGCCTGCCACAGCGACCATTGCGGCAGGCGCGCGGCCAGCACCGCCGTCACCACCCGCTGGCGCGGCGGCAGCGGCGGCGTTTGCGGCGCCAGGAACAGGCGCGCGCGCAGCTGGTGGCGCAATTGCTGGTTCAGGCCCCATGGGTCCTGGCCCAGCACCGACAGGGCGCCGTTCGACGGCTGGTGCGCGCAGGCGAGGGTGGCCAGCAAGGTGGTCTTGCCGGCGCCGGACGGGCCGATGATGGCCAGTTGCTCGCCCTGCTCGATGTTCAGGCTGATCGCGTGCAGGGCCGGCGCCTGGCCGTGGCCGAGGTGGCGCACGGTCAGCTGGTCTAGCTGGTAAGTCATCATCGCTTAAGTCCGTGAGACGGATTACTTCAGCAGGCCCGCGTTGTGCGCGGCCGCTTCGATCGCGCCGTAGTTCTCGGCCTTGGTCGGAATGAACTTGCTTGCGCGCTGCAGGTCCAGAATTTCCTTGCCTTCAGGCGTGGACTTGTCGAGCGCGAGGAAGGCGTCGGTGATCTTCTTCTTCAATGCCGGATTCATGTCGCTGCGCACGCTCCAGTTGTAATCGAAGTAGCCAGGGGTGGTGTAGAACACGCGAACGACGGCCGGATCAACCTTCTTTTCGGCGATCAGCTTTTCCCACACCGAGATATTGAGCGCGCCGGCATCGACCTTGCCGCCGCCGACCGCCGCCACAGTGGCGTCGTGCGCGCCCGAGAAGGCGATGCGTTTCAGGTCGGTATCCGGATTGATCTTGGCGGCCAGCAGGTAGGCGCGCGG
>JBDSTZ010000227.1:0-9171 GCA_039927975.1 Massilia sp. | reverse complement strand
GGCATCTGCGGCCGCGCCCGGTTTATGGTGATCGGTCATGGGACGGCGTCAAGGCGCCAGGCGGGCACAGCTCCAGGGTCCTGGTCAGCGACGAGGACCCTGGAGCCGTGGCCGCCGGCGCCGCTTTGCTACTCTCCTTTGGAACGGGCTTCGATCACTTCCCATTTTTCCAAAGCTTCGAGCAGCAAGTCCTCGATTTCCGCAAAGCGCTGGTTAATCCGCTTGGCGTCGGCCGGATTGGTCTTGTAGAAGTCGGGCGCGTTGAGCTGGGCGGTGATGGCCGACTGCTCGTCCTCGAGCGAGGCGATCAGCAAGGGCAGCTCTTCCAGCTCGCGCTGTTCCTTGTAGCTGAGCTTGACCTTTTTGACGGTTTCCTTC
This sequence comes from Massilia sp., assembly GCA_039927975.1. Classification (GTDB taxonomy): domain Bacteria; phylum Pseudomonadota; class Gammaproteobacteria; order Burkholderiales; family Burkholderiaceae_D; genus JBDSTZ01. The sequence continues at coordinate 8,793 of JBDSTZ010000227.1, read as the reverse complement.
GGCGCGGCGGCAGCTGCCTTGGCGCTGGCGGCTACCGCTTTCGGCGCCGCCGCCGTCTGCGCCTTGACCCGTTCCCAATCGGTATAGCCGCCGACGTATTCGCGCCACATGCCCTCGCCTTCGGCGACGATCACCTGGGTGACCACGTTGTCGAGGAAGGTGCGGTCGTGGCTGACCAGGAACACGGTGCCGGTGTACTCTTCCAGCAGTTCCTCAAGCAGTTCGAGGGTGTCGATGTCGAGATCGTTGGTCGGCTCGTCAAGCACCAGGCAGTTGGCCGGCTTGGCGAACAGGCGCGCCAGCAACAGGCGGTTGCGCTCGCCGCCGGAGAGCGACTTGACGGGCGAACGGGCGCGCTCGGGGGCGAACAGGAAATCGTTCAGATAAGTCATCACGTGCTTGCGCGCGCCGTTGATCTCGACCCAGTCGCTGCCCGGCGCGATGGTTTCCATCAGGTTCGCTTCCTCGTTGAGCTGGGTGCGCATCTGGTCGAAGTAAGCCACCTGCAACTTGGTGCCGAGCTTGGCGACACCGCTGTCGACGCCCTCCTCGCCCAGGATCATCTTGAGCAGGGTGGTCTTGCCGGCGCCGTTGGCGCCGATCAGGCCGACCTTGTCGCCACGCAGGATGGTGCCGGTGAAATTATTCACGATCACCTTGTTGCCGTAGCGCTTGGAGACGTTTTCCAGCTCGGCGACGATCTTGCCCGAGCGCTCGCCCGACGACACTTCCAGCTTGACCTGGCCCTGCTGGTCGCGGCGCGCGGCGCGTTGCAGACGCAGCGCTTCGAGGCGGCGCACGCGGCCTTCGTCGCGCACCCGGCGCGCCTTGACGCCCTTGCGGATCCAGACCTCTTCCTGGGCGAGGAATTTGTCGAACTTGGCGGCCTCGACTTCCTCGATTTCCAGCTGTTCGCTCTTGCGGGTTTGATAGGCCGAGAAGTTGCCCGGGTAAGAGAGCAGCTTGCCGCGGTCGAGTTCGATGATGCGGGTGGCGACGTTGTCGAGGAAGCTGCGGTCGTGGGTGATGAACAGGACCGAGCCCTTGAAGTCGCGCAGCAAGCCTTCGAGCCACATGATGGACTTGAAGTCGAGGTGGTTGGTCGGCTCGTCGAGCAGCAGCACGTCGGGCGCGGAGACCAGCGCGACGGCCAGGGCGACGCGCTTTTGCATGCCGCCCGAGAGCGTGCCCATGAGCGCGTCCTTAGCCAGGTTCAGGCGGTCGAGCGTGGTGTCGACCTTGTTGGCCAGGCTCCAGCCGTCGGTGGCGTCGAGCTTGACCTGGAGGTCGTGCATGCGGTCCATCAGGGCCTCGTCGTCGCCCTGGCCGAACTGGCCGGTGAGCGCCTCGTACTCGGCCAGCATGGCTTGCTGCTCGCCCATGCCGAGCGCGACGGCGTCGAACACCGTCATGGCCGGATCGAAGGTCGGTTCCTGCTCGACGTAGGCGATCTTGAGGCCCTGCTGCATCACCAGCAAGCCGTCGTCGAGCTTGAACTTGCCCGAAATGGTCTTGAGCAGCGAGGACTTGCCGGTGCCGTTGCGGCCGATCAAGCCGACCCGCTCGGTCGATTCGAGGGAAAATTCCGCGTGGTCGAGCAACGCGACGTGGCCGAACGCAAGTTGCGCCGACGAGAGGGAAATGACTGCCATAAGAGTAAGGAAAAGCCCGGCCAGCGTGTTTTTCGAAGGAAAAACCTGGCAGTTGAAATTGATGGAAAAAACTCGCGAAGCCGACATTGTACCGGCTTCGGGGGCCGGCGGCGGCAATTGGCGGCGGGATGAGGCGGCAAAGCGACCACTCGCGGCGCCCGTTTTGGGAAGCCGGCGCCGGCGGCCAGCGCGCTTTTGGTGTCACCAGCGGGAATCGAACCCACATCAGACCCTTAGGAGGGGCCCATTCTATCCGTTGAACTATGGTGACACACGGGCATTGCTGCGCCGCTATTGTACCAGCCGGTCGCGGAAACAATAAGGGCCGGCGCAGGCCGGCCCTCGGGCTAAGCTGGGCGACGCCGCGCAAAGCGGCGCATTCGCTTAGCGGCCGCCGCCGCCGCCGCCGCCAAAACCACCACCGCCACCACCGAAGCCGCCACCGCCGCCGCCGAAGCCGCCGCCATCGCCGCCGAAACCGCCACCACCCTGGCGACCGCCGCCCTGGCGATTGCCGTTTTCACCAGCCGGACGGTTAGCCCGGTTGATGTCGCCGGTGCGCTTGAAGCCGCCGAACTGGAAGTTCAGGCCGATCGAGAAGGTGCGGCCCTGGCTTTGCTGGTAGCTCGAATCGTGCAGAATGTCGGTATCGATAAACGAACGCACGATGCCTGGATTGGTCAGGTCCTGCACGGCCAGATTGAGGGAAATTTCCGGCGTCAGGCGACGGAAATAGCTCACGCTGGCGCGCACCAAGGCCTTCTTTTCGGCGCCATAATAGTCAATCGTCCTGCCCGTACGGTTGGCCGTCAGGGTGAACGAATCCTGTTGCGTCAAGCGATAACTCAGGCGAGTTTGCAGCAACAAGGAGGTGGTCTTGCGGATCGATTCGATATTGAACTGGTCAATGTAGGAAAAGATGTTGTGCGTCAAATTGGCATTGACCTGGAAGCTCAATTCCGGGGTCAGTTTGCCATTCAGGCTGGCCTGCAAGCCACCCTCGCGTTTGGTACTACCGTTTTCCGGCGCCGCCAGTTGCACCAGTTCGTTGATGTAAAAGCGACGGGTGCGTATCCCGTCACGCTCGTTGGTGGCGTAGGCGCGCAAGTCATAGTTGTAGTCCAGGACCTTGCTGATGTACATCGCCTCGAAGCGGTCGTTCTGTACCGGCTTCAGGTCCGGATTGCCGGTCGTCGCAGTCGTTTCGCTGCGATAGATCAGGGCCGGATTGAGCTGTTGCGCGCCAGGTCGCTGGACCCGGTGGGCGTACTGGAAGCGGATGGTCGCATCGTCGGACACCTTGTAGTTTGCGTAGGCGCTCGGAATGAGGTTGGTGTGATGAGTGGTCACTTCGGTGCCGCTACTGAGAAACTCGGCGCGCAGGCGCGAGTTTTCGGCGCGCAATCCGGCCGAGATCCCAAACTTGTCGGTGATCGAGCGTTCGTACGTCACGTACAAGGCGGTCACTGCGTCATTCGATTTGAAGCGGGTCGAGCGCTGCGGGTTGATGACGCCAACCGGACTGATGCCATCGAAATTGACGTACAGAAGGTTCGAGGTCGAACGCGTGTCGGCCAGTTTATAACCGGCGCGCAGCATGCCGGACATAAACGGACGCTCGTAGTCACCGGTGTAATCGAAAATCCGGTTGCTGCCATCGACGCCTTCGATACTGAGCGTATCGAGAATGCCGGGCGGACGCACGGTATAGACGTTTGCATTGGCATTGAGCCGGTCATTCGAGGTGCCCGAAATGCGCAGATCCATTTTCATCGACTCGCCCTCGAGTTCACCCTTGTGATCGAGGCGGAAGACCACGCCATAATTTTTGCCCTTGTCATGATCGGGCGTTTGCTGACGGGTGTAATCTCTGGTGGTGATATCGTTCTGGTCGAGCAGCTGATAACGACTGAAACTGAACGGCACGCGGCTGACCTGGCTATACGTCATGCCGGCGCCAAGGGTGTCCTTGTCGCCGAGGTTGTAGCGCAGATTAGCGTTCATGCCTTGCTGTTCGCCAGTGGTGCCGGAATGGCGCTCATTGATCGAATGGCTCCACAGGCCGGTGAACGGATTCAGATAGCGGCGGTCGCCGCCGCTATTGTTGTTCACCTTGGTACGCGAGGCATTGACCGAGCCGTCGACGCCCCAGCGACCTTCGTTGTAACTGCCACGCACATTGGCGTTGCGATTGCCGGTGCTCACGCCGTTCAGATTGGCTCCGGCGGTGCCACCCTGGCGGCGTTCGCGCTTCATCACCAGATTCAGAATCGGACCGCCGCCGCCTTCGTTACCGAATTGCGCGCCAGGATTGTTAATCACTTCGATCTGCTTGATATCGTCGGCCGGAATCGAGGCCAGACCAGCGGCTCGGTTATCGCCTTGCATCTGCGCGGCCGGCTTGCCGTCGATATAAATCTGCACATTGGTCTTGCCTCGCAAGGCGACGGTGCCATCGGGGTCGACCGTCACCGACGGCACGTTGGCGAGCGCCTCGGCGGCCGAGTTGTTGCCGGTCGTCTCATCCGGCTTGACTTCATAGACGTCGCGATCGATACGCACCACGGGCTTCTCGCCGTTCACGGTCACCACTTGCATGGCCGGCTCGGGCGCCGGTGTCGTCGGCGCGGTGACGGCCTTGCTGGGCGCGACGGCGGGTTTGGCCTCGACCGGTTTGACCGGTGCGGCGGCGGCCGTCTGCGCCAGCGCGGGTTGGCTCAGGCACAGCATTTCACCCAACATCGCGGCCAGCAGCAGCGAACGGCTCACCTCGCGGCTGCCCCAGGAAATACGGGAAATGCTGGCGGGTATATTTTTCTGATAAGTGTTCATAGAATCATTTCAGTGAAATCCAAAACGCCCTGGGCGTCCGGCTTATTTATAATATTATGTGATACTAAATGATACAAACCGCGTAATTACATTCAACGCCGCTGCGGTGGACAGTGCGGGCCGCGAAGTAAACACACAGACCTGGAATTATTAATTAATTGGTCGATTGCTGGCATAAACAATAAAGAAGACGCCGACTTTAGTACAGTCACATCGCCCGGTTGCGGCGACGATACAACATTCGATCAAGGAAATGAGCAAATTTTGTGGGCCCGGCGACCGGTGGCGGACGAAGACGCCGTAAAACTGCGGATTTTCATAGAGGGAGCTGACAATACACGCAGTGGCGGTCGAGCGGGGCCGGCGGCGACGACTGGCGCCTTTCGAGCGGGGACGTGGACGTGCCGGCGAGCGCGGTGGGGGCTGCGGCTGCGCGCGTGCCGGGGCGGCTGGCGGAGCTGCTCGATTATGCCGGAAATGGATTTTTTAATTAAGCGGGGTGAATCGACGCATAAAACCCACATCGCCAGATTAAATAACACGGAGTGGATCAATTAAACGTATTTGAATGGATCGCTACCACTTTATCGGCATGCCGCAGCACCGACCATAATGCCCGGAGAAAGCGGCCCTCCGGCCCAATCGCCCGGTTAATGGGCCAGGCGCTCGGCCGATTCGATCTGGCGGGCCACCGCCCGCAAGGACGAGTCGAGCGCCGATCCGATCACCCCGGCGTCGAGGGGATCTGCACTCAGCACGGCCAGATGACGCGCCACCGCGTGCAGGCCGAGCGTGGCGCCGCCGGTATGCAGGCGGCCGATCCGGGCGCGCGCGGCGGGCTCGTCGCCGCCGGCGAGCAAGGCCGGCAATTCGTTCCGCGCGGCGCCGAGCTGCGTCTGAAAGCCGTTCAGGTACACCAGCAGGCGGCCAGCATTGATGCCGAGGCGCGCGGCGGTCGCGCACGGCGACTCCACCTCGTCCGGGAGGCGCTCGCGGTCGGCACCGGCATCGGCGCCGGACTTGATGTCGGCGTCCGGTTTGAGGTCGGCGTCCGGTTTGAGGTCGGCATCCGGTTTGATGCCGGCGTCCGGTTTGAGGTCGGCGTCCGATTTGAGGTAGGCGTCGAATTCGATGTCGGCGTCGGCGGCCGCCATCCCTGCCGCATCAATGGACTCGGCCTCGGGCAGCGACACCGGCTCCGCCAGCCTGGCCAGCTGGCTGCGCACCTGGGCCGGGTCGAACGGTTTGACGATGTAGCCATCGGCCCCCAGCGCGCTGGCCTGGCGCAGCGTGTCGCCGTCGTTGGCCGAGGTGACGAGCACGAAGGGCATGGCGGCGAGCGCTGGCAGCGCCTTCACGCGCTCGAGCAATTCCATGCCCGACAGGCGCGGCATGCGCAAATCGCAAAACACGATCGCCGGCGCCAAGCCCTGTTCGAGCTTGCTCCAGGCGTCCGCGCCGTCATCGGCTTCGACGATTTCGTAGCTGCCGCAGTTGTCGATCAGGTGCATCAGCACCATGCGCGAGACGATGTCGTCGTCGACCACCAATACCTTCATCCCCGTCCTCCCGGCGTCGCGTCGATAGGCCGCATCATGTCACCTTATCGGCGAACACACCGAGCAGGGCGTGCAGGCGCGGCAGGCCGGCATCGAGCAGATCCCACTGGCGCCGGTCGGCCGCGCGCGACAAGGCGCCGCACCAGCCGCGCAGCTCGTCGGCCTGGAGGTAGGCGGCGCTGCCGCTCAGGCCATGCAGCACGCGGCCGGCGGCCTCGTGGTCCTGCGCGGCGCGCGCGGCGTTGAGTTCGGCCAGGCGCAACGGCAGGTCGGCCATGAAGGCGGCGCGCACGCGTTCATTGAGCGCGCCGGGCGGCGCCTGCGGGGCCGGCCCCGGCGCCACGCCGAACAGCTCGTCGAGCGCGGCCAGTTCGGCGGCGCTGGCCGGCGCGCGCCGCGGCGCCATCGGTTCGAGCGCGATGCCGCGCGCCAGTTGGCGTTCGATCGCGCGCGCCAGCTGCGCGTGCAGCGCCGCCTCGTCGACCGGCTTGGTGAGGAAGTCGTCCATCCCGCAGGCCAGGTAGCGCGCGCGGTCTTCCTCGCTGGCGTTGGCGGTCAGGGCGATGATCATCAGGTCGCGGTCGCGCACCGGGGTGCGTTCGAGGCCGCCGGCGCGGATCATGCGGGTCGCGCTGGCGCCGTCGAGCTGCGGCATGCGGCCGTCCATCAGGATCAGGTCATGGCGGGTGCGCACGCAGGCCTGCACCGCCTGGAGGCCGTCGTCGGCCATCTCGACCTCGTGGCCGAGCTCTTCGAGCATGGTGCGGATGATGATCTGGTTGGTCGGGAAATCCTCCGCGCACAATACCTTGAGGCGGTGACTATGCGGCGGCAGCGGCGCGCTGCTGGGCGCCGGCGGCGCCACGCCGTCGGCCAGCGGCAGCACGAAGCTGAAGCTGCTGCCCTCCCCCTCGACGCTGTCGACACTGATCTGGCCGCCCATCAGCTCGACCAGCTGACGGCAGATCGCCAGCCCCAGGCCGGTGCCGCCGTAGCGCCGGGTGGTGGTGGTGTCGGCCTGCTCGAACTTCTGGAACAGGCGCGCCAGCGCGGCCGGCGAGATGCCGATCCCGGTGTCCTGCACCGAGAAGCGGATCATGCTGACCTGGCCGCGCGCCGGCAGCACGTCGGCGCAGCGCTGCACGCTGACCCGCACCGCGCCCTGGTGGGTGAACTTGAAGGCGTTGCCGACCAGGTTGACGAGGACCTGGCGCAGGCGGGTCGGGTCGCCCACCACGAAGCGCGGCAGATCGGGGGCGAGTTCGATGTCGAAGCCGATGCCGCTGATGGCGGCCTGCTGCTCGAACAGGCTGGCCACGTGGTCGAGCGCGGCGCCGAGGGCGAAATCGATGTTCTCGGTATTGAGCTTGCCGGCCTCGATCTTCGACAGGTCGAGCAGGTCGTTGATGATCGCCAGCAGCGACTGGGCGTTGGCCTGGCCGCGCAGGATCTGGTCGCGCGTGGCGTCCTGCAGACGGTTGTCGCGCAGGGCGAAACCGAGCATGCCGATCACGCCGGCCAGCGGGGTGCGCATCTCGTGGCTCATGTTGGCCAAAAATTCGGACTTCTGGCGGGTGGCTTCCTCGGCGCGCTGCTTGGCCAGGCGCAGGCGTTCGTCGTTGTCCTGCAAGGCGCGGTTGGCTTCGGCCAGTTCGTCGGTGTTGGCGCGCACCTTGCGCTCCTGTTCGAGCAGGCGGGCCTGGGTTTGTTCGAGCTCGCGGTAGGCGCGCGCGTTGTCGAGCGCGACGGCGGCGTGCGCGGCCAGGGTCTGCAGCATGTCCATGTGGACCCGGCGGTAGGCGTTGGCCTCGATGCTCTGCACGCTCATCACGCCCATCACGCGATCCTTGACGATCAGCGGCACGTACATCACCGACACCGGCGCCGAGGGCGCAGTGCCGTCGATCAGGTCGGCCGGCGCCAGCGAGCGCGCGCCGGCCGCGCCGATGTAGTGCGGCAGCTCGGTGGCCATGTTGTTGATGAAGATTTCGCGCCGCTCGCTCACGCACCACACCGCCAGCTGGCGCGGCTCGTCCATGGAGCGGGTGTAGAACTGGCTGCGCACCCCGTGGTCGAGGGCGAAGGGGAATTCGATCACGCCGCGCTCCTCGTGACAGAAGCCGATGCCGAACATGCGCGCGTCCATCAGGTGCTGGACGTGGCGGTACATGGTGCTCATGATGGTTTCCATGTCGAGCGTGGCGGTCATCTCGCGGCCGATCTCGGACAGGATCGAGATGTTGCGGTGGGCCAGCTCGACATTCTCCTTCTGCAGCTCGACCTCCTGCTTCTGGCGCTCGGCGTCGGCATGGCGCCGCTCGGCGTCACGGCGCTGCGTATCGGCCTCGATGCGACGCGCCTCGAGCTCGTGCTTCTGGTAAAGCAGCAGGCGGTTCTGCTGGCCGATCTCGTCGGTGCGCGCCAGCACCTGCTGCTCGAGCTGGTTCTTCTGGCGCCGCAAACCGCTCATGCGCACGCGGAAGGCCGCGTAGGCACTGCCAATCGCCAGCGTCAGCATCAGGGTGCGGAACCACCAGCTCTTCCAGAACGGCGGCAGCACGTGGATCGTCAGGGTCGCGCTCGACCCGCTCCAGGCGCCGTCCTTGTTGGCGGCCTTGACGCGGAACTCGTAGGTGCCGGGGTCGAGATTGGTGTAGGTCGCGAAGCGCTTGCCGGCGTCGGTGCTGACCCAGTTCTCGTCGAAGCCAACCAGCTGGTAGGCGAAGCGGTTGCGCGCCGGCGCGGCGAAA
>JBDSTZ010000226.1:0-1992 GCA_039927975.1 Massilia sp. | reverse complement strand
GTCTCCAGGCTGGAGAGGCCGGCCGGGAAGGCGGTGGAGACCGCGGCGATCGGCAGGCAGCCATGCAGGATGCGGGCGGCCGGGACGATCATTTCGTGGTACACGCAGACGGCGCCGGTGGACAGCGATTCGAGGCCCAGCGCGGCCATCAGGTCGGCGCGCAGCGGGCGCATGGCTTTCATGCACAGGCGCTCGACGCGGCCCGGGGTGTCGTCGCCGCCGAGGGTGGTAAGGTCGATGCATTGAATCGCCTTGACCAGCCAGGCGGCCTGGTATTCCTTCTTGACCGTGCGGCGGTTGGCCAGGCTGGCGGCGCGCCGGTCGGCGGCGTTGCGGTTGACCTTGACCTGGTTGACCCAGCCCAGATCGAGGCCGGTGGCCTGGTTGCGTTTGAAGGCGGAATGGTCGTTCATAAGAGCGCGGTTCCGTGTGTGAGTGGGGCGACGCCCAAATGGCGGGCGAGGGTCGCGCCGATATCGGCGAAGGTCTCGGAGACCGGCAAGGCGCGCGGCGCCAGGCCGGGACCGAAGAACAGCATCGGGATATGTTCGCGCGTGTGGTCCGAGCCGGCCCAGCTTGGATCGCAGCCATGGTCGGCGGTGATCACTGCCAGGTCACCTTCCTTGAGTTTAGCGAAAAACTCGGGCAGGCGCGCGTCCAGTTCGTGCAGTGCGCGGGCATAGCCGGCGATGTCGCGGCGGTGGCCAAAAGCCTGGTCGAAGTCGACGAAATTGACGAAGGTGAGCGAGCCATCGCCGGCCAGGTCGGTGGTCTTGAGCAGGGCGTCGAACAGGGCCATGTTGTCGACGCCCTTGACCACCCGCGAGATGCCCTGGGCGGCGAAGATGTCGCTGATTTTGCCCAGCCCAATGACTTCGCCGCCGGCGTCTTTCACATGGTCGAGCAGGGTCGGACCGGGCGGCGCGACGGCGTAGTCGTGGCGGTTCGAGGTGCGGTGGTAGTTGCCGTTCTCGCCTAGGAAGGGGCGCGCGATGACGCGGCCGATGTTGTAGGGCTTGACCAGCTCGAAGGCCGCTTCGCACACGGCGTACAGGCGTTCGAGGCCGAAATGCTGTTCGTGGGCGGCGATCTGCATGACCGAGTCGCCGGAGGTGTAGACGATGATCTTGCCGCTGGCGACATGCTCGTCGCCGTGACGGTTGATGATCTCGGTGCCGGAGGCGTGGCAGTTGCCGAGGTAGCCGGCGAGGCCGGTCTGGCGCTGCAGGGTGTCGGTCAGCTCGGCCGGGAACGATGGCGTCGCGCGGGGAAAATAGCCCCAGTCGAATTCGACCGGCTGGCCGGCGATTTCCCAGTGGCCGCTCTGGGTGTCCTTGCCGGTCGAACGTTCGCGCGCGGCGCCGTACGCGCCATGGAAGCCGTCGCGCAGGGCGAAGCCATCGGCCCAGGCGCCGCTGGCCAGGTGGGCGGCGGCGCCCAGGCCGAGGCGCTCGAGGTTGGGCAGCTTGAGCGGCGTGCCTTGCGCGGCGGCCCAGCTGGCGATGTGGCCGAAGGTGTTGGCGCCTTCATCGCCGAAACCGGCGGCGTCGGGGGTGGCCCCGAGGCCGAATGAGTCAAGCAGGAGAATGAATGCGCGGGTCATGGAGTTCTCGGAGTGATGTTGACGGGACGGTGCGCGCAGGACGCGCGAAAGAGTCGGGCGAGTGGCGGGCAAGTTGCGGGCGAGTTGCGGGCAAGACTCGCGCAAATCAGGCGGTCGCGGACGCGGTCTGCGCCAGGCCGGCGAGAAAGGCGAGGATCAGGGTGACGAGGTCCTTGGCGCCAATGGCCGCGTACTTGAGGGTCTGTTCGTGCGACAGCGGAAACGGCGACATGCCTTCGGCCAGGTTGGTGATGACGGAGACGCCGACCACTTTCATGCCGCAGTGGCGGGCCGATACGACTTCGGGCACCACCGACATGCCGACCACGTCGGCGCCCAGCGCGGCCATGGCGCGGATTTCGGCGGGGGTTTCGAAGTTCGGTCCCGAG